>CAYQPL010000004.1:26249-43780 GCA_964419395.1 uncultured Phenylobacterium sp. | reverse complement strand
ACCGAAGGAACCGTCACGCCACGCCACGCCAGCGCGCCGAGCTGGCCGCAGACGGGCAGGGAATGATCGTTCGCCAGTCCATATAGGAAGCCGGCGGCGTATTGATCCCCCGCGCCGGTGGTGTCGACCACCTTGTCGACGGCCGCGGCCCAGATTTCGTGCCAGGCCTCGCCCGAAACGATGACCGAGCCCTTCTCGCTGCGGGTGACGGCGGCGATCTGGCTGCGGGCGGCGAGCGCCTTCACCGCGGCGTCGAAATCCTGCGTCTGGAAGAGGGCGGTGACCTCGGCCTCATTGGCGAAGACGATGTCCACCTGGTCCTCGATGAACTCCATCAGGGCGCCGCGGTGGCGCTCGACGACGAAGGCGTCGGACAGGGTGAGCGCGATCTTGCGCCCGCTGGCCCGCGCCAGGCCGGCGGCCTTGGCGAAGGCGCGGCGCGCCTCCGACGGATCGAAGAGATAGCCTTCCAGATAGACGACCTTGGACGCCTCGATGACGGCGGCGTCGATGTCGTCGGGCGTCAGCTCGGTGGAGGCGCCCAGATAGGTGCACATGGTGCGCTGGCCGTCGGGCGTCACATTGATCAGGCAGCGCGCCGTCGCCGGCCCGGCCCCCAGCGGCGGCACGTCGAACTTCACGCCCGTGGCGCGCATGTCGTGGGCGAAGACCTCGCCCAGCTGGTCCCTGGCCACCTTGCCGAGATAGGCCGCCCGGCCGCCGAAGCAGGCGCTCCCGGCCACGGTGTAGCCGGCCGAGCCCCCCGAGGTCTCCACGCCCGCAGCCATGCGGCCATAGAGGTCGACCCCGCGCGCCTCGTCGATCAGCATCATCGAGCCCTTCACGAGGCCTTCGCTCTCCAGGAAGGCGTCGGTCGCCGGCGCGATCACGTCGACGATGGCGTTGCCGATGGCGGCGACGTCGTAAAGCTCGGGCATTCCGGGGGTTTTCCCTCTCTCGGCTGGGGTCGGGCGCCGATTACAGGGAAAGCCCGGCCGGGGCAATGTGAAGTCGCCCCGCCGGCGGGGCAAAGACGCGGCCGCCCAGGCCTTGCGCGCGGGCCCGGGATCAGGCCCCATCGCGCCGCCATGGAGCTTTACCACTTCAGCGACGATGCGGAGATCTCGGTCTTCGAGCCGCGCCCCGTCCGCGTCCCGTCCGAGCGCGGGCCGGGACGCGACTGGCTGAACGGTCCGCTGGTCTGGGCCATCGAGGCCGGGCGCCAGGCCATGTACCTGTTCCCGCGCGACTGTCCCCGGATCCTGCTGTGGGCCCGCCCGGAGACCACCGCCGCCGACCGCGAGCGCTGGTTCGGCGACAGCCCGGCGCGGATCATCGCCTATGCGGAGTGGGCCTGGTTCGAGCGGCTGAAGACCGCGACCCTCTTCCGCTACGCCCTGCCGCCGGATTCCTTCGAAAGCCTGTCGGACGCCGGCATGTGGGTCTCGCGCCGCGCCGTGCGGCCGACCGCCGTGGACACCCTCGCCGACCTCCCCGCCGCCCTGCGGGCGCAGGGGGTGGAGCTGCGGCTCACCGAGCGCCTGACCCATCTGCGCGGCCTGTGGGACACCAGCCTGCACGCCAGCGGCATCCGACTGCGCAACGCCCAGGACTGGAGTCGACCCCGATGAAGATCGCCCTGATCGCCACCCTCTGCGCCGCCCTGCTTCCCCTGTCCGCGCGGGCCGCCGACTGGCGGACGCCCGATCCGCAGAACACCCTGGTGATCGACACCTCGAAGGGCCGCCTGGTGGTGGAGATGGCGCCGGAGGTCGCGCCCGAGGCGGTGGCGCGGGTGAAGCGGCTGGCGCGGGAGGGCGTCTATGACGGCCTGCTGTTCCACCGGGTGATCGCAGGGTTCGTCGCCCAGACGGGAAACCCGAACAACCGCGACGGCGGGGTCTCCGAGCACCCGGACCTGGCCCCGGAGTTCACCTTCCGCCTGACGCCGGAGCTGAAGGACGAGGTGGTCTTCGTCACCGACGCCAGCGACGCCCGCACCGGCTTCCTCCGGTCCCTGCCCATCGCGGCCGTGTCGGCCGGCGAAGAGGATAGAGCCCGCAGCGGCCGGGTCCTGGCCTGGGGCGCCTACTGCCCCGGCGTCTTCGGCATGGGCCGTCAGGCCGCTCCGGGCACGGCCAACAGCGAGATCTTCGTCATGCTGGAGGCCGCCCGCCGCCTCGACCGCGACTACACCCCCTTCGGCCGGCTGGTTCAGGGAATGGACGTGGCGCGGGCCCTGACGGTCGGCGAGCCGCCGGCGGCGCCCGACCGCATGATCCGCGTCAGGGTCGCCGCCGACCTGCCGTCGGAGGCGCGCCCGCGCCTGGAGATCGCCGATCCCGCCGGCCGGGTCTTCCAGGCCCAGGTCGCCGCGCTCCGTCAGGCGAAGGGCGCCGACTTCACCGTCTGCGACGTGGAGATCCCGACGCGCTGAGGCGGCCGCCGCTACGGCGCTCTGGCGCCCTGGCGCCCCGGCGCTTCAGTGGCGGCCGGTCGCCGCCAGCAGGCTGCGCCAGGCTTCGCTGGCGATCCACACCGGCTCGTAGCCCGTCTCGCCCAGCTCCTCGATCAGGCGGAAGCGGCGGGCGAGATAGCAGAGCACGTCCTGGCGCAGGCGCTCGGCGGCCGCCGTCGGCTGCGCCATGGCGACGCCCGGCTCGGGCGGGAACAGAAGGGCCCGGTCGGCCTCGTCCATATAGACGCGCACGGCGAGCGCGGCGCCGTCGCGCTCGAAGCGGTAGGCGAGATAGTTGTAGGCCTGGTCGGGCTCGCCCTCGACGATCACCTCGTCCATGCGGTGCTCCAGCTGGACGGGCGCGATCGCGTCGTCGTCGCCGGTGACGATCAGGACTTCGGGATCAGAGGCGCTCATGCCGCACGTCCGTAGCGCAGGCGCCCGAGCGTCTCGGCGACGCTCTTGAGGGCGAGGGACGGGCGGAGCTTCGTCGTCGCCTTCCACTTCTCGAAGGTCATGACGTTGGCGATGCGACGGTCCACGAAGTCCATGGAGGCGCCGCGGCCGGACTGCAGCCGGATGGCCAGGGCGCCGGTGAGGATGCCCGACAGGATGGCGCGCTTCGAATAGTGGTTCTCGTCCGTGGCGGTGTCGCCGGCCCAGCGCCAGAGCCGGTCGGCGCTCTCCCAGGCGAGGCGCCCGGCCAGCGGCAGGTTGGGCGGGAGGGCCAGGAAGCCGGCGCAGCGGCGGGTGGCGGTCTCGTCGAGGGCGGCGGCGTCCAGCCGCGCCTCGACGGCCGCGCGGATGCGCTCGCGGATCTTCAGGGACGCCGGATCGACGCCGGCCAGCAGGGTCATGGCCCGCGCGTCATGCCGGCGCGAGAGCAGGGCGGCGAGATCGGCCGCGCCGTTGGGCAGCAGGAGGTCGGTCTCGGCCGCAGAGAGGCCGGCCTGGGCGCCTGCGAGATGGGCCAGTCGGCGGGTCCAGCCCTCGGTCGCGGCCAGCGGAATGGCGGCGGAAAGGATCTGGTCTTCGGTCTCGCGGGCCCAGGCGGCGGCGTCTTCGCCCTGCGGGCCCGGTTCGGTGTCGGCGTCGCTCATGCGCCCAAGTCTAGACCGCTCGAACCCGCCCGTCTTGCGTGGACATCGCCTTCTCCATCTGTTATCTGAGCGCCCCTCGGCTCCGAAGGCGGCTGCTTTCGGGGCTAATCGGTTTTGGATCTAACGCCGCCGCCAAGCGCTGGCCGGCGCAGTGGCTGGAAGGCAGGAGAGAGTCCCCTGGTTCAGATTTTCGTCCGCGACAACAACGTCGATCAGGCCCTTAAGGCGCTGAAGAAGAAGATGCAGCGCGAGGGCTCGTTCCGCGAAATGAAGCGGCACGTGCACTATGAGAAGCCGTCGGAAAAGCGCGCCCGCCAAAAGGCCGAGGCCGTCCGCCGCGCCCGCAAGCTGGCCCGCAAGCGCGCCCAGCGCGAAGGCCTGATCGCCGGCCCCAAGCGCGGCCGCTGAGGCTTTCGTCGCCGCCCCGCGTGGCGACCGCACGACCCGATCGGCCAAGGCCGCGCAGGAACCCCTGCGCGGCCTTCGTCATTTCGGGCCGGCGCGAGGCCAAGCCGCCTCAAGGCCAAGCTTTTCCTTGCGCTTCAGGGCGCGGCGCTCCGTCGCTCTGGCGCGCCCCTTGCTGGTGAAACCGCGAAGGCCATCCTATCTTAGGGGCCAGACCCGAATTTTCCCGAGACGGATCAAGAAGCATCATGAACCTGCGCAATCTGGCCATCTGGGGCGTCATCGGCGTCGTCCTGATCGGCCTCTATAGCATGATGAGCGGCGGCGGGCAGGCCGCGGGCGCGCGCGAGATCACCTATTCGCAGCTGCTGTCGCGCATCGACTCCGGCCAGGTGGACTCCGCCGTCATCCGCGGCCCCACGGTCGAGGTGCGCGACTCCGACGGCAAGGCCTTCACCGCCGTGACGCCGAACAATCAGGACGAGCTGGTCAACCGGCTGGAGGCCCAGGGCGCCGACATCTCGGTCAAGCCGGCCGGCGGCATCACCCTCGTGGGCGTGCTGATCCAGGCCCTGCCCATCCTGCTGCTGATCGGCGTGTGGATCTTCTTCATGCGCCAGATGCAGGGCGGCGCCCGCGGCGCCATGGGCTTCGGCAAGTCCAAGGCCCGCATGCTGACCGAGAACAAGAACCGCGTGACCTTCGATGACGTCGCCGGCGTGGACGAGGCCAAGGAGGAGCTGACGGAGATCGTCGACTTCCTGAAGGACCCGCAGAAATTCCAGCGCCTGGGCGGCAAGATCCCCAAGGGCGCCCTGATGGTCGGCCCGCCCGGCACCGGCAAGACCCTGCTCGGCCGCGCCGTGGCCGGCGAGGCGGGCGTTCCCTTCTTCTACATCTCCGGCTCGGACTTCGTGGAGATGTTCGTGGGCGTCGGCGCCAGCCGCGTGCGCGACATGTTCGAGCAGGCCAAGAAGAACGCGCCCTGCATCATCTTCATCGACGAGATCGACGCCGTCGGCCGCCATCGTGGCGCCGGCCTCGGCGGCGGCAATGACGAGCGCGAGCAGACCCTGAACCAGCTGCTGGTGGAGATGGACGGCTTCGACCCCAACGACGCCATCATCGTCATCGCCTCGACCAACCGCCCCGACGTGCTGGACCCGGCCCTGCTGCGCCCCGGCCGCTTCGACCGCCAGGTCGTGGTGCCCAATCCGGACATCAACGGCCGCGAGCGGATCCTGCGCGTCCACATGAAGAACGTGCCCCTGGCCGCCGACGTGGAGGTCAAGACCATCGCCCGCGGCACGCCCGGCTTCTCCGGGGCGGACCTGGCCAACCTGGTCAACGAGGCCGCCCTGATGGCCGCGCGCAAGAACCGCCGCATGGTCACCCAGCGCGACTTCGAGGACGCCAAGGACAAGGTGATGATGGGCGCCGAGCGCCGCTCCATGGCCATGACCGACGACGAGAAGCGCCTGACCGCCTATCACGAGGGGGGTCACGCCCTGGTGGCGCTCAGCGTGCCTGCCACCGATCCGGTGCACAAGGCGACCATCATCCCCCGCGGCCGTGCGCTCGGCATGGTCATGCAGCTGCCCGAGCGGGACCAGCTGTCCATGACCTACGAGCAGATGACCTCCCGCCTGGCCATCCTGATGGGCGGCCGGGTGGCCGAGGAGATCATCTTCGGCAAGGAGAAGATCACCTCCGGCGCCTCGTCCGACATCGACCAGGCCACCCGCCTGGCCCGGGCCATGGTCACCAAGTGGGGCTTCTCCGACCAGCTGGGCGTGGTCGCCTATGGCGAGAACCAGGACGAGGTCTTCCTCGGCCATTCGGTGGCGCGTTCGCAGAACGTGTCGGAGGAGACCTCGCGGGTCATCGACGCCGAGATCAAGCGCCTGGTCCAGGCCGGCTGGGACGAAGCCCGCCGCATCCTGACCGAGAAGGCCGAGGAGCTGCACAAGCTGGCCAAGGCCCTGCTGGAATACGAAACCCTGACCGGCGACGAGATCGTCGGCGTTCTGAAGGGCGTGCCGCCCAAGCGCGACGAGCCCGACCAGCATCGCACCCTGGGCCCCGCCGTGGCGGTGCCGATCTCGCCCCAGCCGGGCGCCGAGCCGGCCTGACGCCCAACGAGCGCTGGAGCGGCCTCAGGCCCGCTCCAGCCGCCGGGCCGCCTCGGAGACGACACGCTTGCCCCAGGTGGTGAGATCGGGCCGTCGAAGCTTCTCGAGGGCGGCCTGGTGGGCTTCGGGGCCGAAGCGGCGGCGCAGATAGGCCGCCTCCTCCTCCGCCTCCTGCGAGAGTCGGCGACGGCGTCTCATATAGCGGATCGGGTCGATGATCATGGCGCTTGTATCCCCCCAAGCGACTTGCCCCTTTCGCCTCATACAACCTTAATGCGCCTGTGTGACGGCTCTTAGGCGCCCGATATGCGCACTGCAGCAGGAATCCCCTCGGCGCCGCAGGTTTCGGCGCCGCGAAGCGTTGAAGGATAAGGCATTGGGCGCAGACGCCCGTCCGGCGCCGCCCGCCGCGCCCCCGCGCCCCCGGCTGATGGGCGTTCTGAACGTCACCCCCGACTCCTTCTCCGACGGCGGCCGCCACGCCGGGCGGGAGGCGGCCCTGGCCGGGGCGCTTCGCCTGCTCGCCGAAGGCGCCGAGATCCTCGACGTCGGCGGGGAATCCACGCGGCCCGGCGCGCAGCCGGTCGGCGAGGCGGAGGAACGGGCCCGCGTGGTCCCGGTGATCGCCGCCATCCGCGCCGAAAGCCCCGTCCCCATCTCCGTCGACACCATGAAGCCCCAGGTGGCCCGCGCCGCCGTGGCGGCGGGCGCGACGATCTGGAATGACGTCTCGGCCCTACGCCACGCCCCGGACGCCCCCGCCGTCGCCGCCGAACTCGGCTGCGAGGTGGTGCTGATGCACATGCAGGGTGAGCCGGCGACCATGCAGGCCGCGCCGCACTACGAGGACGTGGTGGCCGAGGTCTGCGCCTTTCTGCACGCCCGCGCCGAGGCGGCCCTGGCGGCGGGGGTGGCGCGCGACAGGATCTGGCTCGATCCCGGCATCGGCTTCGGCAAGAGGCTGGAGCACAACCTGGCCCTGCTCGCGGGCCTCGACGCCGTCTGCGCCCTGGGCTTTCCCGTCCTGCTGGGCGCCAGCCGCAAGCGCTTCGTCGCGGCGCTGGACCCGGCGGCCCAGGATCCGCAGGCGCGCATGCCGGGCTCCATCGCCGCCGCCCTGGCCGGGGCCGCGGCCGGGGTGGCCGCCGTGCGGGCGCATGACGTCGCCGAGACCCTGCAGGCGCTGAAGGTCTGGGCGGCGATCGAGGCGGCGCGCCCGGCCGGCTAGGGCCCGTTCCGACAGGGGGAACCGGCTATCGGGCGAAACGCGCGTCGGTCGGGAATCTCGCGCGGCGACCTGCTTCCATCTGATCGCGTCGCGCCCTAGCCCCGGCCCACGAAGGGCATCTTGGTCGCCATCACGGTCATGAACTGCACATTGGCGTCCAGCGGCAGGCTCGCCATGAAGACCACCGCCTCGGCCACGCGGGCCACGTCCATCACCGGCTCGGGCTTCAGCGCCCCGTCGGCCTGCGGGACCCCCCTGGCGATGGCCGCGGTCATCTCGGTGGCGGCGTTGCCGATGTCGATCTGGCCGCAGGCGATGTCGTAGGCGCGCCCGTCCAGGCTGGTCGACTTGGTGAGCCCCGTGATCGCGTGCTTGCTGGCGGTATAGGCCGCCGAGCGCGGCCGCGGCGCATGGGCCGAGATCGAGCCGTTGTTGATGATCCGCCCGCCGCGGGGCGCCTGATCCTTCATCAGCCGGAAGGCGGCCTGGGTGCAGAGGAAGGCGCCGGTCAGGTTCACGTCGACGACCCGCCGCCAGGCCTTGGCCGACAGCTCCTCCAGGGGGACCGGCGGCGCGCCGGTTCCGGCGTTGTTGAACAGCAGGTCCAGGCGGCCGAAGCGCGCCTTGGCCGCGGCGAAGAGGGCCGCCACCCCGTCCTCGTCGCTCACTTCGGCGGGATGGATCAGCACATCGGCCGCCGGCAGGCCCTGGGCCGTCGCCTCCAGCGGTTCGGCCCGGCGGCCGGTGAGCACGACGGCGAAGCCGGCGGCGTGCAGGGCGCGGGCGCTGGCCCGGCCGATGCCGGAACCGGCGCCGGTGACGAGGGCGACCTTGGGAGGCGAAGCGGGGCTGTCCATGCGGCGACCCTGACCCGGCCTCGCCCTGTGGGCAAGCCGCGCCGGACGGCTCGCCAGCCGGCGGCGGATGTGGAAGAAGGCGCCATGAGCTCGACACCTGCGGCCCCCGGCCGCGTCCTGATCCTGGCCGGCTCCGATTACGGCGGCGGCGCCGGCGTCCAGGCCGACATCAAGGCCGTGACCATGCTGGGCGGCTACGCCGCCACGGCGATCACGGCGGTGACGGTGCAGAACACTCTGGGCGTCACCGGCGTCCATCCGATCCCGCCCGATATCGTCCAGGCCCAGGCCCGCGCCGTGCTCTCCGACATCGGCGCCGATGCGCTGAAGACGGGCATGCTCGGCGACGTCGCCATGGTGGAGGCGGTGGCGCAAATCCTCGACGAGGCGGCCGGCGTCCCGGCGGTGGTCGATCCCGTCATGGTCGCCAAGGGCGGCGCCGCCCTGCTGCCCGACGAGGCGGTGGCGGCGGTGCGGCGGCTGATGGTCCCGCGTGCGGCCCTGCTGACCCCCAACGCGCCCGAGGCCGAGGTGCTGACCGGCGTCGCCGTCGCCGACGCCGACGGCCAGCGGCGGGCGGGGGAGGCCCTGCTGGCCATGGGCACCCAGGCCGTGCTGATGAAGGGCGGCCACGTGCCGGGCGAGCGGGTCTCGGATCTGCTGATGACGCCCGCGGGCGACACCGCCTTCGAGGCCGAACGCCAGGCGACGCGGCACACCCACGGCACGGGCTGCACGCTCGCCTCGGCCTGCGCGGCGGGCCTGGCCCAGGGCCTCGGCCTCACCGAGGCGGTGGCCCGGGCCTGGGCCTATGTGCAGGAGGCCCTGGCCCACGCGCCGGGGCTGGGCGGCGGCCACGGCCCCCTGGGCCACAACTGGAGCCTGCGGCCATGAACGGGGGCGACCTGGAACGCCGGCTGGCCGGCATCCTGCGCCAGGCGCCCAGCCTGATGGGCGTGATGGAGACCGCGCGGGACCTTGGCCTGCCCGACTGGATGATCTTTTCCGGCGCCGTCTACCAGAAGGCGCTCAACCACCTGACGGGACGCGATCCCGACTACGGGCTGAAGGACTACGATCTCGCCTATTTCGACCCGGCCGATCTCAGCTACGAGGCCGAGGACGTGGTGATCCGGCAGGTGGCGGCGGCCTTTCCCCCGCCCCTCGACGCGATGGTGGAGGTGCGCAACCAGGCCCGCGTCCACCTCTGGTTCGAAGGCCGGTTCGGCGAGCCCTACGCCCCGCTGTCGGGCAGCGCCGAGGCCCTGTCGCGCTTCACCTCGACCATGTTCGCCGTCGGCGCCCGCCTGGAGGCCGACGGCGAGATCGCCATCTTCGCCCCCTTCGGGCTGGAGGACCTGTTCGCCCTTCGCCTGCGCCCCAACCCGACCCGCCGGACCGCCGGCTTCCGCCGCACGGCCGAGGCCGCCCAGGCCCGCTGGCCGGAGCTGGTCATCCTCGACTGAAGCCGCGTTCAGAAAAGCTGTGCTTTGAACCTCGCCCCTTCGGGGCATAGGTTCGCCGCCCGCCCAGCATCTGGAGAAGCGCCATGCGCCAGTGGACCATCGACGCCTTCGCGTCCGCGCCGTTCCGCGGCAACCCCGCCTGCGTGGTCGAACCCTTCGACGCCTGGCCGGACGCGGCCTGGATGCAGGCCCTGGCGGCCGAGAACAATCAGGCGGAGACGGCCTTCCTGCTGAAGACGGAGGATCGCGCGCGCTTCGGCCTGCGCTGGTTCACCCCTGCGCTGGAGGTGCCGCTGTGCGGGCATGCGACGCTGGCCTCGGCCCACATGCTCTTCGCCGAACTCGGCCTGGCGGGCGAGCGGGTGACCTTCGACACGCTGTCCGGGCCGCTCGTCGTTTCGCGCGAAGGCGAGGCCTATGCGATGGACTTTCCCTGCGCCGCGGTCCGCGTCATCGAGACGCCGACGGGGCTCGCCGAGGCCCTGGGCGTCGCGCCGGAGGAGGTCTGGGCCGGGCCGTTCCTGGTCGCCATCCTGAAGGACGAGGCGGCGGTGAAGGCCGTGACGCCGGACCTGGCGGCGCTGAAGGCGATTTCCAGCGCTGCGACGCAAGGGCGGGGGAACGTGGCGGTCAGCGCGGCGGCGGGAACCGATGCGCCCCATGCGGTGGTCAGCCGCTTCTTCGCCCCAGGCTCAGGGATTCCCGAGGACCCGGCCACCGGCTCCCTGCACTGCATGCTCTCGCCCATCTTCGAACAGAAGCTGGGCCGCGCGCGCCTCGCCTTCCACCAGGCCTATCCCGGCCGCGGCGGCGACCTGGACTGCGAGCGCGCTGGCGACCGCGTGGTCCTGCGGGGTCGCGCGGTGACCGTGGTCGAGAGCCGCCTGCGGCTTTGAACCGGGCCGGAGGCCCCTGGGGACAACCCCGAAGGACACGAAGAACACCCAGGAGAAGGCGGGCGTCTTCGTGCTCTTCGTGCGCCTTGTGGTTCAAGCCCTTCCCGCGCCTGCCGGCGCCAGGGTCCTAGCGGCGATAGCCGTGGCCGTAGCCCTGGCCGTAGCGGCGGTCGTCGTCGCGGTTCTGGACGTAGATGCGCCGGCTGAGGACGTCCATCCGCTGGTCGAGATCGGCCATTTCCCAGCGGGTCAGGCCGCCGGCGCGGTAGCGCCGCTCGAGCCGCTCGATGGACTGCAGCTCGGCGCGCAGGCGCTGGGCCTCGCCGCGGGTCAGGGCGCCGGTGCGGACGCCGAGATCGATCCGCTGCTGGAGATTGGCCTGCCGCTGGCCGACCGACACCCAGGCCGGGGCGGGGGCGTGCCGCGGCGCGCCATAGGCGGGGGCCGGATGGCCGTAGCCCGGCGCGGCGACGGCGGCGGTGGCGAGGCCGGCGGTCAGGGCGGCGCCGGCGGAAAGCGCGATCAGCAGAGACTTCATCGGAAACTCCTTCCTGTCAGGCCCCGCCGGAGCGGCGGGATCGAGGGGAAGGAAAGCAGGCCGGGGCTGACGGCGACCTGATCTGGCCGTTGTCCGCCGTTCAGCCGGCCGCGGCCTCAGGAGGCCTCGGCGGCGCGCCCCGGCGGCGGCGCCTCGCGGCGGGCCATGACCGTGCAGATGGTCTCGTAGAGCTTGGCGATCTCGATGGGCTTGGCGACGTGGTCGTCCATGCCGGCGGCGAGGTATTCGGCCACCTGGTGGCTGAGCGCATTGGCCGTCAGGGCGACGATCGGCGTGGCCGGGCGGCTGGCCGCGGACTCCCGGCGGCGGATCTCGCGGGCGGCGGCGATGCCGTCCATGACCGGCATCTGGATGTCCATCAGGATCAGGTCGTAGTCGCCGCGTTCCCAGGCCTCGACCGCGGCGGCGCCGTCGGCGACGATCTCCACCTCGACCCCGAGCGACGCCATCACCGCGGCCAGGACCTGCTGGTTGGTCGGATTGTCCTCGGCGGCGAGCAGGCGCATGGGGCGGCCGTCGCCCTCGGCCGCGGGAACGGGCGCATGGGCCGCGGGGCCCTGCGGCGCGGCGCTGCGGGCCAGCGGCAGGCGCACGCGGAAGGTCGCGCCCATGCCCTCCCGGCTCTCCACGGCGATGTCGCCGCCCATCATCACGGCCAGTTCGCGGCAGATGGCCAGGCCCAGGCCGGTGCCGCCGAACCGCCGCGTGGCGGTGGAGTCGGCCTGGGTGAATTTCTCGAACAGCTGGGGAAGCTTGTCGGCGGGGACGCCGACGCCGGTGTCGGCCACGCTGAGCATCAGCGCCCCGTCGGCCTCGACGGCGAAGCGCGCCCGGACCGAGCCGGTGAGCGTGAACTTCACCGCGTTGGAGAGCAGGTTGCCCAGGATCTGGCGCAGGCGATCGGCGTCGCCGCGCCAGAGGCCGCGGGCCGACTCGTCGACCCGCACCGAAAAGTCGAGGCCGCGCGCCGCCGCCAGGACGGCGTATGAGGCGCGGGCGCCGTCGGCGACGGCCTCCAGGTCGAAGTCCTCCTCGGCCAGGCTCAGCTTGCCCGCCTCGATCTTGGAGATGTCGAGGACGTCGTTGATGACGGTCAGCAGCAGGCCGCCGGACTGGCGGATCACCTCCAGCCGGTTGCGCTGGCGGACCGACAGCTTGTCCATCGCCATGACGTCGGCCATGGCCAGCACGCCGTTCAGCGGCGTGCGGATCTCGTGGCTCATATTGGCCAGGAACTGCGACTTCAGAACATTGGCCTGGTCGGCCGCGTCGCGGGCGGTGACCAGCTCGTCGAGCGTGCGCTTCAGCTCGCCCTCGCGGCGTTCCAGCTGGGCGAGCAGGTCGTTGAAGCTCGTCGCCAGGCTGCCGAAGAGGTCGTCGCGGCCGTCGGCCGGCGCGGGGGTGAACTCGCCGCTCGAGGCGATCCGCCGCATGGCCTCGGAGAGGGCCTGGACAGGGGCGATCACCTGGTGGGCCAGGCCCCGCGACAGGAAGAGGGCGACGCCCACCCCGCCGAAGAAAAGGGCGCCGGTCAGGGCCAGGAACTGGGGCAGCAGGGCGCCCAGGGCCGGGGCGGTCGTCTCGGCGGTCAGCTCGCCGATGCGGCGGCCGTCCCAGACGAGGTCGGCGCGGGCCGGCAGCACGGCGGCGCCGGCCGCGGGGGGCCGCCCATAGGTGGCGATGGCGCGCCCGCCGGCGTCCTCCAGCCGCACCGAGACCATGCCCGGCGTGCGGCCGAGGGACTCCACGGCGATGCGGGCCGCAGCGTGATCCTGGGCGTGAAGGGCCGGAGCGGCCATTTCGGCGGACATCTCCACCATGGCCTGGGCCGCGCCCCGGGCCTGCTCGCGCGCGACGGCCCATTGCTGCAGCATGAAGGTGGCGCAGGCGGCGAAGAGCACGGCCACCGTGGTGACGAGCGCCACCCCGGCCACCTTCGCATGGAAGGTCGCCTGATGCCGTGCGCCACTGGAATCCCGGGGGTCGTCCATCAGCCGTCCGAAGAGGTGTCGGACGCCCGTCCTACGCGAATAGTCCTAATCATTCGCTTCTGCGTTCGCCCTACAGGCGAGCCGCGCCCGTGCGCGAACCTGTCGCGGTTGCACGACGGGACGGAGCTTAACTTTTGGTTTACCTTCGTTAGCGTTCCGTTAACGCAGCAGAGGGTCCTGCCATGGAAAAGGCGTTTGTCGCCCAGCGTGTCGCCAACAAGCTGTTCGCCACCGAAGAAGCGGTGGACGCGGCGATGGTCGAAGCCACCGAACTGATGACCGAGATGCTCAAGGCCCGTAAGGACGTGGGCGTGTCGACCGTGTTCGGCGACGAGGCCGCCGCCAAGCTGGTCGAGGCCATCAAGGCGCTCGGCGAAGCCCGCACCGCCATGGTCGGCGTGCACGGCGAACTCAACGAAGCCAAGCTGCGCCTGGGCGTCCGCACCAAGCTGACCGGCCCGGACAAGCCGCAGGAGCCGGCCCGCTCGGCTCCGGTGATGCGCGAAGTCGGCTGATTGCAATAGTTTAACTGTGTTGCGCCTCTAATGCTCGTTAGAGGCGCAACATATGTCCGACCAATTGCCCTATGTCCTGACGTGGGCCCTGCTTTGGGGGCTGCTCGTCGTCGTGTGCCTGTTCGCCGTCCTGCGCGGCGGCCCCGCCGAACGCCTGGGCGCGATCTTCGTCTTCACCGTGCCCGTGCTGAGCTCGGTCGGCGACCTGCTCCTGCCTGAGCCCGCCTTCCTGGTCGGCCGCCTGATCTGCGACGGCGCCCTCGCCCTGGCCTTCCTCGCCCTGGCCTTCCGCTATACGAGCCTCTGGCTCGGCGGCGCGATGATCCTGCAGGCCGTCCAGTTCTCCCTCCAGGCCTACTACTTCGTCACCCACCGGGCGCATGACGCGACCTATGTGGTGATCAACAATGTCGACTTCTTCGGCATCCTGGCCTGCCTGACGGCCGGCACCCTGGTCGCCAGCCGCCGCCGTCGCCGCGCCCTGGCCCTGTCGGCGGCCCAGTAGCGCCCCGAGGGGCGCTGACCGCCCCTTCAGCAGAATTCGCTTGAACTGCCGCGCGAATGGGCGTTCTTGCGCGGCGGGCCACGCCCTCCCAACGGGGCGCAGCCCATCTGCAAGGATGGGAGACATCGCAGTGACCACCACGACCGCCAAGCCGGCCATCCGTCCGGCGCGCCCCGAATTCTCCTCCGGCCCGTGCGCCAAGCGCCCCGGATGGACCCCCGAAAACCTGACCAACGCCGTCCTCGGCCGCTCGCACCGCTCCAAGCTGGGCAAGGCGCGCCTGAAGGAGGCGATCGACCGCACCCGCGCGGTGCTGCAGGTCCCCGACGACTTCCTGATCGGCATCGTCCCCGGCTCCGACACCGGCGCCGTGGAGATGGCCCTGTGGTCGATGCTGGGCGCCCGGCCGGTCCAGCTGCTGGCCTTCGAGAGCTTCGGCAAGGACTGGGTCACCGACGTGACCAAGCAGCTGAAGATCGAGGCCGAGGTGCTGTCGGCCCCCTATGGCGAGCTGCCGGACCTGAGCCAGGTGCGCAAGGACGCCGACCTGGTCTTCACCTGGAACGGCACGACCTCGGGCGTCCGCGTGCCGAACGGCGACTTCATCGCCGACGACCGCGAAGGCGTCACCATCTGCGACGCCACCAGCGCCGCCTTCGCGCAAGACCTGCCCTGGGCCAAGCTCGATGTGGTCACCTTCTCCTGGCAGAAGGCCCTGGGCGGCGAGGCCGCGCACGGAATCCTCATCCTGTCGCCCCGCGCCGTCGCCCGGCTGGAAAGCTACGCCCCGGCCTGGCCGCTGCCGAAGCTCTTCCGCATGACCAAGGGCGGCAAGGTGAACCTCGAGATCTTCGAGGGCGCGACCATCAACACGCCCTCCATGCTCTGCGTGGAGGACGCCATCGACGCCCTGAAATGGGCCGAGCGCATCGGCGGCCTGGCCGAGATGAAGCGCCGCGCCGACGCCAACCTCGCCGTCCTGGCCGACTGGGTCGCCAGGCGCGACTGGGTCGAGTTCCTGGCCGCCGACCCGAAGGTCCGCTCCAACACCTCGGTCTGTCTGAAGGTGGTCGATCCGCGCGTCACCGCCCTCGACGACGCCGCCCAGGCCGACTTCGCCAAGAAGCTCGCCGCGGCGCTGGAGAAGGAGGGCGTGGCCCTCGACATCGGCGGCTACCGCGACGCCCCTCCGGGCCTGCGCATCTGGTGCGGGGCGACGGTGGAATCCTCCGACCTGGAGGCGCTCACGCCCTGGCTGGACTGGGCCTTCGAGACCCTCGCCGCCGACCTCCAGGCCGCCTGACCCTCAGTCAAGGGGGGACCACAAAAAGACAAACCCACAACACCCCCCCCCCCCCCCCCCCCCCCCCCCCCCCCCCTTCCGTCACCACCGGCCTCAAGCGCCGACACCCCCACCCCAACCCCTCCCTGCAAGAGGGAGGGGCTCTCCAGAGAGAGACCCGCCATGCCCCGCGTACTCATCGCCGACAAGCTTTCCCCCGCCGCCATCGAGATCTTCAAGCAGCGCGGCGTCGAGGCCGACGTGAAGACCGGCCTGACCAAGGACGAACTGCTGCAGATCATCGGCGACTATGACGGCCTGGCCGTCCGCTCGGCCACCAAGGCCGACAAGGACGTCATCGCCGCCGCCAGGAAGATGAAGGTCATCGGCCGCGCCGGCATCGGCGTCGACAATGTCGACATCCCCGCCGCCACCGCCGCCGGCATCGTGGTGATGAACACCCCCTTCGGCAATTCGATCACCACCGCCGAGCACGCCATCGCCATGATGTTCGCTCTGGCCCGCCAGCTGCCCGCCGCCGACGCCTCCACCCAGGCCGGCAAGTGGGAGAAGAACCGCTTCATGGGCGTCGAGGTCTACGCCAAGACGCTGGGCCTGATCGGGGCCGGCAACATCGGCTCGATCGTCGCCGACCGGGCGCTCGGCCTGAAGATGAAGGTCGTCGCCTACGACCCCTTCCTGTCGCCCGAGCGCGCCGTGGAGCTGGGTGTGGAGAAGGTCGAGCTGGACGAGCTGCTGGCCCGCGCCGACTTCATCACCCTGCACACCCCGCTGACCGACAAGACCCGCAACATCCTGTCGGCCGAGAACCTTGCCAAGACCAAGAAGGGCGTGAAGATCGTCAACTGCGCCCGCGGCGGTCTGGTGGACGAGGCCGCCCTGCGCAAGCTGCTGGACGAGGGCCACGTCGGCGGCGCGGCCTTCGACGTCTTCGTCGAGGAGCCGGCCAAGGAGAACGTCCTGTTCGGGGCCGAGAACTTCATCGCCACCCCGCACCTGGGCGCCTCGACCGCCGAGGCCCAGGAGAACGTCGCCCTGCAGGTGGCCGAGCAGATGAGCGACTATCTGCTCACCGGCGCCGTCACCAACGCGCTGAACTCGCCCTCGGTCACCGCCGAGGAGGCGCCGCGCCTGGCCCCCTTCATCGCGCTGGCCGGCAAGCTGGGCGCCTTCGCCGGCCAGATGGTCGACTTCGGGGTCAAGGCCATCGACATCGCCTATGAGGGCGAGGTCTCCAAGCTGAACGCCAGGCCGCTCACCGCCGCGGCCCTGGCCGGCGTGCTGCGGCCCATGCTGGGCGACGCGGTCAACATGGTCTCGGCCCCGGCCGTGGCCAAGGAGCGCGGCATCACCCTGTCGGAGTCGCACCAGGAAGAGTCGCCGATCTACGAAAGCCTGATCCGCATCACGGTGACGACCGAGAAGGGCAAGCGCTCCTTCGCCGGCTCGGTCCTGGCCGGCACGCCGCGGGTCGTCGAGGTCAAGGGCATGGATCTGGACGCGCCGTTCGGCGAGACCATGCTCTACGTCAACAACGAGGATAAGCCCGGCTTCATCGGCGCGCTCGGCGTTCTGCTGGCCGAGGCCGGCGTCAACATCGCCACCTTCAACCTGGGCCGCGTCTCGGCCGGCGACGACGCCATCGCCCTGGTGGGCGTCGACCAGACCCCGACCGAGGACCTGATGGGCAAGATCCAGGCCCTGGCCCATGTGAAGGAAGCCCGCACCCTGCGCTTCTGACGGCGGGCTTGCCAGGCGGCGGCGTTCCCGCGACGCTGCCGCCATGGCCGGTCCTCCCGACGAAAAGCACTCGCGCACGGTACCCGGCGGGCGCGGCTACTGGCGGACGCAGCGGCTGTGGGCTCTGGCCGCCGGTCTGCCGGTGATCAAGGTCCCCATCGCCGACATCGCCGAGTTCGATCTGGACTGCTGGTTCCAGGGTCGCCACACGCCCAGCGTCCGCGCCGTGGCGGAGCACGCCCGCCGCATCTTCGCCGCCGAACTCGCCTATCCCGTCATCCTCAACGCCGAGGGCCAGCTGATGGACGGCGCCCACCGCCTGGCGCGGGCCTGGATGGAGGGCCGTACGGAGATCGACGCCGTGCGCTTCTCCGTC
>CAYQPL010000004.1:22326-26239 GCA_964419395.1 uncultured Phenylobacterium sp. | reverse complement strand
AGCCGGACTGGATCGTGGCAGACTGAGGCCTCAGTGCGACGAAGGCAGCGGGTGGATTTCGCAGCCCGCGCCGCCGCCGCAGTCGGACATGCCGACATCGCCCCCGCCGCCCATGCGGCGCTTGGCCTGCACGTCCCATTCGCTCTGCTTCTTGCAGACCTTCTGGGTCGAGATTCGCGACCCCGTCACCGCCACCTTGCGGCAGACGGTCGGATCCTCCTCGGCCGGCGGCGCCGTCTGTCCCGGCACGTCGACTCCGGTCACTTCGGTGGGGGCGGATTCGCCGGCCGCGGCGGTCTGCTGGGCGCCGGCGGGGGCCGCCAGCAGCACGGCGGCGGCGAGGGTCAGGAGCGCAAGGCGCATGGAACACCTTTGAGTTGAACCTTGTTCGCCCAGTCTCGGGGCCGCCCCCGGGATTGGCAAGTTAAAGCTGCGCCGCACGCCTGAGCGCTGTTCGGCGGCGCGCCCTGTGCTAATGCGCCGTCCACGGATGATTAGCGAAGGACGGCCGTGGCCAAGACGACTCTCGACAAGGACCTGAAGAAGGTCGCGCGCCTGCAGAGCGCCACCGGCGAGCTTTCCCGTTCGGTGGCCCTGCCCGGACTGGCCGTCCTCTTCCTCGTGGCCGTCACCCTGTTCGCCACCCAGGTGGTCGCCGAGGGACCGCTCGCCATCTACGCCATCGGCGGAGCCCTGGTGGCGGGCTATCTGGCGCTGAACATCGGGGCCAACGACGTGGCCAACAACATGGGGCCGGCCGTCGGCGGCAAGGCCCTGCCCATGGCCTGGGCGCTGGTCATCGCCGGCGTCTGCGAGGCGGCGGGCGCCATCCTGGCCGGCGGGGACGTGGTCTCGACGGTGTCCAAGGGCATCATCGTCCCGCCGGCGGACATGGGGGCGACGGACTTCATCCTGGTCATGATGTCGGCCCTGTTCGCCGCCGCCGTCTGGATCAACCTGGCCACGGTGGTGGGCGCGCCGGTCTCCACCACCCACTCCATCGTCGGGGCCGTCCTGGGCGCCGGGGCCGCGGCCGCCGGCTTCGGCGTGGTGGCCTGGCCGACGCTCGGCGCCATCGCGCTCTCCTGGGTGATCTCGCCGGTGATGGGCGGCATCGTGGCCGCCACCCTGCTGGCGCTGATCAAGGCCGCCATCCTGTTCCGCGAGGACCGCATCGCCGCCGCGCGCTTCTGGGTGCCCCTGCTGATCGGCCTGATGTGCGGCGTCTTCACCCTCTACATGGCGAGCAAGGGGCTGGCCCGGGTCTGGTCGCCCTCGACCGGCCTGACCTGGACGCTGGCCGTCGTGCTCTTCGCCGGCGGCTGGGCGCTGGCGCGGCCCTGGGTCCTGCGCCGCTCGGCCCTGATGGAGAACCGCCGCAAGGAGGTCAGCCGCCTCTTCGTCCTGCCGCTGATCCTGGCCGCGGCCCTGCTGTCCTTCGCCCACGGCGCCAACGACGTGGCCAATGCGGTCGGCCCGCTGGCGGCCATCGTCAGCGCCGCCCAGACCGGATCCTCGGCGCCCGGCAGCGTCGCCCTGCCGCTCTGGGTCCTGGCCATCGGGGCGCTCGGCATCTCGCTCGGCCTGGCCCTCTTCGGCCCCCGCCTGATCCGCACGGTGGGGGAGAAGATCACCAAGATGGACGCCATGCGCGCCTACTGCGTGGCCCAGGCCGCGGCCATCACCGTGCTGGTGGCCTCGACCCTCGGCCTGCCGGTCTCCTCCACCCACATCGCCATCGGCGGCATCTTCGGGGTGGGCCTGCTGCGCGAGGTGCTGACCAACCGCGGCATCCGGCGGCGGCCCAACGGCGGGGTGATGGTCGAGCCGGCTCCGCCGGCCCAGGGATGGGACGACCCCGGTCAGGCCGAGAAGCGGGAGAAGCGCCGTCTGGTCCGCCGCCGCCACGCCTGGGGCATCGCCGCGGCCTGGGTGGTCACCGTGCCGGCCGCCGGACTCCTGGCGGCGGTCCTGCACGTCGCGCTCAGCCTCCTGACAGGGACCTAGCCTTGCCGGCCTTGCCGGCCTTCTTCGGCGCCTTGGCGGAGGCCGCGGCCGTGATGCGCGCCTGGGCGCGTTCCAGTATGGCGACGAGGGCGGGATCGCGCACCATGGCGCAGGCCTCGTCGATGTCGGCCCAGCGGCGGCGGCGCTGGGCCTTCTCCGGCCAGCGGTCCAGCTGGCGGGTGACCTCGAGCGGGTAGAGGGTGACCTCGATGACCTGGCTGCGCTCTTCCCGGACGCGGGCGCTGCGATAGACGCCCAGCGGCTCGGGGGAGACGACGCCCTCCACGCCGGCCTCCTCCAGGGCTTCCTGGGCCGCGGAGTCCCAGGCCTCGCGGCCCGCCATCAGCCCGCCCTTGGGAAACAGCCATCGCCCGGTGCGGCGGGAGGTGACCAGCAGGTAGCGCACCCCCTTGTCGGTCACCCGATAGGGCACGGCGCCGGACTGGGGCGTCGGCCCCTCCTCCGGTTCGGCCAGATCGGCCCCCCGCCACCAGTCTATGAAACGTCTCAACATGGATGGTCCCGACGCCCGGCCGATCGGCGCGCCGGACGAGCATTCCGCGATTCCCCGCAGGCTTCCCATAACGCGTCGCCGCAGATACCGCTGCATGATCGCCTCACACCCAGGCTCCGCCATGCCCAAACTCGTTCTCGACGACATCGTCCAGACCAACGCCACGGGCTATCCGCCCGAACATGCCGCCGTGGTCGAAGGCCGCTGGTACCGCCGGCTCGCCCCGGCCGCCGGCCTGAAGGACTTCGGGGTCAGCCATGTGACGCTGAAGCCCGGCGCCTGGTCCTCCCAGCGTCACTGGCACGAGGGCGAGGACGAGTTCGTGGTCGTGCTCTCGGGCCATGCGATCCTGGTCGACGAGGACGGCGAGCACCCGATGGGCCCGGGCGACTGCGCGGCGTTTCCGGCCGGGCAGGCCAACGGCCACGTCCTGCAGAACCGCAGCGACGCCGACTGCGTGCTGATCGCCGTGGGCCGCCCCACCGCCACCGACTGCCACTATCCCGATATCGACATGCATCTCTTCGACGGCGTCGGCTTCCGTCGCAAGGACGGCTCGGCCTTCTAGACCTTGAGCCAGGCGAAGGCCCGGGCGAGGAAGGCCTGGCCGTCGGCGCGGACCGGTTCGCCGTGGGCCATCAGCACCTGCTCGGTCGGCCAGGCGAGGATGTGCGCCAGCGCAGGCCGGGCCGCGGCGCGGTCGGTGAAGGCCAGGCGGAACTTCTGCGGGACCTGCGGCTCGGCCCCGGTCATCCGGTCCAGCCGCGCGATCCCGGCCCGCCAGCCGCGGAACCAGCCCGGCGGGAACTGCTGCAGGAGGTCGGTGAAGATGGCCGTGCGGCTGGGACGGTGGAAGAAGACCGCCTCGGTCGTGATGGCGTTGCCGGCGACGAGCGTCTGGTCGAGATCCTCGGCCCAGGCCGGGTCGGGATTCGCACCCAGCTCGGCGTCGAAGACCAGGTCCTTGCGGCGGTCGGCCAAGCCCGGGGCGGCGTGCAGGCGGGCCTGCGGATAGGCCGCCGCCCACTCGGCGAGGAAGAGATGGTGCAGGCTGTTGGGGGCGACCAGGTGCGCCACCTCGCCGAGGGCGTCCGTCGCCCGCCGCAGCTCCGGGCTCAGCGCCACCGGCGACCAGGCGAAGAGCTTGCCGGAGGTGAGCGCGATCACCGCCATGCGGGTGGGATAGGCAAAGCCGGCCACCGTCGCGACGGGACCGTCCGCGATCCAGATCCGGTCGCCGAAGGGCTGCAGCATGGAGGGAGCATGGCGCCTGTGGCGCGGGCTTGCAAAGCCCGGCTTGATCGGGGGTTTGGCCCCACGGCCGCAGCCCCCTCAGCCGCCTTCGGCGACAGCTCCCCCTGGAAGGGGGAGCATCTTCGCACGGAGCGAATG
>CAYQPL010000004.1:11496-22316 GCA_964419395.1 uncultured Phenylobacterium sp. | reverse complement strand
CCCCTTCTTCTGGGGGAGGCCCGGTGGGCCGGAGGGGGTCTGCGGCCTCTCAGCCCCCAAGAACGTCTTTCCCGGCCTTGTGCCGGGAATCCCTGTCGACGCTCGCGCCCGCCCTCGACAGGGATGCGCGGGCGAGCCCGCGCATGACGCCGTGAGGGGGTGAGCCGGCGCGCCGGCGGAACCGATCCTGGGTTGATTGACTCTTTCGGACTCCAGACTAGAACAAAAAGAGAACGGAGGACCTACGGCCATGACCGGTTTTCGCAGCGGGCGCCTCGCCGCCGTGCGCGCGAAGATCGCCGCCATCGAGGCGGGCGGGCGGGGAGACTCCGAGTCGCTGGCCCTGGGCGCTCCCCGCGTCGCCCGCTGCCTGCCGGGGGGACGGGGCCTGCCCCTGCACCGCTGGCACGAACTCGGCGGCGAGGGGGCGGAGGCCGAGAGCGCGGCCGCGCCGGCGGCCTTCGCCGCCCTGCTCGCCCGCCCGCTGCTGGCGCGGGGGCGGGCGGTGTGGATCGTCCGCCGCGACGACCTGCACGTCCCCGGCCTTCTCGGTCTGGGCCTGGCGGCGGGCCCCGTCGAGGTCTGGGCGCCGGACGAGGCCCAGGCCCTGGCGGCGGCCGAGGACGCGCGCGCCACCCGCGGGGTGGCGGCGGGCTTCGTGGAGGCCGAGGCGGTCGAGCTGGTCGCCGGCCGCCGGCTGCAGCTCGCCTGCGAGACCGGGCGGGCCACCGGCTTCCTGATCCGCCGGCGCCCCTTCGGCGGCCAGGCCCGGGCGCTGACCGGGTCTGCGGCCGCCACCCGCTGGACGGTGGCCCCGGCGCCCAGCCAGCCGCCCCCGGGGCGGCTCGGTCTCGGACCGCCGCGCTTCCGGGCGGCGCTGGAGCGCGCGCGGGGCGGACGGCCCGGCGCCTGGCTCTTCGAAAGCCCGGACGCCTATCTTGAAACGGAGATCCAGGATGGGACGCATCCTCTGCGCCTGGTCGCCGAACTGGGCGATCGACAACTGGCGCCGGCGCAACCCGCCGGAGCAGACGACGAAACAGGCGTCGGAACAGACCGCCTCGGCGCCGCCCGCCGCCGCGCCTGAGGCCGCGCCCTTCGCCCTGGTGGAGGCGTCGCGGGGGACGCGAAGGCTCTGCGCCGTGGACGAAGCCGCCGCGGCGCTGGGCCTCTTCGCCGGCCAGAAGGCGGCCGACGCCGCCGCCCTGGTCCCCGGCCTCGTCACCGCCCAGGCCGAGCCGGAGGCCGATGCGCGGGCGCTGGCGGCCCTGGTGGACTGGTGCGTGCGCTTCTCGCCGGCGGTGGCGGCCGATCCGCCGGACGGCCTCTTCCTCGACGTCTCGGGTCTTTCCCACCTCTGGGGCGGGGAGCGGGCCCTGCTGGCCGATTTCCGCCGCCGCCTTTCTTCCAACGGGATCGCCGGGCGCGGCGCCCTGGCCGACACCGCCGGCGCGGCCTGGGCGCTCGCCCGCCACGGCGACGGGGCGACGATCTGTCCCGAGGGCGGACAGGGCCAGGCGCTCGCCGCCCTGCCGCCCGGCGCCTTGCGGCTGGAGCCCGCCGCCGCCGCCCAGCTGGAGCGGCTGGGCCTGCGCACCATCGGCCAGGTCGCCCGCCTGCCGCGCGGAGCGCTGGGCCGCCGCTTCGGCGCCGAAACCCTGCGCCGCCTGGACCAGGCGCTCGGCAAGGCGCCCGAGGCGCTTTCCTTCCGCCGGCCGCCCAGCGCGTTTGCCGAACGCCTCGCCTTCGCCGAACCGATCAGCGCGCTGGAGGACCTCGCCCGCGTCTGCGCCGACATCACCCAGGCCCTCTGCGGCCGGCTGGCGGCGGCCGGCCGCGGGGCGCGGCGGTTAGAGCACGCCAACCACCGGGTGGACGGCAGGCCCCAGGCGGCCGAGGTGGGCCAGGCCGTGGTAGCCCGCGACGCGCCCCGCATCGTGCGGCTCTTTTCCCCCAAGCTGGAGCACCTCGATCCCGGCTTCGGCATCGAGTCGGCCACCCTCTGCGCCTATGAGGTCGAGCCCCTGGCCGAGCATCAGGCCGGGCTGGAGGCCCGCGCGGGCGAAGGCGCCGGCGACCTCGCCCCCCTGGTCGACCGCCTGGCCAACCGCCTGGGGGCCGAGCGCGTCTGGACGAGCCGGCCGGTGGAGAGCCATGTGCCCGAGCGGGCCGTCGCCCGCGCCGCCCCCCTTGCGCCCGAACCGGCGGAAAGCTGGGACCCGGCGCGGCCCAGGCCCGTCCGCCTCTTCCGCCGGCCCGAGCCCATCGAGGCCGTGGCCCTGATCCCCGACGACCCGCCGGTGCAGTTCCGCTGGCGCGGCCGCCTGCACAGGGTGCGCCTGGCCGAGGGGCCCGAGCGCATCGGCGCCGAATGGTGGAAGGCGGCCATCGAGGACGTCTCCGCCACCCACATCCGCGACTACTACCGGGTGGAGGACGAGGCCGGCGGCCGGTTCTGGATCTTCCGCGCCGGTCTCTACGAGGCCGGGACGCCCGCCAAGTGGTGGCTGCACGGGCTCTTCCCATGAGCGCGCCCGCCTATGCCGAGCTGATGGCCGCCAGCAATTTCTCCTTCCTGCGCGGCGCCTCCCATCCCTGGGAGCTGGCGGCGACGGCCGAGGCCCTGGGCGTCGAAGCGCTCGGCGTCTGCGACCGCAACAGCCTGGCCGGCGTGGTGCGGGCCTGGACGGCGGCCAAGGATCTGAAGCTAAGGCCCCTCACCGGCGCGCGGCTCGACTTCGCCGACGGGACCCCCAGCCTGCTCTGCTATCCGCGCGACCGGGAGGCCTATGGCCGGCTGACCCGCCTGCTGACGCTCGGCCAGAGGCGGGCGAGGAAGGGCGGTTGCGAGCTTTCCTATGGCGACTTCGCCGAGCATTCGGAGGGCCAGGTCCTGCTGGCCGTGCCGCCGCGGCGGCTGGACGCGGGCTTCGAGCAGGACCTGGAGCGGCTTTCCGTCGACTTCCGGGGGCAGGTCTGGCTGGCGGCGGCCCGCGGCTATGAGGCCCGCGACCTGCCGAGACTCTCGGACCTGGCGGGCCTCGCCCAGCGATGGGCCACGCCCATGGTGGCGGTGAACGACGTCCTCTACCACGCGCCCCAGCGGCGGCCCCTGCAGGACGTGCTGACCTGCATCGCGCAGAAGACCACCATCGATCAGGCCGGCTGGCGCCTGGCCGCCAACGCCGAGCGGCACCTGAAGTCGCCGGTGGAGATGGCCCGCCTCTTCGCCCGCTTCCCCGAGGCGGTGGCGCGCTCCCTGGAGGTGGCCGGCCTGATCGGCTTCGACCTCTCCGAACTCACCTACGAATATCCCGACGAGCCCGTGCCGCCGGGCAAGACACCCATCACGCACCTGCGCGACCTGGCCTGGGAGGGCGCCGCGCAGCGTTATCGCCAGGGCGTGCCGCCGAAGGTGCGCGACCTCCTGAACCACGAGCTCGCCCTGATCGAGAAGCTCCACTACGCGCCCTACTTCCTGACCGTGCACGACATCGTCGCCTGGGCGCGCGCCCAGGGCATCCTCTGCCAGGGGCGCGGCTCGGCGGCCAATTCCTGCGTCTGCTTCTGCCTCGGGATCACCGCGGTCGCCCCCACCCAGCCGGGCCACGACCTGCTCTTCTCCCGCTTCATTTCCGAGGAGCGCAGCGAACCGCCGGACATCGATGTCGACTTCGAGCACGAGCGGCGCGAGGAGGTGATGCAGTACGTCTTCGCCCGCTACGGCCGCGAGCGGGCGGCCATCTGCGCCACCGTCATCCACTATCGCCCGCGCATGGCCATCCGCCAGGTGGGCAAGGCGCTGGGCCTGACCGAGGACGTCACCGCCGCCCTGGCCGGCACGGTCTGGGGCTCCTATGGCGCCGGGACCCCCGACGCCCATGTGCGCCAGGCCGGCCTTGATCCCGACAATCCGCAGATCCGGCGGGCCACGACCCTGGCGGCCGAACTGATCGGCTTTCCCCGGCACCTGTCGCAGCACGTCGGCGGCTTCGTCCTGACCAAGCGGCGGCTGGACGAGACCGTGCCCATCGGCAACGCCGCCATGCCCGACCGCACCTTCATCGAGTGGGACAAGGACGACATCGACGAGCTCGGCCTGATGAAGGTCGACGTGCTGGCGCTCGGCATGCTGACGGCCCTGCGCAAGAGCCTCGTCCTGCTGCGGACCGACCACGGCCAGGCCCTGCACGACCTGGCCGACATTCCGCCGGAGGTCCCGGAGGTCTACGACATGCTCTCGCGCGCCGACTCCGTCGGCGTCTTCCAGGTGGAGAGCCGGGCCCAGATGTCCATGCTGCCCCGGCTGCGGCCCCAGCGGTTCTACGATCTGGTCATCGAGGTGGCGATCGTCCGCCCCGGTCCGATCCAGGGGGACATGGTCCACCCCTATCTGCGGCGCCGCGAGGGCAAGGAGGCGGTGACCTATCCGGCCCCGGCGCCCGAGCATGGCCCGCCCGACGAGCTGAAGGCGGTGCTGGGCAAGACCCTGGGCGTGCCGCTGTTCCAGGAGCAGGCCATGCGCCTGGCCATCGAGGCGGCCCGGTTCACCGACGCCGAGGCCAACGGCCTGCGCCGCTCCATGGCCACCTTCCGCCACTACGGCAATGTCGGCGACTACGGGGTCAAGTTCGTCGAGGGCATGGTGGCCCGGGGCTACGACCCCGAATTCGCCCAGCGCTGCTTCGCCCAGATCGAGGGCTTCGGCTCCTACGGCTTTCCGGAGAGCCATGCGATCAGCTTCGCCCTGCTGGTCTACGCCTCGGCCTGGATCAAGCAGCGCTGGCCCGACGTCTTCTGCGCCGCCCTTCTCAACAGCCAGCCCATGGGCTTCTATCAGCCGGCCCAGCTGGTCCGCGACGCCCGCGAGCACGGGGTGGAGGTGCGCCCCCCCTGCATTCTCGCCAGCGACTGGGACTGCACGCTGGAAGAGGCCAGGGACGGCGGCCGGCTGAAGGCGGTGCGCGTCGGCCTGCGCCAGATCAAGGGCTTGGCCGAGGCTGCGGCGGCGCGCCTGGTCGCCGCCCGCGCGGCCGGCGCCGACACCCTGCCGGCCCTGGCCCGCCAGGCGAAGCTCTCCCGCCGCACGCTCGAGCTGCTGGCCGAGGCCGACGCCTGCCGGTCGCTCGGTCTCGAGCGCCGCGCCGCGCTCTGGCTGGTCAAGGGTCTGGTCGGCGAGGCGAAGGTGGAGGACGAGGCGCCGCTCGCCGCCCGGCTGCAGCCCCGCGAGGAACAGGCCGAGCTGCCCCTGATGAGCCTGCCCCACCAGGTGGCGGAGGACTATCGCACCACACGCCTCTCCCTGAAGGCCCACCCTTGCGCCTTCTTCCGCGAGGAACTGACCCGCCGCCGGATCGTCCCGGCCCGCCGGCTCGCCGACCTGAAGGACGGGACACGGGTCAGCGTCGGCGGCCTGGTGCTGGTGCGCCAGCGGCCGGGCACCGCCAAGGGCGTGACCTTCCTGACCCTGGAGGACGAGACCGGCCCGGCCAATCTGGTGGTCTGGAAAGACGTCTTCGAGGCCAACCGCCGCACGGTGATGAGCGCGGCCTTCCTGGTCGCCCACGGCCGGCTGCAGAAGGCCGGCGAGGTCATCCACCTGGTCTGCGAGCGCTTCGAGGACCTGACGCCGATGCTCTCGAAGCTGCGGCAGGACGAGGCGGAGATCCGCGTCGCCTCCAACGTCTCCGGCCGCCTGATCCGGAGCCGGGACTTCCACTGAAGTCCACCTTCACTGGGCCGGGAGCCAAACTAAAGCTTCGTCGTTGTAGCGCTTATGCCGTCACAGCAAGACATGGTCGCACGCCAGAAGATCCTGGGGGACTTCGGCGAATTCGCCCTGAGGTGCGACGACCTGGACGTCATCCTGACCGAAGCCTGCCGCCTCGTCGCCAAGGCGCTGGGCGCCGACCTCGCCAAGGTGCTGGAGATCGAGGACGGGCGCGAGCAGGTCATCGTCCGCGCCGGCGTCGGCTGGAACCCCGGCATCGTCGGCCACACGCGCCTGCGGATCGGCGAGCAGACCTCCGAAGGCTATGCCATCCGCGAGGCGCGGCCCGTCGTGACCCGCGACATCGCCCGGGAGGCCCGCTTCATCCTGCCCCCCTTCCTGGCCGACCACGGGGTCGTGGCCCTGGTCAACGTCCCCATCTTCCTGCCGGGCGGACGGCCCTACGGCCTGCTGCAGGTGGATTCGCGCAAGGCCATGGACTTCGGCGACGAGGACACAGAGTTCCTCCGCACCTACACCACCATCCTCGGCCCCGTGATCGACCGCCTGCACAAGGCCCACAGCCTGCAGACGGCGCTGGAGACCAACAAGCGGCTGCTGCTCGAGCTGCAGCATCGCATCAAGAACCACATCATGGTCATGGCCGGCGTGGTGCGCGTGCGCGCCCGCGAGGCGCAGAGCCCCGAGACCAAGGCCGCCCTGGCCGCCGTCGGGGAGCGCATCGACACCCTGCGCCTGGTGCACGAACAGCTCCACGCCAGCGGCGCCGCCGACGCCCTGCCGCTGCGGCCCTATCTGACCGAACTGGTCGAGAACCTCCTCCGCCTCCACGACGGTCAGGCCGACAAGGTGCGGCTGGTCTTCGACATCCCCGAGGTGGAGCTCTCGGTCGACACCGCCCTGCCGCTTGGCCTGCTGCTCAACGAGTTCGTCACCAACTCCCTGAAATACGCCTTCGACGGCGGCGAGGGCGAGATCCGCATCACCGTGGAGCAGGCGGGCGGCGCCCTCCTGCGCCTGCGCGCGGAAGACGACGGCAAGGGTCTTCCGCCCGACGGCGCGGCGCCCAAGGGCTCGGGCTCGGGCCGCGCCCTGATCGACGGTCTGGCCCGCCAGAGCGGCGCCCGGCCCGTCTGGTCGAAGCCGGGCGAGCCCGGCGCGTCCTTCTGCCTGGAGTTCGACGGCGGCTGACCGCCCGGTCTTCAGCGCCCGCGCAGGCGGTTGTGCATGGCCGTGGCCGCGATGGCGGCCTCGCCGACGGCCACGGAGATCTGGTTGAGGCCCCGGACCACGTCGCCGGCGGCGTAGAGCCCCTCAACCGTCGTCATCAGATGCGCGTCGGTGATCAACGCCCCCGCCGTGTCGCGGCGGGCGCCGAGATCGTCGGCCAGCCCCACCTGCGGCGTGCAGCCAAGCGCCAGATAGAGATGGTCGAACCGCCGCTCGGCCTCGCCGGGCCGGGCCAGCACCACTTCGCCGGCCTCGAAGCGCAGCTGATCGAGCGTAAGGCTGACCGTCTCCCGAGAGACATCGGCGGCCTCGCCCAGCATCAGCAGGGTGATGTCGGCGCTGTAGGGGCGCAGAAAGTCGGCCTCGCGCTCGGCCAGCGGTCCGTCGCCGAGGATGGCCAGCCGCGCGCCGATGGCTTCCCAGGCGTCGCAGATCGGGCACATGCGCACGAGGCTCGCGCGGATCGCGTCCTCGAGTCCGGGGACCTGCGGCAGGTGATCGGCCACGCCCGTGGCCAGCAGGACGGTCGCCGCCGACAGCTCGCCCCCCGCAAGGCGCAGGCGAAAGCCGTCCTCCGTTCGCGTCAGCCGCTCGACCCGCCCGGCCTCTACGCGCGCCCCGAACGCCTCGGCCTGCAGGCGCAGGAGCCGCAGCAGCTCGGCTCCGCCGACGCCCTGCGGAAAGCCCGGCGTATTGTGGCTTTCGGGGATCCAGGCCGCCCGCGGCCGGCCGCCGTCCAGCACCAGGACACGGCGGCGGAAGCGGGCCAGATAGGTGGCCGCCGTCAGGCCGGCGGGCCCGGCGCCGACGACGACGGCGTCATAGGATTCGGATGTGTCGGTCAAAGCGCGGGCCTCGGTCACTGGACGAGCCCGCCGCTCCGCGGCCGAGCCGCCCCTTCAACGCATCGATCCGCCCGGAGGCTTCATCAAGGAGAGGATGGCGCGTCGATTGTACCACTGGGCGAAGATCAGAAGCCCGACCGCCGCGCCGGTCGGCAGCCAGTCATAGGTGAACGTCAAGGGCGACCCGGCGTCACCCCGCAAGAGCGGATAGGCTGGCACAGGCAGAAACAGTAACGGCACGAGCCACATCATGCCCGGATCGTAGACGTTGGGCGGGAGATCGCTGTCACCCAGATTTCGGCGAATGAGCGCCCTCTGACTCCATGGCTTGAGCGCCATCAGCACACTCGCCAGGAGCGCCAGCGTCCACACGGCGAAGAACTCCGTGGTCGACATTTCGACCTGGCCGATCGGCCTGTCCCACCAACCGTTCATACATTCCTCCACGACCCGCGCCCCCCGCGACTGCAGCACAGGAGGGCTAAGAGAACCTCTAAGACCGGGGGGATTTTCTGCAGGAATGGAATGCGGGCGCCGGCCCTGCGCCCCTTGACCCCCGCCGCGCCGCCCCGTCTCCTCCGGCTCAGCGACAAGGGAGGGGGCCATGAAGCCCTGGATGATGGCGGTGGCGGCGGTGCTGGCGGCGGGGACGCCGGCCCTGGCCGAGAGCGTCAAGGCGAAGGTCGAGAGCGGCGTGGTGGTCGGCGAGGCTACCGACCGGGCGGCGGTGTTCCGCAACATCCCCTACGCCGCCCCGCCCGTGGGGCCGCTGCGCTGGAAGCCGCCGGCGCCGCCCGCGGCCTGGAGCGGCGAGCGTCCCGCCGTGGAAGCCGGCCCCTCCTGTCCGCAGCCGATGAACGCCGACGGCTCGCCGAACACCGGCGGCGCCAACGGGCCGGTGAGCGAGGACTGCCTGCAGCTCAACGTCTTCGCGCCCAAGGACGCGACCGCCCCGGGCAAGGCGCCGGTTCCGGTCATGGTCTGGCTGCACGGCGGGGCTCACCGCACGGGGGCCGGCTGGGTCTATGACGGCCAGAACTTCGCCCGCGACGGCGTCGTGGTGGTGACGGTCAACTACCGCCTGGGCCCGCTCGGCTATTTCGCCCATCCCGCCCTGACCCGGGAGGCCGGCGCCAAGGCGCCGCTCGGCGCCTACGGCCTGATGGACCAGATCGCCGCCCTGCGCTGGGTGCAGAGGAACATCGCCGCCTTCGGCGGCGATCCGCGCAACGTCACCGTCTTCGGCGAGTCGGCGGGGGGCATGAGCACCCTGGCCCTGCTGGCCACGCCGTCGGCCAGGGGGCTGTTCTCCAAGGCCATCGTCCAGTCGGGCCTGGGCTGGTTCGAGCCCCAGGGCCTGGCCGCTCAGGAGGCCAAGGGCGTGGAGGCGGCGAAGGCCCTGGGCCTGACCACCGCGGCCACCGCCGCCGACCAGCGCGCCGTCCCCGTGGAGCGCCTGATCGACAAGGTCGACGGCGCCTTCGGCCCCTTCGCCGACGGCCGCCTGCTGCCGCGCACCGCCACCCAGGCCTTCGCCGCCGGGGACGAGATCGACGTGCCGATGATCATCGGCTGGAACAGCGGCGAGGATTCCCTGCTGGGCGGCCCCGGCGGCGGCGCACGCTTCGCCCAGAACGTCCCGCCCATCGCCCGGACCATCTATGCGCAGGAGGCCGCCGAGGGCGACGAGGCCCTGGGCCGCGCCATCTTCACCGACCGCCTGTTCGCCGCGCCCGCCCGCTGGGTGGCGCGCCAGGCGTCCGACGGAGCGCCGGCCTGGCTCTACCACTTCAGCTATGTGGGCGACCGCTACCGGCCCGTGCTCGACCGCGCCCATCATGCGGCGGAGATCCAGTACGTCTTCGAATACTGGGGCCGGCGCACGCCGATGAGCGTGGTCAGCGACGAGGATCGCGAGATGGCCCGCCAGATGCACGCCTGCTGGGTGGCCTTCGCCAAGACGGGCGAGCCGGACTGCGGTCTCGACTGGCCGGCCTACGATCCGGCGAACGACCAGTTGCTGGAGTTCGGATCGGACACCGGCGTGCGCGAGAACTTCCGCAAGATCCGCCTCGACGCCCAGGAGGCCGTCGCCCTGCCGACTCTGGGGCTTGAGACGACGCAGTAGGAGACACCCGGCAGCCCCTGGCGGCGCGTGCGGGGCGCTAGGCCGGGCGGCGCGGGCCCCAGCCCGAACGAATCACCTGCGCGGGCGTTGTGCAGGCTTCGGAAAGGGAGTCCCCCATGGCCGCGCGCCCCACCTGGCAAGGCTATCTGCGCCTGTCGCTCGTCAGCTGCCCCGTCGCCCTCTACACGGCCACCAGCCGCGGCGGCGATGTTAGCTTCCGCATGCTGCACAAGGACACGAACAACCGCATCCGCATGGTGCCGACCGATCCGGAGACCGGGCCCGTGGAGCGCAGCGACATCGTCAAGGGCTACGAGATCGAGAAGGGCCGCTACGTGGTGGTGACCCAGGACGAGATCAACAACGTCAAGCTCGAGACGACCCGCAGCCTGGATATCGAACGCTTCGTCGACGAGGCGGAGATCGACCGCCTCTATTGGGACGACCCCTACTTCCTCGTGCCCGACGGCGACATGGCGGCCGAGGCCTTCACCGTCATCCGCACGGCCATGGAGAAGGCGGGCAAGATCGCGCTCGGCCGCCTGGTCATGCACCAGCGCGAGCGGCTGATGGCCCTGGAGCCGCGGGACCTGGGCATCCTCGCCTACAAGCTGCGTTCGGCCGACGAGGTGCGCGATGCGGAGGACGCCTTCGCCGGCATTCCCGACGTGAAGCCCGACAAGCAGATGGTGGAGATCGCCACCCGCATCATAGAGCAGCAGGAGGGGCCCTTCGATCCCTCCCAGTTCACCGACCGCTACGAGGAGGCCCTGCGCGCCCTGATCGCCGAGAAGGAGGAGGGCCGCACCGTCACCGCCCCCGAGGCGCCGCGCGAGGCCGAGGGCACCGACCTGATGGCCCAGCTGAAGGCTAGCCTCGGCGCCGG
>CAYQPL010000004.1:8069-11486 GCA_964419395.1 uncultured Phenylobacterium sp. | reverse complement strand
AAGTGGATGATGGAGAACGACATCACCGACGTCATCTTCGAGCGGTTCGCCGTCGACGTCGAGCAGCTAGGCGCGACGGAGACGGTCGACCTCGCCCCCGGGGGGCGCGAGACCGAGGTCACCGATCTGATGGCCCAGCTGAAGGCGAGCCTGGGGGCCGGCGGCGGCAAGCCGGCCGAGCGGCGCAAGACCGCCAGCCGCGCCGCGGCGAGCAAGAAGCGCAGCGCCGGCCGCGCTTCGTCGCGCAAGAAGTCCGCCTGAGCCGCTTCTAGAGCGCCATCGCCGGCACGGTCGTCGCCTTGAGCGCCGCCACGGCCTCGGGCGACAGCCGGACCACCTTGCGGGCGTCCAGGTCGAAGCCGACGGCGACGTTCTCGGCGCTGCCCCAGGCGCGGCCGGTGGCCGGGTCGATGAACCAGTGGCGCAGCAGGCGGAAACGCTCTTCCACATGGGCCGTGGCCGAGCGCAGTTCGAAGCGGTCGCCGGCCCGCGGCCAGCCGAAGTGCACCAGACGGTATTCCAGCGCCGCGCCGCCGATGCGCGGCCCCGCCTGGCCTTCGCCGTGGGCGAGGCCTCGGTCGGCGCCCAGCAGGTGCAGGATGCCGTCGGAGATCTTGCCCATGAAGATCTCGGCCCGCATGCGGCCGAAGGCGTCCACGTCCGGCGCGCCGATCAGGCCGAGGCCGATCCGCTTCAGGTCCAGCCGCTCGGCGTCCGCCGCGCTGGCCGCCGTCGCGGTCACGGGATCGAGGCGGACGGAGCGCGGCGCGGCGAAGTCGGGCAGGTCGATCCTCAAGGCCTCGGCCGCCGCGGCGATCCGGCGCGGCCAGGGAAAGATCACGGCCCCGTCGGCGGTGGCGTGGCGCACCACCGTTCGGAAGGTGGCCGCCGGCGTGCCGTCGGGATGCTGGATGACGATGAGCAGGGTCGCGTCGGTCTCGCCGATGTCGAGGACCCCGCCCCGGGCCGAGAGGGCCGCGCCAGGCTTGGCTTCCCTCAGGAACCGGATGTGCTGCTCACGGATCAGCAGGGTCGACTTGGCCTGGGCGGCGAAGGCGCCCTCCATGCCCAGGGCCGCGGCGAGGCCGCCGAGCGCCTCGACCGACTTGGCCACCCAGTGGCGCACGTTGAGATGGCCCATCTCATCGCACTCCCAGGTGTTGACCCCGCCGACCCAGACCTCGATGCCGTCTCGCCAGACCATGCGCGTCCCTCCCGCCCGACCAGGGGCGGGCGGACCTTACGGGCGCCCGCGCCCGGGCGGCAACGCCCGGGGCGGGGGGACGGCCCTATTGGCCCTCGGCGTCGGGACCCGTTTCGGTCTCGCCGGTCACCTCCGGCGCGCGGCCGGTGCGCTCGACCATCTCGTCCTGGCTGCGGACGGGCGTCTCCGGCGGCGGATTCTCCACCGGCGTGCGCAGCGGCTCGGCGCGGGCCTGCGCATTGCGATCGACGGGCTGCTGTTCGGCCATCTCTTTCTCCTTCGGTTGCCTCCCTTCGGAGCGTGTGCGGGCCGCGCCTGTTCCCACGACGTGATCGGGACGCGTAACCTTCGGGACGCGCGCAGCGAAGAGGCCCGCGAGGGAGAGCTTCATGGACGCATCGCCAAGCCCTGCGGAGGCGCCGACCGGCGGCCGGATGCTGATCCGCCGCCACGGCCTGCTGGTGCGGATCACCCACTGGATCAATGTCGTCGCGCTCGTTTTCCTGCTCGGCTCGGGCCTGCAGATCTTCAACGCCCACCCGGCGCTCTACTGGGGCGCCAAGTCCGATTTCGACCGGCCCTGGGTTTCCATGACCGCCCAGCGTCAGGGCGGCGAGCCGGCGGGGATCACCAAGATCGGACCGTTGCGGATCGAGACCACCGGCGTGCTCGGCTATTCCGACGGCCAGGCCCGCGGCTTTCCGTCGTGGGCCACCCTCCCCGGCCACCGCTCGCTGGCCGACGGCCGGCGCTGGCACTTCTTCTTCGCCTGGCTCTTCGTGCTGAACGGTCTGGTCTATCTGGCGGCCGGGTTCGCCGGCGGCCATTTCCGTCGCGATGTCGCCCCCCGGCGCCCGGAGCTTTCGCCGCGCCATCTCTGGCGCGAGGTCAAGGACCATGCCCGCCTGCGCTTCCCCAAGGACGGGCGCGCCGCGCATTACAACACCCTGCAGAAGCTGACCTACCTCGTGGTGATCTTCGTCCTGCTGCCGCTGATGGTGTTGACCGGCCTGGCCATGTCCCCGGGCTTCAACGCCGTCACCCACCTCGTCTTCGAGATCTTCGGCGGGCGGCAGTCGGCGCGGACGATCCACTTCCTGAGCGCCAGCCTGATCGTGCTCTTCGTGGCCGTGCACCTCTTCATGGTGGTCGCCTCCGGCCCCCTCAACAATCTGCGGTCCATGATCACCGGCCGCTACGCCATCCGCACAGGAGGGACCGATGAGGTCTGATCGACGCCGCCTGCTGTCGGGCGCGGGCGCCAGCCTGATGGGACTGGTGCTCGCCGGCTGCGACCGGCTGAACCGCAGCGAAGCCGTGCAGGCGACGCTCGCCAAGGCCGAGGACCTGACCCAGGCCGCCCAGCGGGCGCTGCTGTCGCGCACGGCGCTCGCCAAGGAGTTCGAGCCGAAGGACATCTCCGACGATTTCCGCGCCAACGGCACGATCAATCCCGGCGACCCCGCCTACAAGGCCCTGGCCGCGGAGGGCTTCGAGAGCTGGCGGCTGCAGATCGACGGCCTGGTCGAACGGCCCCTGTCGCTGAGCCTCGCCGACCTGCGCGCCCGGCCGGCGCGCACCCAGATCACCCGCCACGACTGCGTCGAGGGCTGGAGCTCCATCGGCCAGTGGACCGGGGCCAGGCTTTCGGCCCTGCTGGAGGAGGCGGGCCTGAAGCCGGAGGCGAACTACCTGATCTTCCACTGCGCCGATACGCTCGATCCGAACGCCCCGGGCGAAATGGGCCGCTATTACGAGAGCATCGACCTCGTCGACGCCTTCCACCCCCAGACCATCCTGGCCTACGACATGAACGGCGCGCCCCTGCCGGTGAAACACGGCGCGCCCGTACGCCTGCGGGTGGAGCGCCAGCTGGGCTACAAGCACGCCAAGTATGTCATGCGCATCGAGGCGGTGGCGCGCTTCGACGACCTCCGCGGCGGCCAGGGCGGCTTCTGGGAAGACCGCGGCTACGAATGGTACGCGGGCATCTGAGCCCCCAAAGGAGGCGGACCGGTCGGGCGCGTCGTTCGGCGCGGGCGGAACGGTCTTCTTCTTGGGCGTTACGCCGGACCCATCGGCCGTGTGCGCTGCACGGGCCTTGCTCTCAGCTGGCCTGGGCGGCGACTTCCGGTTCCAGGACCATGACGTATTCCTCGACCTCGACGCCGCGGCCGGGGGAGAAGGCCTTGTCCTGGCCGCGGGTGCGGAAT
>CAYQPL010000004.1:0-8059 GCA_964419395.1 uncultured Phenylobacterium sp. | reverse complement strand
CCTGCAGCGGGCGGACCTCGATGTCGTCCAGGAAGGCGGCCAGGGCCCCGGTGGCCACGCCGTGGCCCCACCAGGGCTTGCCGACCCAGTAGCTGACCGTCTCGTCGGCGCACAGGATGTGGCCCGCCACGTCGCCGGCCACCTCGATGGTGCGGGCGGTCACGCCCGGCGTCTTCAGCAGCTTGTCCCATCGGGCCATGAAGGCCTTGCGGTCGTCCGGGTTCTCGGCGCCGAAGGCGGCCATGCGGTTGGCCGTGGGGTCCCGCTGCTGCTCGAACAGGATCGGCAGGTCGGACGGGATCACGGGGCGAAGTCGGATCGGGCAGGTCATGCGTGCGGATGGGCCTTGGCATAGGCGGCGAGAAGCCGCTCAGCGTCCACGTCGGTATATCGCTGCGTGGTGGAAAGCGAAGCGTGCCCTAACAGTTCCTGGATCGAACGCAAGTCTGCGCCGGCGCCCAGCAGGTGGGTCGCGAAGGAATGCCGCAGGGCGTGAGGCGTGGCGCTGGCCGGCAGGCCGAGCCGCCCGCGCAGGGTCTGGACGGTGGCCTGCACATGGCGGGGCGACAGCGGTCCGCCGCGCTTGGCCCGGAACAGGGCCTCGTCCGGCGCGAGCGCGAAGGGGACCTCGGCGAGATAGGTCTCCACCGCCTCGGCCACCGCGGGCAGCACGGGGACGAGCCGGGTCTTGCCGCCCTTGCCCGTGATCCGCAAGGATTCCGGCAGGGGCGCGTCGGCCCGGCGCAACGACAGCGCCTCGGAGATCCGCAGGCCGCAGCCATAGAGCAGGGTCAGGACGGCGGCGTCGCGGGCGGCTTCCCAGGGCTCCCGGTCGGGATCGAGCTCCGGCTCGGCGATCAGGCCGCGGGCCTGGTCCTCGGTCACCGGCCGCGGCGCGCCGGGCTTCACCTTGGGCCCGCGGACGAGGCCGACGGCGGCGTTGGCCACGCCGAGACGACGGTCGAGAAATCTGTGGAAACCCCGCACGGCCGACAGCGCCTGGCTCATCGAACGGGGGGAGAGGGGCTTCTCGCCGCCGCGCAGGCAGGCGAGCCAGGCGCGCAGCTCGGCGGCCTCGATGCCGCCCATCTCGCCGACGGTCAGGGCGCCGCCGCGATGGGCCTCCAGAAAGGCGACATAGCGCCGGCCGGCGAAGCCGTAGGCCTCCAGGGTGCGCGGCGAGGCGCGGCGCTCCTGCGACAGGTGCGCGAGCCAGGCCTGGACCGCCTCGACGGCGGCGGCCTGGGCGGTCAGAGGACCGGCCAACGCTCCGCCGTGCGCTCGACCACCCGGCCCAGGAAGGCCACGAGTTCGGCGCCCATGTCCTCGGTGAAGCCGTTCGGATCGGAGGAGCCGAAGGCGATCAGCCCCTCGCGCGCCGGCTCCCAGATGGCCAGGCGGATCAGCGCCATGGACTTCACCTGCTCGGCCCGTTCGCCGAACAGGCCCAGCGCCGGCGCCCAGAATCCCATGCGGGCGAGCTTCTGATGGCCGCCGAGCACCAGGTCCACCTGCCCCTCGGCCAGGGCCCGCCAGCCGGCCGGCGTGCGGTCGGGGCCTTCCAGGGCCAGCGCCCCGGCGCAGAGGCCGAAGCGCAGCTGGGCCAGGTCGTCCACCCGGCGGGCGAGGTCGGCGTGGTTGCGCGCCTCCAGAAGGTCGATGACGGCGCCGTGGGTCTGGGCCTGGGCGGCGAAGTTGGCGCGGGCGGTGGATTCCAGCTGCCGTCGCGCCGCCGATTCCCGGCGGTGGGCGGCGTGCACGCGGGCCAGAGCGGCCGGCCCGAAGGCCACCACATTGTCGGGCAGGGCCTCGACGCCCAGGGCGCGCATCAGCTCCGGGTCCTCCAGCAGGAAGCCCGGATTCTCCAGCAGGAAACGCCGCACCTGCGCCTGCGCCTCGTGCGCGCTGGTCGCCCCGTCCATGCCCCTCGGCCCCCTTACGCGCCGCTTGCGAACTTACAGGATCGACTGGCCCGTCTTGGCCCAGTCGCTCATGAACTGATCAAGGCCCTTCTCGGTTAACGGGTGCTTGAAGAGGTCGGCGAAGGTGGCGGGCGGAATGGTCGCACAGTCGGCGCCGGCCAGCGCCGAGGCCGTCACATGGGCGGGGCTGCGGATCGAGGCGGCGAGGATTTCGGTGTCGAAGTCGTAGTTGTCGTAGATGGCGCGGATCTCGCTGATCAGACCCATGCCGTCGGCGCCGTGGTCGTCCAGCCGGCCGATGAAGGGCGAGATGTAGGTCGCCCCCGCCTTGGCGGCTAGCAGGGCCTGGGCGGCGGAGAAGCACAGGGTGACATTGGTCAGGACGCCCTCGCGCGACAGCGCGTTCGTGGCCGTCAGGCCGGCCCGGGTCAGCGGCACCTTGACGACGACATTGGTCGCCACGGCGGCGAGCTTGCGGCCCTCGGCCAGCATGCCCTCGACGTCGACGGCGGCGACCTCGGCGCTCACCGGCCCCTCGACGAGGTCGCAAATCTCGGCGATGACCTCCAGCATGCGACGGCCGGACTTGGCGATGAGCGACGGATTGGTGGTGACGCCGTCCACCAGGCCGGTTTCGGCCAGGTCCTTCAGGACGGCCGTGTCGGTGGTGTCGAGAAAGATCTGCATGGCCCTGGCCTCCGCATATTCTGGAGCGGCGTGTTTAGCCTCTGGCCGCGGCCCGGGCCACCCCGGGACTGTGACGGAGGCCCGGCCGTGAGCCGCATCGCCTCGGTCCTCCTGCCCATGCCCCTGCCGGAGGCCTTCGACTATGCCGAGCCGGAGGGGATGGACCTGGCGGTGGGCGACCAGGTGGCCGCCCCGCTCGGCCCCCGCACCCAGCGCGGCGTGGTGGTGGCCCAGCGCGAAGCCGCCGGCGGCACCCGGCCGCAGCAGCCCCAGGCGGCCCGGCGGGTGTTGCCGGGCCTGCCGCCCGCGACCCTGGATTTCGTGCAGTGGGCCGCGCGCTACGCCGTCGATGCGCCCGGCCAGCCGCTGGCCATCGCCCTGCGCGGCGCCCGCGCCCCGCGCGCCCGGCCGGAGAAGCGGATCGCGGCCACCGGCGCGGCGCCCGCCCGCCTGACGCCGGCGCGGGAGAAGGTGCTGGCGGCCGTGGCCGGCTTCGAGGGCGCGCCCGCCGACCTCGCCCGGGCGGCGGAGGTGTCGAGCGGGGTGGTGAAGGGGCTGATCGACGAGGGCGTGCTGCGGGTGGAGCTCGTCCAGCCGGAGGCGGCCTTTCCGCCGCCGGACCTTGGCCGCCCGCGGCAGCCGCTCAATCCCAGCCAGGCCGCCGCCGCGCAGGTCCTGACCGCCATGATGGACGAGGGCGGCTTCAACGTCGCCCTGCTGGACGGGGTGACCGGCTCGGGCAAGACCGAGGTCTATCTGGAGGCGGTCGCCCATGCGCTCGCCGCCGATCCGGCGGCCCAGGTCCTGGTGCTGCTGCCGGAGATCGCGCTGACCCAGGCCGTCATCGCCCGCTTCGAGGACCGCTTCGGCGTCCGTCCGGGCGAGTGGCATTCCGATATCGCCCCGCCGGCCCGTCGCCGCGTCTGGGAAGCCGTCGCCGCCGGCCGCTGTCCCATCGTCGTCGGCGCCCGCTCGGCCCTCTTCCTGCCCTTCGCCAATCTCAAGCTGATCGTCGTCGACGAGGAGCACGACACCTCCTTCAAGCAGGAGGAGGGCTTCATCTATCAGGCGCGGGATCTCGCTGTGGTGCGCGGCAAGATGGAGGGCGCAGCCGTGGTCCTGGCCTCCGCCACGCCGTCGCTGGAGACCCTGCGCAACGCCGAGACCGGCCGCTATCGCTGGCTGAAGCTGTCGGCGCGACACGGGACCGCCCAGCTGCCGCAGATCGACCTGATCGACCTGCGCGAGACCCCGCCGGAGTCCGGGCGCTGGCTGTCCCCGCCCCTGGTCGCCGCCATGGGCGAGACCCTGGCCCGCGGGGAGCAGACCCTGCTCTTCCTCAACCGGCGCGGCTACGCCCCGCTCGGCCTCTGCCGGGCCTGCGGCGAGCGGCTGACGGCGCCGGACACCGATTCCTGGCTGGTGGAGCACCGCTATTCCGGCCGCCTGGTCTGCCACCTGACGGGCTTCTCCATGCCCAAGCCCAAGGCCTGCCCCCACTGCGGGGCGATCGACAGCCTGGTCTCCATCGGCCCGGGCGTGGAGCGGGTGGAGGAAGAGGCGCGCAGCCTGTTCCCGCAGGCGCGGGTGGCGGTCTTCTCCTCCGACACCGTCTTCGACGCCCGCGAGGCGCGGCGGCTGGTGGAGACCATGGCCGCCGGCGAGATCGACATCCTGGTGGCCACCCAGGCCGCGGCCAAGGGCCACAACTTTCCGAACCTGACCCTGGTCGGCGTGGTGGACGCCGATCTGGGCCTGCGCGGCGGTGACCTGCGGGCGGCCGAGCGGACCTACCAGCTGCTCGCCCAGGCCACCGGGCGGGCGGGCCGGCGGGACCGCCCCGGCCGCGCCCTGCTGCAGACCTACGCCCCCGATCACGCCGTCATGCAGGCCCTGGCCGCCCAGGACCGCGACGCCTTCGTCGCCGCCGAGATGGCCGAGCGCGAACTGGCCGGCCTGCCGCCCTTCGGCCGGCTGGGCGCGCTCATCGTCTCCAGCGAGAATCCACAGGTCCTGGAAGCCTTCGTCCAGCAGATGGCCGCCGTCGCCCCCAACGCCGAGGGGGTCGAGGTCTATGGCCCGGCCGACGCGCCGCTTTCCCTGGTGCGCGGGCGGCGACGCAAGCGGTTCCTCGTCCGCGCCGACCGTGGCGTGGACCTCTCCGCCTATCTCGCCGCCTGGCGCGCGCGGGTGAAGCCCCCGGCCGCCATCCGCCTGGCCATCGACGTCGATCCCTACAGCTTCCTCTAGGGCGCGTTCCGAGACGTGGGTGCCGGTCATCGGGCGACACGCGCATCGGTGGGAAATCCAGAGCGGCGCCGCACGCCCGCCTGCGACCGAACGTCTGCCTCCCGACGGACGCCCTGGGTCGTATCGGCTATGGCTGCTAAGCTTGCACGGTCCCACGCGACCTGTCCCGCGAGGCTTCGCCATCATGTCCATGGGCCAGTCCACGCCCAATCCCCGCCGCCCCCAGGGGCTGGCCGACCTTTCGGCCCTGCGCGGCAATCGTCTCCTGGCGGCCCTGCCCTCGGCCGCCCTGCGCGAAGTCGCGCCCCATGTCCGCAGCCTGGCCCTCGACCGGGGCCGCGTGCTGTTCGAGCCTGGGGACGACGTCGAGACCACCTATCTGCCCTGCCACTCGACCATGGCCTCCCTGCTGCTCGTCACCCGGGACGGCCGCGAGGTGGAGGTGGCCAGCATCGGCCGCGAGGGCGCGGTGGGCGGCATCGTCAGCGCCGGCCACAAGCCCGCCTATGGCCGCGCCGTGGTGCAGATCCCCGGCCCGGCCCTGGCGGTCGCCACCGAGCAGCTGGAGGCGGCCAAGCGCCGCCACCCGGCCATCTCGGACCTCTTCTCGCGCTATGCCGACGCCCTGCTCGCCCAGGTGATGCAGTCGGTGGTCTGCAACGCCCTGCATCCGGTGGAGCAGCGCGCCGCCCGCTGGCTGCTGTCCACCCACGACCGGGCCGGCGAGGACATCATCCGCCTGACGCAGCAGGCCCTCGCCGAGATGCTGGGGGTTCAGCGCACCACCGTCTCGGGCGTCGCCAAGGCCCTGGAGCACCGCGGCCTCATCCGCCAGCACCATGGCCATGTGGAGATCGTCGACCGGGCCGGTCTCGAGGAGGCCTGCTGCGAGTGCTACGGCGCCGTCGACGCCCACTACCGCACGCTACTGCCCGAGCTGGCGGAGGACTGACGGCCAAGGGCCGCAGGCCTACGTCCCCGAAGCCGGCTCCGGCTCGCCGGGGGCGGCCCGCGGCGGCGGTCCCGCGGGACGCTCGCGCAGGGGCATGACCGGGATCATCAGCATCAGCACGAAGCCGATGATCAGCACCACCAGGCTGAAGACGATGCCGTGGACGACGGCGGTGGAGAAGCTCTGGCGGACGATCTGATCGACCGCCCGGGCCTGGGGATCGCTCAGCCGCGCCTGCGCGGCCACGGGATCGGCGTCGCGCTCCATGGCCATGCGCTGCAGGTCCGACAGTTCGAGCCGCTCCACCTGGACGCCGGGCGTCGCGGTCGACAGCCGGTCGAGCTCGGCGGTCAGGCCCGAGGTCAGAAGGGCTCCGAACAGGGCCACGCCCATGGTGGAGCCGATCTGGCGCACGAACTGGCCCGAACTGGTGGCCACGCCCAGCTGGTGCATGGGCACGGCGTTCTGCACCGCCAGGCTGAACAGGCTCTGGCCCGGGCCCAGACCGATACCCACCAGCAGCAGGCGCCAGGCCAGGTCCAGGGTGCCGGTGTCCGGCCCGATGAAGCACAGCGTGAAGACGCCGACGATCAGGACCGCCCCGCCGCCGATCATGAACGGCTTGTAGTGGCCCGTGCGGGTGACGAGCTGGCCGTTGAGGGTCGAGGAGGCGATCAGCCCCACCATCAGGGCCAGCATGGTCAGGCCGCTGCGGGTGGCCGGCACCCCCTGGCCCACCTGCATGTAGAGCGGCAGGAAGGAGGTCACGCCCATGAAGGCCATGGAATAGACGAAGGAGGCCCCGTTGGCGGTGTTGAAGGTGCGGTTCCGGAAGAGGTCCAGGGGCAGGATCGGGTCCCAGACCGCCCGCTCGACGAAGACGAAGGCCGTCAGGGCGACGGCCGACAGGGCCAGCAGGCCGAGGATCACCCCGGAGGTCCAGGCATGGTCGCGGCCGCCCCAGGTGATGGCCAGCAGCAGGGCGGTGAAACCGACCACGATCAGGGCCGCGCCCACATAGTCGATGCGGCCTTCGCCCCGCCGGGGCAGCTCCGGCATCTTCAGGGTGATCATGGCCACCGCGGCCAGCGCGAAGGGCACGTTGACATAGAAGACCCAGCGCCAGCCCTCGATGACGTGGCCGGCCACGGTCACCGTGCCGTGGTCGGTGAAGAAGCCGCCGATCACCGGGCCGAAGATCGAGGCGACGCCGAAGACCGAACCGAACAGGCCCGAGAACTTGGCCCGCTCCCGCGGCGCATAGAGGTCGGCGATGATGGCGAAGGCGGTGGTGAACAGCGCGCCCCCGCCGATCCCCTGCAGGGCGCGGAAGGCGATCAGCTGGGTCATGCCGCCGCCCAGGAGCGGCAGGTCGCCGAACTCCCCGGCCAGCCCCGCCAGCCAGGAGCCGCCCAGGAAGACGCCGATGCCGGTGAGCAGGATGGGCTTGCGCCCGAAGATGTCGCCGAGCTTGCCCCAGATGGGCACCATCACCGTCGAGGCCAGCAGATAGGCGGTGGTCGCCCAGGCGTAGAGCTTCAGGCCCGAGAGGTCGGCGACGATCCGCGGCATGGCGGTGGCCACCACCGTCTGGCTCATGGCGCTGAGCAGGAAGACGATCAGGACGGAAATCAGGGTGAGGCGGCGATCCGCCTCATCGAAGTGGGGGTCTTGCAAAACGGCGTTTCCCGGCGCGACCCGGGAGCCCCGCCAAACCTGGAGTTCTGAAATATCTTTGGCCCCGCCGCCGCGGCGAAGACGCCGCGGGACGGGGATGAATGGCCAGACGTTATCAGAACTTCAGGGCGGCGCACGCCTTCATCCGTGGTCGGCGCCCCGGGATTTTCGCGCCGCGCGGCGGGCGGCCATGTTGAGGCCCTCCACCAGGCCGGAGAAGGCCATGGCGGCGTAGATGTAGCCCTTGGGCACGTGGAAGCCGAAGCCGTCGGCGATCAGGGTGGCGCCGATCATCAGCAGGAAGCCGAGCGCCAGCATGACCACCGTCGGGTTGTCGTGGATGAACTCGGCCAGCGGATCGGCGGCCAGCAGCATGACGGTGACGGCGATGATCACGGCGACGATCATGATCGGCAGGTGGTCGGTCATGCCGACGGCGGTGAGGATGGAGTCGATCGAGAAGACCAGGTCGAGAAGCAGGATCTGGACGATGGCCGAGGCGAAGTTGGCCGTCGCCGCGCCCTTGGCGTCGAGCACGCCGTGGGTGGTGTTGACGTCCACCTTCTCGTGA
>CAYQPL010000003.1:30947-71439 GCA_964419395.1 uncultured Phenylobacterium sp. | reverse complement strand
GCTTCCGCCACCCCGACACGCCCGACCGCAAGCCAAATCCCGGCATGCTACAGCGCGACATGGACGAGTGGCCGGTGGACCGTGAGTCCTCCTTCATGATCGGCGACAAGATGGGCGACATGCAGGCCGCCGAACGGGCCGGCGTGCGCGGGGTCCTGTTCGAGGGCGGAAACCTGCGGACCTTCGTCGAGGGGCTGGGTCTGCTGCCGTAGGGCGGCGGCGGCACGGCCGAAAACCCCCACAGGCGCTTCGCGCCAGCTCCCCCTGGATGGGGGAGCATCTTTCGCACCATGCGCTTCAGAACCACTGAGCAGATCCTCCCCCTGCTTCAGGGGGAGGTGGCCCGCAGGGCCGGAGGGGGCTTGCGGACTCACCGCGCCTCCATCTTCTCCAGCATCCGTTCCAGCGTCGGCAGTTCGTCGGCCTCGCCGGGGGGCTTGTCCCAGCGGATGCGGCTGATGCGGGGGAAGCGCATGGCGACGCCGGACTTGTGGCGGGTGGAGCGCTGCAGGCCTTCGAAGGCGACCTCGAACACCAGGCCCTTGTGCGGCTCGGCGCGGACGGAGCGGACCGGGCCGAAACGTTCGATGGTGTGGTCGCGGACGAACTTGTCGATCTCTTTCAGCTCCTCGTCGGTGAAGCCGAAATAGGCCTTGCCCACGGGGGTCAGCATCCGCCCGCCGTCCGGGGCCTCGGTCCAGACGCCGAAGGTGTAGTCGGAATAGAAGCTGGAGCGCTTGCCGTGGCCGCGCTGGGCGTACATCAGCACCGCGTCGATCAGGAACGGATCGCGCTTCCACTTGAACCAGGGGCCCTTGGGCCGTCCGGCCTCGTAGATCGAGGTCTTCTCCTTCAGCATCAGACCCTCGGCGATCTGCGGATCGCCCGGCGGGGGGCTGGCGCGCAGCTCGGTGAGTTCGGCCCAGCTCTCGAAGGGTTGCAGGGGCGACAGGTCGATCCGCTCCGACCCAAGCCGGCCGATCAGATCCTCCAGCCGCGCCCGGCGCTCGACGAAGGCGAGCGTCCGCAGGTCCTCCCCGTCCAGGGCCAAGAGGTCGTAGGCCCGGATCCCGGCGGGAAAGCCGCGCAGCATCTTGGCGTCCACCGTCTTGCGGTTCAGCCGCTGCTGCAGGTCGCCGAAGGGGGCGACGACGCCCTCGCGCCGGACCAGCAGTTCGCCGTCGAGCGCGCCTTCGAAGTCCAGCGCCTCGACCACGTCGGGAAAGACGGACGAGATGTCGTCGCCGGTGCGGCTGTAGAGCCGCTTCACGCCGGCCTCGCTCACCGCCTGGATGCGGATGCCGTCCCACTTCCACTCGGCCACATAGTCGGCCGGATCGAGCCGGGCGAAGTCCGCCGCCTCGTCGATCGCCTGGGCCAGCATCACCGGCCGGAAGCGGCCGGGCGCATCGGGCGAAGGCCGCTCGCCATGGCCCTCCAGCCAGGCGAAGAGGTCCTCGTAGGGCGCATGCAGGGCGTGCCAGACCTCCTCGATCTGGGCGATCTCCACCCCGCCGAGATCGGCGCAGGCCTGCTTGGCCAGCCGCGCCGAAACGCCGACCCGCAGGCCGCCGGTCATCAGCTTGAGGAGCGCCCAGCGCGCGGTGGCCTCGTCCAGCGCATCGAGCCAGCCCTCGATCAGCCGCTGCACCTCGGCCCGGCTGGCGCCGCGCAGGGCGTCGACCACCTCCGACAGCTCCGGTTCGCGATTGGCGCCCGGGCGCCTGGGCCAGACGAGCGCCACCGTCTCGGCCAGGTCGCCCACATAGTCGTAGGACCAGCGGAAGAGGGTGGCGTCCATGCGCTCCTCCACCGCCTTGCGGATGAAGGCCGGCTTGGCCGCGGAGAAGGACAGGTCGCCGGTCAGCGCCGCCAGCGCCCAGCCGCGGTCCGGGTCGGGTGTCTTTTCCAGATAGTCGCGGACGAGCGTCAGCTTGGCGTTGCGCGAGGCGGTGTAGGACAGGCGGTCCAGCAGGTCGGCGAAGGCGCGCATCGGCTCACGCGCCTCCGGCTCGGCAAGCGGCCTGGGCAGGGCTATAGGCGAGGGCGTCCGGAACCGCGGAGGAGCCCCGCCCATGGCCGATGTCCAGGTCACCTGCGCCGCGCGCCAGCCGCGCAAGAATGCGCATGAGGGGATCACCCATCTGGGCGGCCACGGCTGGAAGAAGTCCAAGGCCGAGATGATCGCCGCCATCGAGGGCCGCCGCGACACCTTCCACCTCATGGCGGGCGGCGAGCGGGCCGAGATCGGCGTGCTGAACGGGCCGAACGGCAAGTATCTGCGCGCCTATGCGCAGGGCCAGTGGAACGACGCCCTGCTCAAACTGCCCATGTGCATCTAGGGGACGGCTCACTCGCCGTCCTCCTCTTCATAGCCCACGAGCGCCAGCGCCCGGGCCGGAACGCCGTGCAGCTCGGCCCAGCGGGCCAGCGCCTCCTCCCGGCCGTGGGTGATCCACAGCTCGCCCGGTCGGATCTCGTCCACCGTGGCGGTCAGCTCGTCCCAGTCGGCATGGTCGGAGATGATCAGCGGCAGCTCCACGCCCCGCTGGCGGGCCCGGGCGCGGACCCGCATCCAGCCCGAGGCGAAGGCCAGCACCGGGTCGGCGAAGCGGCGGCCCCAGCGGTCGGCGAGCGCCGAGGGCGGGCCGACGACGATGGTCCCGGCGAAGTCCTGCTTCTTCTCCGTCGTCGCCGGGCGCAGCTCGCCGAGATCGATCCCGTGGGCCTCATAGAGCCGGTTCAGCCGCTCCAGCGCGCCATGGACATAGATGGGCTGGTCCCATCCCGCCTCGCGCAGCAGGCGGATCACCCGCTGCGCCTTTCCCAGCGCATAGGCGCCGACCATGTGGGTCCGCTCCGGGAACTGGGCGACGGAGCGCAGCAGGCGGGCGATCTCCTCCCGGTCGTCGGGATGGCGGAAGACCGGCAGACCGAAGGTCGCTTCGGTGATGAAGACGTCGCAGGGGACCGGCTCGAAGGCCGCGCAGGTGGGATCGCGCCGTCGCTTGTAGTCGCCCGAGACCACCATGGTCAGGCCTTTCCACCGCACCACCGCCTGGGCCGAGCCCAGGACATGGCCGGCGGGGACGAGCGTCACCTCCACGTCGTCGCGGGCGACGGCCTCGCCATAGGCGGCCGGCTGACGGGCGCGGGCGAAGTCGGCGCCGTAGCGCTCGCCCATGATGGCCAGGGTCTCCCGCGTCGCCAGCACGGCGCCGTGGCCGGCGCGGGCATGGTCGGAATGGCCGTGGGTGACCACCGCCCGGTCCACCGGGCGCACGGGGTCGATGTAGAAGTCGCCCGGCGCGCAATAGAGACCCTCGGGCCGGGGACAGAGCAGATCCTGCGGTTTGATCATGGCCATCTCAGATGGGCGCGGGCCCGGCCGCCCGCCACATTACGAACCGTCCACTTCATTACACAGTATTCATATTGTGAAATCGAGCTCATGACCAAGACTTAACAAGCATTCTGAAGATGTCGGAACTATACCCAGGGCCATCGGAACGCGGCGACGCGCTCCACCACATCAGACCCGAAAGAGACTTCCACATGACCCGCCTCCCCGTCCTCGGCTTCGCCAACCTCGCCATGGCCGCCACCCCCGTCTTGGCCATCGTCCTGGCCGCCTACTCCAACGCCCTGCCGCTGTTCTGACGAGCGGCGGGGCTCCGCCCCCCGCCTCCCCTCAAACGCCCGAGCTGCGCTTTTCGTTGACCGCCGCGACGGCGCCTGTTTAGGGGCTTGGGCCATGGCCGAGCCCCCCGACTTCTCCCACGCCATGAGCGGCGCCCTCGACGAGGCCGCCGCGCGGCACATGGTGATGCGTACGCCGCAGACCGAAGCGCTCGGCTTCCAGTTCCTGTCCGTCAGCCCCGGGCGCGGCGCCATCCGCGCCCCGTGGCGCGCCGAGCTGGTCGGCGATCCGGAGACCCAGGTGATCGCCTCGGGCGTCGTCACCACCCTTCTCGACCATGTCTGCGGCCTCTCCATCCGGGCCGCCGACGCCGTGCCCCAGGGCACGCTTGACCTGCGCATCGACTACATGCGCCCGGCGAAGGCCCGCGCCGACCTGATCGCCGAGGGCCACTGCTACAAGCTGACCCGCACCATCGCCTTCGTCCGCGCCCAGGCCCATGACGGCGATCCGGACGATCCCGTGGCCACCGCCCAGGCCGCCTTCGCGCTGCGGGAAGGAGGCGCGTCATGGGGGACGTGACCCTGCCGGCCGAGCGGCTGGCCGCCTTCCTGGCGCGCACGCCCTACATCGCCTTCCTCGGCATGAAGGCCGAGCTGGCAGGCGACGAGATGACCGCCGTCCTGCCCTTCTCGCCCCATCTGATCGGCAACACGCTCCTGCCCGCCCTGCACGGCGGCGTCCTGGGCGCCTTCATGGAGATGACGGCGCTGGCCCAGCTCGCCGTCCTGACCGGCCAGCCGCGCCCGGCCAAGACCATCGACGTGACCATCGACTATCTCCGCCCCGGCCGCGCCATGGACACCTATGCCCGCGCCGAGGTGAAGAAGGCCGGCCGGCGCATCTCTTCCGTCCATGTGGAGGCCTGGCAGGAGGCCCGCGCCAAGCCGGTCGCCGCCATCCGCGGCCATTTCCTGATGCAGGGCGAGGGCTGAGGGCGGGAACCCCCTCAGGCGCTTCGCGCCAGCTCCCCCTGCATGGGGGAGCATCTTCGCACTGCGTTCCAAGACCCGCGGCGCAGATCCTCCCCCTCCGTGAGGGGGAGGTGGCCCGGAGGGTCGGAGGGGGTCTTGCGGCGCCTCCGCAACTCTAGGCCCGGCCGCAAATGCCGCTTGAGGCCCGGGCGGCGGCGCGCTACCGCCTGCCCCATGCTGTCCGGACTTTCCCATCAGGCCCAGGGGGCCAAGAGCTGGCCCTTCGAACAGGCCCGCCTCATCCTGGCGCGCATCCTGCGCCTGCGCCTTTCCGACGCCGAGCGCGACCTGGCCTCGAACCTGATCCATGAGGGCAAGGCGGCCGAGGCCGTCGCCACCTTCCCGGCGCTCGCCAAGCCGGTCGTCTTCCAGTGCGGCTATGGCGCCAGCGGCCTGCCGCACCTGGGCACCTTCGGCGAGGCGACGCGGCCGACCATCGTGCGCACCGCCTTCCGGGCCCTGACCGCCGACGCCATCCCCACGCCCCTGATCGTCTTCTCCGACGACATGGACGGCCTGCGGAAGATCCCGGACAACGTGCCCAACCGGCAGATGCTGGAGGAGGACCGCGACAAGCCGGTCACCCGCGTGCGCGATCCCTTCGGCGAGTACGAGAGCTTCGGCCACCACAACAACGCCCGCCTGCGCGCCTTCCTCGACGGCTTCGGCTTCGACTACACCTTCATGTCGTCGACCGAATGCTACACCTCGGGCCGGTTCGATGCGGTGCTGCTGCGCGTCCTGGAGCGGTTCGACAAGATCCAGGCGATCATGCTGCCGACGCTCGGCGAAGAACGCCGCGCCACCTATTCGCCCTTCCTGCCCATCAGCCCCAAGACCGGCAAGGTGCTGCAGGTCCCGACGCTGGAGCGCAATCTCGAGGCGGGGACCATCGTCTTTGCGGACGAGGACGGGACGCGCACCGAGGTTCCGGTCACCGGCGGCCATGTGAAGCTGCAGTGGCGCCCCGACTGGGCCGCACGCTGGACGGCGCTCGAGGTCGACTTCGAGGCCTCGGGCAAGGACCTGGTGGACTCCGTGCGGGTCTCCAACAGGGTCTGCCAGGCGCTCGGCGGCACGCCGCCGGAGGCCTTCCACTACGAGCTCTTCATGGACGAGAACAACCAGAAGATCTCGAAGTCCAAGGGCAACGGCCTGACCATCGAGGAATGGCTGCGCTACGGCGCGCCCGAAAGCCTCGCCTACTACATGTACCAGTCGCCCAAGTCGGCCAAGCGGCTCTATTTCGACGTCATCCCCAAGGCGACGGACGAGTACCTGCAGCAGCTGGATGCGCTCAACCGCAAGCGCGCGGAGGGCGACAACGCCGCCCAGCTGGACAATCCGGCCTGGCACGTCCATCGCGGCGATCCGCCGGAAAAGGGCTCGCCGGTCAGCTTCTCGCTGCTGCTCAACCTCGTCTCGGCCGCCGACGCCTCGACGGCCGACATCCTGTGGGCCTTCATCAGCCGCTACATTCCCGGCGCGACCCCGGAGAGCGAGCCCCTGCTGGCCAGGCTCGTCGGCTATGCGCTGAACTATTACGAGGACTTCGTGAAGCCCACGAAGGCCTTCCGGGCCCCCACCGACCAGGAACGGGCGGCGATTCTGGACCTGGCGGCGCGGCTGCGGGCCCTGCCCCCCGGCGCCGACGCCGAGGCGATCCAGAACGAGGTCTTCGAGGCCGGCAAGGCCGGCGGCTTCGAGCCCCTGCGCGCCTGGTTCCAGGCCCTCTACGAGGTGCTGCTGGGCCAGAGCCAGGGGCCCCGCTTCGGCTCCTTCGTCGCCATCTTCGGCATCGAGCGGACCCTGGACCTGATCGAGCGGGCGCTCGCCGGGGACCTGGTGAAGGGCTGAGGCGGCAGAGTTCTTCGGGATTGTCGATCAGGGCGATCAGGCGGGCGCGATGGGCGCGGGTGCCGGCGTCGCCGCTGCGGCCCGCCAGCTTGGCCGCGGCCCGGTCCAGCGCCGCCTCCGCCAGGGCGGCCACGGCCGGCGGCGTCGTGGGCTCGCCCGCCAGCCGGCCGAGATCGAGGACGGCGCGGGCCTGGGTGCGGTGGGCCACCGGCAGGAGGGCCGCCTCGGCCGGATCGGTGAAGACCTGATCGACCAGGGCGTTCAGCACCTCGGCCCCGCCCGGCAGGGACGGATCGAGCCGGTTCTGTTCCACCAGCCGGCCCAGGCGCTTGGGGTTCAGCAGGACATCGAGGGTGAGGCCGGCCGCTGTCTCCGCCGCGGTCAGATTGTCGAAGACCGGGCCGCCCAGGGTCGGGAAGACCTCGATCTGCGTCTGCCGGTCCCACGCCCCCATCTCGCCGGCCGACAGCAGCGGCAAGAGGCCGGCCGGGGTGGCCAGCGCCGACGGCTCCAGCGTGGCCAACAGGGCCGAGACCGCCTGCCGCTGGGCCGCCGCCGGCACATAGGGCGAGGTCTCCGTCCCGTCGCCGATGACGGAATAGGCGTAGTCCACCCCGCCCACGAGCTTGCCCGCCGCCTCGATCTGGTAGCGGTGGAGAAGGAAGATCGGCACGTACTTCCGGCGCAGCATGGCCACCGGCTCGCCGGGATGCAGGGCGCCGAGGCCGAAGTTCGACAGCGCCACGCGGCGCACCTCCATCATGCGCGTCAGCTCGGCGGCCGGGTCGGCGCCGTCGTCCCACAGGCTGGCCCAGGGCTGGCCCACCGCCAGGCCGCGTGCGTCGGCGTCGGAGATGTAGCGCAGCCCCCCCTTGGCGTTCTGGTTCAGCAGGGCCTGGCCCGCCTCGCCGCCCGGCCCGTACAGCCAGGCGATGGACAGCTTGTCCCAGTCGCCGATCCCCACCGCATAGGCGTCCGACAGGTCGATGCGCCCATCCTTCAAAAGGATGCGCGGCGGCGGATAGTCCATGACGCTGGCGCGGTTCTGGGTGCTGGCGGAGAAGTTGTGCGACAGGCCGATGGAGTGGCCGACCTCGTGGGCGCCCAGCTGGCGCAGGCGGGCGAGCGCGGCCTGGGCCGGGTCGTTCCCGCCGCCGGTCCCGACCTTGTCGGCGCCGACCAGGCCTTCGAAGATCAGCATGTCCTGGCGCACGCGAAGGGCGCCCAGCACCACCGAGCCTTTGAGGATCTCGCCCGTGCGGGGGTCGGTCACCGCCTGGCCATAGGACCAGCCGCGGGTAGCCCGGTCGGCCCAGTTGATCATGCTGTAGCGGACGTCCAGGGGGTCGGCGTCCTGCGGCAGCAGTTCGACGCGGAAGGCGTCCTTGTAGCCGGCGGCCTCGAAGGCCTGGGCCCACCAGCCGGCGCCCTCCATCAGGGCGCTGCGGATCGGCTCGGGCGCGCCGCGGTCCATGTAGAAGACGATGGGCTTCTTCACGGTCGAGACCGCCGCGGTCGGGTCGGTCTTCTCCAGCCGGAAGCGAACGGCCACCTGCTCGACGATCGGCTGACCGAGCGGGGCGGCGAAGTCCAGGTGGAGCTGCGAGAAGGAGCCGCCGCGCGGATCGAAGGCCAGCGGCTGATAGCCGGGCTCGGGCAGCTTCACGAAGGAGTGCCGGACGGCGACGGTGAAGCGGCCGGCCTCGGGCGCGATGTTGGAGACCTCCTCGCCCGGCTCGTCGGAAGCGAAGGTCTGGCGCGCCTCCAGCTCGACATTCTCGGGAAAGGCCTTGGCCGCGGCGGCGTCCACCAGGGTCAGGTCGGCGACCTGGCGCCAGCCCTTTTCGCCCGCGGCCTCCAGCGCCTTGGTCACGCCATTGGCGTCGGCGGTCAGGAAGCTGGAAATGTCGATCAGGATCCGGCCGGCGGCGTCGGTGGAGACGATGTCGCCGGCCCAGACGGTGGACGGCGCGAAGGCCTCTCGGGCCGCGGCCTGCTCGTCGGCCGGCGCGCCCTCGGCGCGGAAACGGTGGTTCTCGTACTCGGCCACCACCTTGCCGCCCATCCGGCGGAAGGCGAGGATGCGGCCCTGTTCCACCCGGCCGCGGTCGAGACCGATGGGCGCCGAGCCGAGCCCCGTGCGCAGGGAGGCCATATAGATGTAGCGGCCGCTGACGCCGGCCTCGTCCGGCGCGGGGAGCAGCATCAGGACCCGGCCCTTCTCGGCGTCGACATAGAGGGGAATGAGACCGTCCAGCCGCTGCAGGCCCGCCACAGCCTGGGCCATGGGCTGGGGCGCGGCGAGGGCCGAGGCCGGCGCGCAGACGAGGACAGCCGCCGTCGCAGCGGCCGCGAAAAGCATATTGCGGAACATCTGTAACCCCCCGAACAGAACCGGCCGACAGCCTAGGCGGCGGCGGACCGCCGCGTCCATGGCGGGGGTGGCCGCAGGGCGTCTGAACCTGCGGTTGCCTTGACGTTGACGTAAGATGCCACTTACATCGTCAGCCAAAATCAGGACGCCGAAAACAGGCCCAAACCGGAGACGCCCACATGCCCACCGACCTGCGCCGCCCCCAACGCACCTATACGATCCGCCAGCTCTGCCTGGAGTTCAAATGCACGCCGCGCGCCCTGCGCTTCTATGAGGACAAGGGCCTGCTCTCGCCGGCCCGCGACGGCATGAACCGGGTCTATTCCTACAAGGACCGCGCCCGCCTGAAGCTGATCCTGCAGGGCAAGCGCGTCGGCCTGTCCCTGGCCGAGATCGGCGAGATCCTCGACCTGTACGACCTGGACGACGGCGGCGCGGCCCAGATGGCCAAGTCGCTGCGCAAGTTCAAGGAGCGCATCGTCGCCCTGGAATCCCAGCGCGAGGACATCGACCGCGCCATCAGCGAACTGAAGGTCGGCTGCGACAACATGGAGCGCAAGCTGGCCGCCACCCGGCCCGACCTGCTGCCCCGCGCCGCCGACTACGACCAGATGCTGCGCCAGCGTCTCGACGGCCTGGAGCATGTGGGGGCCAAGTAGGACCTCACCCCGTCCCGACACCTGATCGCGCCCGGGCCGGACCGCCGGCCCGGCGCCTTTTGCTGGAGTTTCCATGCCCTATAAGCCGCCCGTCGCCGACCACCTGTTCCTGCTGCGCGACGTCCTTTCCATCGACCGCTACGGCGACCTGCCGGGCTTCGAGGATGCGTCCCTGGATACGGTCGCCCAGATCGTCGAGGAGGCGGGCCGCTTCACCAGCGAGGTGCTGGCGCCCCTGAACAGCGTCGGCGACAAGCAGGGCTGCACCTGGCGCCCGGACAACACGGTCACCACGCCCGACGGCTTCAAGGAGGCCTACAAGGCACTGGTCGAGGGCGGCTGGCCCGCCCTGGGGTCGGAGACGGAGTTCGGCGGCCAGGGCCTGCCGCACGTGGTCAACCTCGCCTTCTCCGAAATGTCCTCCTCGGCCAACATGGCGTTCTCCATGTATCCGGGCCTGACGCACGGGGCCTATTCGGCGATCCTGAACGGCGGCTCGCCCGAGCAGAAGGCGCTCTACCTGCCCAAGCTCACCTCGGGCGAGTGGTGCGGGACCATGAACCTGACCGAGCCGCACTGCGGCACCGACCTGGGCCTGCTGCGCACCAAGGCGGTCCCGCAAGGCGACGGCTCCTACCGCATCACCGGCCAGAAGATCTGGATCTCGGGCGGCGAGCACGACATGGCCGACAACATCGTCCATCTGGTCCTGGCCCGGGTGGAGGGCGCGCCGGCCGGGGTGCGCGGCATCAGCCTGTTCATCGTGCCCAAGTTCATCCCGGACGCCGACGGCAAGCCGGGGGCGCGCAACAGCGTCTTCTGCGCCGGGCTGGAAGAGAAGATGGGCATCCACGGCAACGCCACCTGCGTCATCCAGCACGAGGAGTCGCAGGGCTGGCTCGTCGGCGACGAGAACCAGGGCCTGCGCCTGATGTTCGTGATGATGAACGAGGCGCGCATCGGCGTCGGCCTGCAGGGCGTCGCCCAGGCCGAGGCGGCCTATCAGGCGGCCGCCGAGTTCGCCAAGGACCGTCTCCAGGGCCGTTCGCTGACCGGGCCGAAGAATCCCGACGGCCCGGCCGATCCGATCATCGTCCATCCCGACGTGCGCCGCATGCTGATGGACAGCCGCGTCCTCATCGAGGGCGGGCGCGCCTTCCTGTTCTGGACCGCCCTGCACGGCGACCTGGCCCATGCCAGCCGCGACGAGGCGGTGCGCCAGAAGGGGTCGGACTACATGGCGCTGATGACCCCGGTGGTGAAGGGCTTCCTCACCGACCGCGGCTTCAAGGTCTGCTCCGACGCCATGCAGGTCCACGGCGGCTCGGGCTTCACCGAGCACTTCCCGGTCAGCCAGTACCTGCGCGACTGCCGCATCGCCCTGATCTACGAAGGCACCAACGGCGTCCAGGCGCTGGACCTGGTGGGCCGCAAGCTCGCCGCCGACGGCGGGCGGGGCGTCATGGGCTTCTTCGCCGAGATCGACACCTATGTGGCCGCCCACGAGGACGACAAGGGGCTGGAGACGATCGTCGCCGGGCTGGCCAAGGCCAAGGAGGAGTTGCAGGACGCCACCATGTGGCTGATGGCCAACGGCCTAGCCAATCCGGACAACGCCGGCGCGGCCTCGACCGACTACATGCACCTCTTCGGGCTCACCGCGCTCGCCTATATGTGGGCGATGATGGCCCAGGCGGCGCAGGCCAAGATCGCCGCCGGGGAAACCAATTCTTTCTACGCGACCAAGCTGACTCTCGCCCGCTACTACGCCGAGCGCATCCTGCCGGAGACCTCGGCGCACCTCGCCAAGCTGAAGACCGGCGCCGACACCCTGATGAGCCTGCCGGCCGAGGCCTTCTGATGGCGACCTACCGGGCGAGTGTCGACTGGCGGCTGGCCGAGGGGGAGGACTTCCTCGCCGGCCGCTACAGCCGCGGCCACGACCTCGCCTTCGACGGCGGGACCAAGGTGGCGGGCACGGCCTCGCCGCACGTGGTCGGCAACAAGTGGTCCGTAGCCGGCGCGGTGGATCCCGAGCAGATGCTGGTGGCCGCCCTGTCGGCCTGCCACATGCTGACCTTCCTGCACCGGGCCCGCCTCGCCGGCTTCGCCGTCGCCGCCTATGCCGACGAAGCCGAAGGCGTGATGAGCGAGATCGCGCCGGGCCGCCAGGCGGTGACGAAGGTCACCCTGCGCCCGAAGATCGCGTGGGCCGGCGCCGCCCCGGACGCGGCCGCCCTCGACCGCCTCCACCACGAGGCGCACGAGGAATGCTTCATCGCCAATTCGGTGAAGACCGAGGTGGTGGTCGCATAGCGGCGTCTGCGCGCCGCAGGCGCCGGTAGATTTCACCACGAAGAACACGAAGATCACAAAGGGTCAGCAGCGCGGCGTCTTCGTGCCCTTTGTGTTCTTCGTGGTTGATTCTCTTGCGCTGCGCGCGGGCTGGAGCGGAGCGGCTGCCAGCAGGGCTTTGAGGCGGTCCTTCAGCGCCGCTTCGTCTTTCATCTCGCATTCCCAGACCGTCTCGACCCGCCAGCCGGCGGCCTCCAGGGCCTCGCGGGCGGCGATGTCGCGCGTGCGATTGCGGCCCACCTTGGCCAGCCAGTAGTCGCGATTGGCCTTGGGCACGCGGCTTCCGCGGGCGCAGTCGTGGCCGTGCCAGAAACAGCCGTGGGCGAAGACCACCAGCCTGCGCCCCGGCAGCACGATGTCGGGCGAGCCGGGCAGGTCCTTGCGGTGCAGGCGGTACCGGGCGCCGAGCCCGGTGAGCAGACGCCGCAGCGTCCTCTCCGGCGTGGTGTCCCGCCCCTTGACCCGGGCCATGACGGCCGAGCGCTTCGCCGCATCGTAGACGTCGGTCATGCGCTCGGCCGCCGCCGGCCTCAGAGCCCCTCGAAGAGGGCCGTCGAGAGGTAGCGCTCGGCGAAGCTCGGGATGATGGCCACCACCGTCTTGCCGGCCATGTCGTCGCGGCTGGCGACGTGGAAGGCCGCGGTCAGGGCCGCGCCGGAGGAGATGCCCACCGGCACGCCCTCTTCCCGGGCCACCCGGCGGGCCATGGAAAGGCTGTCGTCGTTGGAGACCTGAACCACCTCGTCGATCACGCTGCGGTCGAGGATGGAGGGGACGAAACCCGCCCCGATGCCCTGGATCTTGTGCGGCCCCGGCTGGCCGCCGGAGAGCACGGGCGAGGCCTCGGGCTCGACCGCGATCATCTTCACCGAGGCCTTGCGGCTTTTAAGCACCTGGCCGACGCCGGTGATGGTGCCGCCGGTGCCGACGCCGGCGATCACCGCGTCCACCTTGCCGTCGGTGTCGTTCCAGATCTCCTCGGCGGTGGAGACGCGGTGGACCAGCGGATTGGCCCCGTTGTCGAACTGCTGGGGCATGACCGCGCCCGGCGTCGCCTCGACGATCTCGCGCGCCCGGGCGACCGCGCCGGCCATGCCGCGCTCGGCCGGGGTGAGCTCGAGCTTGGCGCCCATCAGGGCCAACATCTTGCGCCGCTCGATGGACATGCTCTCGGGCATGACGAGGGTCAGGGCGTAGCCCTTGGCCGCGGCCACGAAGGCCAGGGCGATGCCGGTGTTGCCGCTGGTCGGCTCGACGATGGTGGAGCCGGGCTTCAGCACGCCCTGGACCTCCAGAGCCTCGATCATCGAGACGCCGATGCGGTCCTTCACCGAGGCGATGGGGTTGAAGAATTCCAGCTTGGCCAGCACTTCGGCCTTGGGCTTCAGGGCCGCGGTCAGGCGCGGCAGCCGGATCAGCGGGGTGTCGCCGATGGTGTCGATGATGGAGTCGTAGACCTTGCCCCGCCCGGCGCGCTTGTAGCGCGCGGCGTCGTAGGTGGTGTCGGTAGCGCCGTCCATGAGACTGCCCTTCGGAAATTCGCGTTTCAGACCCTTTGAACGCGAACTTAGGGCTTCGGGCCGCAATTTAAAGCCGCTCATTCGGCGGCGAGCACCGATCCGTCCGCCGCCAGCAGGGGGCGCAGGAGGTTTTCCGCAAGCCAGCGGACCACCGGGACCGCCACCCCGTCGCCGACCACGTGCAGGGCCTGGGTCGCCGAAGCTGGAAGGACGTAGGCCTCCGGCAGGCCCATCAGCCGCGCGCCTTCCCGCGGCGAGATCAGGCGTGAGCGGAGACCGCCTTCGTCCCCCACCAGCAGCATCTGGCGCGACGACCCGCCCGCCGGCGTGCGCAGGCAGCCGGCCAGGCCGTCCAGCCGCACCTCGGCGCGCTGCACGCGCACGCCATCCTCGATGCGGATCCGGCGATAGGCGGCGCCGACGGCGCGGCCCTTGGACGCCTGTTCGGCCTCGAACCGGCGGCGGTGCAGGGGCGACATCTGGGCGGCGAGGGCCTGCGTCTGGACCGACGATCGCCAGGCGACGGCCTCGTCGGCCTCCAGCACGGCGGCGAGGTCGGTATTGCGCGCGGGCGGCGCGGGCAGGCGCCACCAGATCCAGCGGCGGGCGAGTTCCTCGGGCAGGCGCGCCTGGGCCTGCCGGACGCCGCGGCTGTGGAAGGCGCCCTCGCCCTGCAGGCCGGACGGCGGCGGTTCGCGCACGGCGACGACGAAGACGCGGGGGCGGGATTGCGGCACGAAGGCCGCAGCATCCATCTCCATCGCCCCGAAGCTGTAGCCTTCCTCCGCCAGGGCCCGGCAGAGCGCCTCGAAGTCGGCGCCGCCGTGGGAGGTGAGCAGGCCGACGACGTTCTCGATGACGATGGCGCGAGGGGCGCGCCCCTGGGCGTTCAGCGCCTGCATCAGCTTCCAGAAACCGAAGAAGGCCGAGGAGCGGCCGCCCGCCAGTCCCGCCCGCGCGCCGGCAAGGCTGAAATCCTGGCAGGGGGACGAGGCCCAGGCGAGGTCGGCCTCGCCGGGAAGGTCCTCGGGCGTGAGCTTCCAGACGTCGCCCTCGCGAAAGTGCTCGGCGGCGTCCTCGAAATTGGCGCGGTAGGCGGCGGCCTTCACCGGGTCGAAGTCGTTGGCGAACACGCAGTCCCAACCCTCGCCCAGCCCCAGGCGCGCCATGCCGCCGCCGGCGAAGAACTCGTAGAAGGTGGGGCGGTTTCGACTCATGGCCGGTGAGTCTAGCCTGACCCGGCCCACAGGAAAGGAGCCAAGGCATGCGCATCTTCGCCACAGCCCCGGTCGCCGGTCTCGCCGCCCTCCTGGTCGCCTGCCAGCCCCAGGCGCCGGACGGATCGTCGGCGCAGGCCCCGGCCGACGCCCCGCCGCCCGCCGCAAGCACGGCCGCCGCCGTGCCGGAGCCCTTCCAGGGCGAGATGCTCGCCCGCGGAACGGAGCCGTTCTGGATGGTCCGTATCCAGCCCGACACCCTGACGCTGGAACGGCCGGACTTCGAAACCGTCACGGCCCCGAACCCCGGCGCGGTCATGGAGGGGGAAGCCGCGGTCTGGCGGGCCGTCGCCGCCGACGGGCGGCCCCTGACGGTGACCCTGCGCCCGGGCGAGTGCTCCGACGGCATGTCGGACCTGCGCTACGACTATGTGGCCGAGGCGAGCCTGGCGGGCGCCGCCCTGCGCGGCTGTGCGGGTAAGGCCGACGCCATGCCGCGCGAAGGCGCCTGAGGGGCCGAACACGACAAAGGCCGCCTCCGGACGGAAGCGGCCTTCGTGGGCCTAGCCGAGATCGAGGGTGGCGATCTGCGACTCCTGTTGCGGCTGCGCCGTGGTCTTCGGCGTCGGAAGCGCGAAACCCACGCCCACCGCCGCAAAAACACTTTGAGCGCCATGACTTAGGTCCTCCGGTTCGCTTCGGACTGGGGCTCGGGCTCAACTGCATGAGCATTGGTTACGAAACGTCCCCCCGATGGGCGGGTTCCGCCGCGCACCGCCAAGCCTCTTGACCACCCCGCCCGATGAGGCGGCTAATTCGCCCAAGGACGGGCGCAAGACCCGCCGGGCTGGGAGGCAGGAATGGAACGGGCATACGATCTCGTCTTGCGCGGCGGGACGGTGGCGGACGGCACGGGCGCGCCGCTGTTCGAGGCCGATGTGGCGGTGCGCGACGGCCGGATCGCCGCCGTGGGCGAGATTTCCGGCCGCGGCGCCGAGGAGATCGACGCCCGCGGACGGCTGGTGACGCCGGGTTTCGTGGACATCCACACCCATTATGACGGCCAGGCCACCTGGGACGCGCGGATGCAGCCCTCGTCCTGGCACGGGGTCACGACCGTCGTCATGGGCAATTGCGGCGTCGGCTTCGCCCCCTGCCGCCCCGCCGACCACGACCGCCTGGTGCGGCTGATGGAAGGGGTGGAGGACATCCCCTTCCCCGTCCTGACCGAAGGCCTGCCCTGGACCTGGGAAAGCTTCCCCGACTATCTCGACGCGCTCCACGGCCGCCGGTTCGACGTCGACATCGGGACCCAGCTGCCGCACGCGGCCCTGCGGGTCTATGTGATGGGCCAGCGCGGCGCCGACCGCGAGCCCGCCAGCGAGACCGACATCGCCGCCATGGCGCAGCTGGCCGAGCGGGCCGTCCAGGCCGGCGCCCTGGGCTTTTCCACCTCGCGCACGCTCAACCACAAGACCAGCGACGGCCAGCCGACGCCGACCCTGACCGCCGGCGAGGACGAGCTGACCGGGATCGCGATGGGCCTGGCCCGTGCCGGCAAGGGCGTGCTGCAGGTGGTCTCCGACTTCGCCGATCCGGAGGCCGAGTTCGCCATGCTGCGCCGCATCGTCGAGCGCTCGGGCCGGCCGCTCTCCTTCTCCCTGACCCAGCACGCCCGCGCGCCGCAGGCCTGGCGCCTCCTGCTGGACGCCCTGTCCGAGGCCACCGCGGCGGGCCTGCCGATGAAGGCCCAGGTCTGCGGCCGTCCGGTGGGCATCCTGTTCGGGCTGGAGCTGACCCTCAACCCCTTCACCCACCACCCGACCTACAGGGAGATGGCCGGCCTGCCGCTCGCCGAGCGCGTGGCGCTGCTGTCCGATCCGGCGGTGCGCGCCCGGCTGCTGGCCGAGACGACCACCGCCACCCAGGGCTTCGCCGCCCAGACTCCGAAGAGCTGGTCCAACCTCTATCTGATGGACGCGCAGCCGGACTACGAGCCGCCCGCCGACCGTACGGTAGCCGCCATCGCGCTCGCCACCGGCCGCCGCCCCGAGGAGGTGGCCCTCGACCAGATGCTGTCGGACGGCGGGCGCGGCATGCTCTACCTGCCCTTCCTGAACTATGCCGACGGCTCCCTGGACCCGAGCTACGAGATGCTCGGCCATCCCGACGCGGTTCCGGGCCTGTCGGACGGCGGCGCCCATGTGGGCATGATCTGCGACGGCTCCTTCCCCACCTCCAACCTCACCCACTGGACGCGGGACCGCACCCGCGGACCGCGCTTCGACCTGGAGGCCATGGTGCGGATGCAGACCCGCGACACCGCCCGCGCCGTCGGCCTCTATGACCGCGGCATGGTCGCGCCCGGCCTGCGGGCCGACCTCAACGTCATCGACTACGACCGCCTGGCCCTGGAGGCGCCGAAGGTCGCCTACGACCTGCCCGCCGGCGGCCGGCGGCTGATCCAGCGGGCGCGGGGCTATGTGGCGACGATCGTGGCCGGCCAGGTGACCTATCGTGACGGCGAGCCCACCGGCGCCCTGCCCGGCCGGCTGCTGCGCGGCGCCCAGGGCCTGCCCGTGGCCCTGGCGGCGGAATAGGGCTGCGGGGCCCGGCCCCTAGCTCCGTGGATCCACAAAGTCGACCAGCCCCTTGGCCAGGTGGTCGAACATCAGCCGCATGCGCCGGGTGGTCCGCAGGCCCTCCAGCATGCAGAGCCACATCTCCATCTCCATGCAGAACCGGTCGGCCAGCACCGGGGTGAGCGCATAGCGCCGGGCCAGGCTGTCGTGACAGGCGCCGATGCCCAGGCCGGCGCGGATCGCCGCCACCTGCGCCACCTGGCTGTCGCTGCGGAAGCTGAACATCTCCCGCGAGATCGGCCGCCCCAGGTCCGCGCGCCCGTCGATCTTGGGCGCGTCGCTGTCGAAGCCGACGATGGCGTGGTCGTCGATCTCCTCCACCGAACAGGGCCGGCCCCGCCGGGCCAGATAGTCCGGCGAGGCGTAGAGGTTGAGCCGCATCATCCCGATCTTCCGCGCCACCAGGGTGTTCTGGGTCGGCCTGGCCATGCGCACGGCGATATCGGCGTCGCGGCGGGTGAGGTCGGCCTGGCGGTTGGAGACGATCAGCTCGATCTCGATCTGCGGATGCTTGGCCTGGAAGTCCGCCAGTATGGGCGGCAGGATCTCGCAGCCGATCACCTCGCTGGCGGTCAGGCGGACCACGCCGCCGTCCTGGTCGGCCGCGCCGGCCACGTCGCGCAGGGCCGCGGCGGCCGCGGCGGCCATGTCCTCCAGCCGCGGGGCCAGCTCCCGCGCCAGCTCCGTCGGCTGCAGCCCCCGCGGCGAGCGCAGGAAGAGCGGCGCGCCGAGCTTCTGCTCCAGGGCCTCGATATGGCGGCCGAGCGTCGGCTGGGTCAGGCCCCGCGCGCGGGCGGCGGCGGACAGGCTGCCCGTCTGCAGGACGGCGTGCAGGCTCTGGAACAGGTCCCAGTCGGCGGCGGAGTAGGACGGCATGGCTACAGGATGATGGGGACTCGAGCCTCGCCGCACAATGTTCGGCCAAGCTTGACCCGGCGGCAGGGCGGGCCGGCCTCAGGCCGGCTCGGTGGCCACCACGGCCAGGGCCAGCAGTTAGGCCGCGCGCTCTGGCCGCCGTCTGCGGCGGCGCGCCATCAGGCGGCCGGCCGGGAAGGCCTGCATGGTGCGCAGACCGGCCACCGGCGAGAGATTGGCCACCACGCGGCGCGCCTCGCTCATCACCTGATGGACCATCTCCATCTGCTCGATCTCGCCGGCCTCGCGCACCAGGGTCAGGCGGTGAATCGCGTAGAGGCCGAGCAGGGCCGAGAGCAGGAAGTAGAAGTCCCAGTTGTTGAAGGCCCAGTGCAGCACGTCGACGTCGGCGCCGGGCTGCGACCACCGGATCAGGAGCTGCAGCTCGCGGGCGGCGAAGAAGTCGGCGAAGAGGCCGCCCAGGATCGGCGCCGAGGCCGCCGCCAGGGAGGTGATCAGGGTGTTGGCGGCGATATAGGCCGTCGCGCCCCCGCGCGGGGCGAGCTTCAGCGCGATGTTGACGGTGGCCAGGCCGGTGCCGGCGGCGGCGGCGCCGAAGGCCACGTGCAGGCCGATCAGATAAGCCGCCTGCAGCTGCCGGTCGTCGATCTGCGAGGTCAGCGCCGTGGCGGCGATGCAGATGATGTAGGCCGGCGCCGCCACGTGCAGCACCGACTTGTTGGAGAAGGCGTCCGACAGCCGGCCCCAGATGCGCAGCACCGCGATATTGGCCACCTGGCTGACGGCGCTGAGCACGATCACGAAGGTGATGGGATAGTTCAGCTGGGTGACGAAATAGACGGTGAAGAAGGGGCTCGCCAGGTTCACCGCGAACTGCCAGCTCGACAGGAAGAAGATCAGGCGCCGGAAATTCTCGTCCCGCAGGGGCGCGCGCAGCAGGCGCAGCAGGCTGACCCCCGGGGCCGGCGGCGGCATGGCGGGCTCCGGCGTGCGCAGGAGGGCGCCGACGCTGATCAGGCCCAGCACGAAGGCCGCCCCGAAGAAGGCGGCGAAGATCATGCCGCGCTCGGTCTCGGCCACCCGGTCGAGGGCGAGGCCCGAGAGCACCGTGACGGTCAGGGTGACGGCGGTGGCGATCACGGTCCGCCGGGCGGTGAAGGCGCCCAGCCGCTCCTCCGGGATCAGGTCGCGCACCCAGGAATTCCAGGCGCAGCTGGTCACCGCGCCGAGCGAACCGATCAGAAGCTGGGTGATGACGAGCGCCGTCAGGCTCCAGGCGCTGTGGGGGAGCAGGGCGATGGCGGCCATGATCGGCAGGTTCAGCCGGGCGCAGAAGGCCGCCGTGGCCGCGATCAGCCGGCGGCGGCGCAGCTTCTCCACCAGGGGCACGGCCGGCGCCTGGATCAGCTGGGTCAGGAAGGGCAGGGCGGCCAGAAGGCCGATGACGGAGTTCGACGCCCCGAGATAGAGGGCGAAGGCGGCCAGCACGATGCCCGAGGTGACCGCCGTCACCGCCGTGGCGGCGGCGGAATCGACCATCATCAAGGCGGTGGCGCGGTCGAGTTCCTTCTCGTCCTGCGGCTCCGTCTCGAGACTCATTGCGCCCTCGCCCTCCCCGGCCGGTGAATCGTCGGCAACGCGGCCGACCTTGGCATGGTTGCCGTCACCCTCACTGCGACCTTTACGTGACGGGCCTTGGCCACCTACATAGCCCGCCATGGCCGGCAAGACCCTCTATGACAAGATCTGGGACGCCCACGTCGTTGCGCAGCAGGACGGCGAGGCGATCCTCTACATCGACCTGCACCTCATCCACGAGGTCACGACGCCGCAGGCCTTCGCCGGCCTGCGCGCCAACGGCCGCCCCGTGCGCCGGCCCGACCGCACGCTCGCGGTCGCCGCCCACAATGTGCCCACCGAGGGCCAGGCGCTCGGCGTCGCCGCCGTCGCCGACGAGGAGGCGCGCCTGCAGCTCCAGACCCTGGAGCGCAACGTGGCCGACAACGGCATCGAATTCTTCCCCATGGGCGACATCCGCAACGGCATCGTCCACGTGGTCGGGCCCGAGCAGGGCCGCACCCAGCCGGGCATGACCATCGTCTGCGGCGATAGCCACACCTCGACCCACGGCGCCTTCGGAGCCCTGGCCCAGGGCATCGGCACCTCGGAGGTCGAGCACGTCCTGGCCACCCAGACCCTGCGCCAGGCCAAGTCGAAGAACATGCGCGTGGTCATCGACGGGACGCCGGCGCCCGGCGTCGGCGCCAAGGACTTCGCCCTGGCCGTCATCGGCGCCATCGGCACGGCCGGCGGCACGGGCCATGTGATCGAATATGCCGGCGAGGCCGTGCGGGCCCTGTCCATGGAAGGCCGCATGACGCTGTGCAACCTGACCATCGAGGCCGGCGCGCGGGCGGGCCTGGTGGCGCCGGACGAAACCACCTTCGACTATATGCGCGGCCGGCCCGCGGCGCCCAAGGGCGGCGCCTGGGACATGGCGCTGGCCCACTGGAAGACCTTCTTCACCGACGAGGACGCCGTCTTCGACCGCGAGATCCGCCTGGACGCCGCCCAGATCGCGCCGCTGGTCACCTGGGGCACGAGCCCCGAGGACGTCATGCCGATCACCGGGACGGTGCCCGATCCGGCCAGCTTCGCCACCGCCGACAAGCGCGCCTCGGCCGCCCGGGCGCTGGACTATATGGGCCTCGCCGCCGGCCAGCCGATCACCGAGGCGAAGATCGACCGCGTCTTCATCGGCTCGTGCACCAACAGCCGCATCGAGGACCTGCGCTCGGCCGCCCAGGTGGTTCAGAAGGCCTTCCTCGAGGGCCGGCTGGTCGCGCCGCACGTGACGGCCATGGTCGTGCCCGGCACCGGCATCGTGAAGGAACAGGCGGAGGCTGAGGGTCTCGACGCCATTTTCAAGGCCGCCGGCTTCGAATGGCGCGAGCCGGGCTGCTCCATGTGCCTGGGCATGAACCCCGACCGCCTGGCGCCGGGCGAACGCTGCGCCTCGACCTCGAACCGCAATTTCGAGGGCCGTCAGGGGCGCGGCGGGCGCACCCATCTGCTCAGCCCGGCCATGGCCGCGGCCGCCGCCATCGCCGGCCATCTGGCCGACGTGCGCGACTTCATCTGATGGCGGGCGAGGTGGTCACCGGCCTCGACCATGTGGCCCTGGCCGTCCGCGATCTCGACGCCGCGGCGGGCGCCTATGGCCGCCTGCTGGGCCGCGCGCCCGAATGGGTGGGCGGCGACGGCGGGGCCAGGCACGCCTGGTTCCAGCTGCCCAACATGGCGCTGGACGTCATCGCTCCGGACGATGCCAAGCCGGGCGCCTTCGGCGACGTCATCCGCGCCCATCTGGACGCCCACGGCGAGGGCCTGTGGGCGCTCGCCTTCCGCGTCGAGGACATCGAGGGCGCGGTGAAGCTGGCGCGGCGGCGGGGGATCGGCGCCACCGACCCGGGCCCGGTCCGCACCACCCATCTGGACGGCCGCAAGCGCTACTGGACGACCGCGTCCCTGGAGGCGAAGGACACCGGCGGGATCAACATCCTTCTCGTCGCCCCGCCACGCGACGGCCAGCCGTTCCCGCTCTCGCCCGCCGAGGGGGACGAGGCCGCCGCCGTCCGCGAACTCGACCATGTGGTGATCCGCACGCCCGATCCGGAGCGGGCCATCGCCGTCTATGGCGCCAAGCTCGGCCTCGACCTGCGCCTCGACCGCTCCAACCCCGACTGGGGCGTGCGCCAGCTCTTCTTCCGCTGCGGCGACGCCGTGGTGGAGTTCGCCGCCAGCCTGAAGACGCCCCGCAGCGATGGGCCGGATTCTTCCGGCGGCCTCGCCTGGCGGGTCGACGATCCCGCCGCCGTCCAGGCCCGCCTTTCCGCCGACGGCTGGAACGTCTCGGACCTGAAGCGGGGCCGCAAGCCCGGCACCCAGGTCTTCACCGTCCGCGAGGGCGCCCCGGCCCTTCCCGCCCTGATGATCCAGCAGACCGCGCCCGGCGCGCCGCAGGAGGACTGATCCCGATGAAGCCCTTCACCCGCCTCGACGCCAAGGCCGCGCCCCTGCCCCTGGCCAATATCGACACCGACCAGATCATCCCCAAGCAGTTCCTGAAGACGGTGGAGCGCGAAGGCCTGTCGCGGGGCCTCTTCTACGACTTCCGCTTCGACGAGGACGGCCGGGAGAAGACCGACTTCGTGCTGAACCAGCCGGCCTACAAGGACGCCGGCGTGCTGGTGGCCGGCGACAATTTCGGCTGCGGCTCCAGCCGCGAGCATGCGCCCTGGGCCCTGCTGGACTTCGGCATCAGCTGCGTGATCTCCACCAGCTTCGCCGACATCTTCTACAACAACTGCTTCCAGAACGGCCTGCTGCCGGTGGTGCTGAAGGCCGCCGAGGTCGACGCCCTGATGGCCGAGGCCCGCGGCGGCAACCACATGGTCACGGTCGACCTTGAGGCCCAGACGGTCACCTCGCCCTCGGGCGAGGTCTACCGCTTCGAAATCGACCCCGCCCGCAAGCACAAGATGCTGAACGGCCTCGACGCCATCGGCGAGACCCTGCAGCGGGCGGGCGACATCGACATCTACGAAAGCCGCCGGTCGCTGGACCAGCCCTGGCTGGAACGGGTCTGAGGCCGTAGACCCCCTCAGGCGCTTCGCGCCAGCTCCCCCTGGAAGGGGGAGCATCTTCGCGCGGGCGCTTCAAAGCCGCTGAGCCGATCCTCCCCCTCCCTGGAGGGGGAGGTGGCCCGGAGGGCCGGAGGGGGCCGGCGCTGTAGCGCGACACTTGGTTTCGGAGCGATGGACACATGGTCCTGGAGTCGCTCGAAAATTCAGTCCTCCCGACTTTCAGCGCTCGCGCGAGGTGCGCCTGAGCGGCCATTGAAGGCCCGCCAGACGGCGGTCGCAATGGTGATGAGGTCATTGACCAGCGCGGCGGCCAAGGTGGCCATGACGAGGATTTCGGTGGGGGACATCGACGGCTCCTGAATTTTGGAGCCTTCTTCAGTAAACACATATTCCGCCGCGCAACGCGCGCTGTGTCGGGTGCGGCTGTCACCCGACAAGGCCTAGGCCGACAACCCGTCTGATCCCACTGGTCGGTGATGGCAGACGGTGTCGGTCCAGCACTCCAGGTCACTCCGATGGCCCCAATGGGACCCGATGATCGAGATGCCGCGAACGTGCCCGCAGCCAGGGCAGGCGAAGAAGCCTGCGCGGTGCAGCTCCTCGACTGTCCAGTCGTCGAAGGCCCTGCAAATCCCGCTCAAACGGGCCTCGATGCGGGTTCGACAAACTCCGCAACCCACTTCCAGATGAAGGCCATTCTCGCGGCAGTGCCGGACGCTCCGCATCGTCAGCCTTTGGGGCTGGGAGGCGACATCGGCCCTTTCGGAGGGGGCGGGGGAATGGGTCGGCGCGGGACGACGCGGCCGTCCTCGATGATGTCACCAATGACCGGAACGAATCCGGGCGGCGGGCTCCTAGTCATAACGGAAGGTCTCCAGATAAGCGCGCCGACGCGGGCGCTTCTTAGCGGGCCAGCCAGGGAGCGGGCAAGCCGTGTGACAATCAGGACGGGCTCCGTGAAGATCGACCCGATCAACACGGAGATGATTCCCATGCCGACTCCTGAGCCCTTAGCCTCTCACATCGACATGGCCCGTACTGCCGTCAGACGCGCCGACATCACGTCGGCGGCCCTGATGGTGCGCAACGTGCCAGCGCACCTGCGAAACGCCTTCGGCCTCCTATGCCCCACCCCTGAGATCGAGCAGGCCTTCGAGGAGGTCATGCGCACCGCCGGTGTCCTGGCTGGCACGTTTAGGACCTCCTCCTTTCCGGATCGCCAACAGGTAGAGCGTGAGAAGGAGGCGGCCATGAGGGCCTTCGATCAGCTGGAAACGGCGCTGAGCACCGCCAAGCCAAACGAAACCGCCAGGGCTATCGGCCTCGATTGGTGATGATCACCTCGGCCGCCGCGGTCGCGCCTTTGCCGGTCAGACCGTACTGGGTGGCCACCGAGGCGATGTCGAAGGCGGCGAAGATCTTCCGCACTTCCGGCCGGTCGTTCAGCGACAGCACGAAATGGCCCTGCAGGCCGGCCAGCGCCTCGGCCATGGCCTCGAACTCCTCACGGCCGAAGAGGGCCGCGCCATAGTCGCCCTCGCAGCCCCAATAGGGCGGGTCGAGGTAGAACAGGGTCTCAGGCGTGTCGTAGCGGACGATGAAGTCGCGCCAAGGCAGACGCTCGACCACCACCCCGCCCAGGCGCTCGTGCAGGTCCTCGAGGACAACGCCCAAGCGGGCGACGTCGAACCGGCCGGCCCGGTGGTGGCTAACGCCGAAGCTGCGCCCCGTCACCTTCCCGCCGAAGGCCGTGCGCTGCAGGTAGAGGAAGCGCGCCGCCCGCTGCAGGTCGGTCAGGGTGCGCGGATCGACGGCCAGCAGGCGCTCGAACTCGGCCCGGCTGGTCAGCTTGAACTGCAGCTCAGCCCGGAAGTAGCCGTAGTGCTCCTGGAGCACCCGGTAGAAGGTCCAGACGTCGTCCGACAGGTCGTTGATGACCTCGGCCGGGGGTCGCGATCGACGCCGCAGGAAGACCCCGCCCATGCCCACGAAGGGCTCGGCATAGGTCCGGTGAGGAATGGTCTCGATGATCTCGACCAGACGGCGGGCCAGGTTGCGCTTGCCGCCGATATAGGGCGCCGCCGGCTTGACCGGCTGGACGGGCGCGAAGGGGGGACTCGACTCCATAAATGAACATTGCTCGACTGGCCCCGCCGGTCGGACCGGTGGCGGGGCGAAAGGGGGCGTGCACCCCCCGGACGTGCGGGGTGCAAGCCCGCGGCTCTGGGCGTTGGCGCGCCCAGACCCCCGTCGATTACGCGAGAGGGGCATGTCTTGGTCGACGACGACGGGGTCGAGGAAGCGCCCGACTTGGGAGCCGCGCGAGCCGACCTTCAGCGGCTCGGCTGGGCTCCCGTCGTCGCCAATGGCGCAGCGATGGTTGCGATGGCCGGAATCGTGGGCGGCGCGCCGAGCCCTGACACCACGCTGAGCGCCCTCACGTTGCCAACCGCCATCTTCGGTCTGGGTCTTGGCTTGGGCGCATTGGCCATTCAGGCCTCCGGAACGGCCCAGCTGACCAACGCGAGGCACAAGAAAGCTGAAGATCAGTACTTCCGCGCCTCCGAGGAAATGCTCTTCTTCGGTGCGGACGCGCCCTTCAAGGGCCACCTGTTCACTGCAGGCGAAGAACCTCCGCCTGAGCCAAGGGAGCCATTCGATATTGAGCGGCTCATCAGCGTATCGGACCAGCTCCATCGCTTGTTGCAGCCCACAATTCAGGCCCGCCGCCAGACCCGCTTCTGGCGGCTGGTGGCGACGGCCTCCGGTGTCGGCAGTCTCGCCGCTTTTGCGCTCGGCCTGAGCACCCTTCTGGTCGGGCACTCTTTGGGCTGGCTGCGGCTCGAAGCACCCAGCCCGCCAGAGGCAACTCCGCTCACCCAAGCCGAGTATCCCGTACCTGCATCCAGCCCCGCCCCTGCGCCGCCTGCCGGCGATCAAAGCGGTAGCCCCGCCGGCGCAGCACCTCCCAAGGCATCGGCTCAGTGAATCGGTTGTCGAGGACGTAGGTCCCCTCGGCCGTGTCCACGGTCAGGACGGCGTGGAAGCCGCCGGTCTCGACCCAGCAGGTGGCCAGGCGCAGGGCGGCCAGCGGCCAGCCTCGGCCGACCAGCGCCAGCTGCTTGGCGAGCGCATAGTCCTCGCAGTCGCCGCCGGCGGCGTCGATCGGCGTCCAGTGGTCGAGCCGGCCATAGCGCTCCAGGTCGACGCGATAGGGCCGCGAATTGATCTCGGCGTTGACGGCCTTCAGCTCGGCCCAGCCCGCCTCGCCCAGACTCAGCACCGCGGCGTCTCCGGCGCGCGGGCGCACAGCTCGGTCCAGCCGGCCGGCGCCATGGTCCAGTCGCCGTCGGGCATGGGCGAGGACGCCGGCGGCCCGGCGGCGCAGGCGGCCAGCGACAGGGCCAGGGCCAGCGCCGCCTCACGCATTGTCGTCGGCCTCGAGCGGACGCCAGCAGGGCGATTCTGGATGGAAGAGGTCGGCCCAGGCCTCGGCGTAGAGCGACACCTTGCCTTCGCCGAAGTGGTGCAGCTCCGGCTCGGGCGCGACCACGAAAGGCTCAAGGCTCGCGTGCATCGCACCCTGGGCGACGTCGAGACGGACGCCCGCCAAGGGGCTGGCGCTCGGTTCGCCGGTCTCCGGATCGGCCGGGCCGGGTTCGTAGAGGAAGACCGGCACGCAGGCCGTCAGGTTGAGGGTCCAGGGGTGCCCCTCGGCGTCGAAGTGCACAATGGGCGTCATGCGGTCAGAACCTCTCGCTCCTGTTGGGTTGTGGCCCTGCTGATGCACCCGATGAACTCCACCCCCCCGCTCCAGGTCGTGGTTCCAGCGCCCGACGTCCCGACGAAGAGCCTGTGACGGTCCGCGAGGGTCGAAGTCTCAGTCGATGTCGAACCGTTCAAATTGCCGGCGACGCTGAGGTCCACCCCGTCAGCGCGGATTTGTGCAGCCATGCGCACATCCAGCACGCCCAAGGCGGAACCCGCTCCAAGGCCTTCGTTGCCGCCGCCTCCGTTCTGAATGGACAGCCCGTTGGCGGGTGTCCTCGCAAGCTGGATTCGCTCGGTGCTCGCATTGCTCCCGTTGTCGACCTGAACCAGCGTTCGATTCACGTTATCGGCCGCGCGCCCCTTGCCCTTAGCGACCAAAGTGAAGGGTCGCGAGAACAGGGGCGACAGGTTCCCGAGTTGCGCTTGCGGCGATCCACGCGAGGCCTGCGCCCCTGCGACCACGACAGGCGGGGTGAAGTAGACCTTCTCCTCGCCCTGCCACAGCAGCCACGCGGCCTTGCCGCCAGGTCGGACGCTCATCTGGACGCGCGCGCCACCGTCTGTGGGCACGCCGGCCCCACCGAACCAAACGAAGCCGGATCCACCAGGATGTGTCGCGGTCGTTAGGGTGCCGAGGCCGATGTTCGGAAGTCCGACAGGGCCGGCGACCAGCACCTTGCAGCAGCCGGAAGCGGCGTGGGTGTTGACGTTGCCCAGCTGCCCACGCGCCCGAACCCACGCGTTGGTCGCGCCGAGAGTGTTGTCGATGACGAGGGCGATGCCGTTCAGCGTGCCGTCCTCGAGGAGCGGCGCGAGATCGGGGTCGGCGGCGATCTCCGCCGTCATGTCCACGAAGCCGAACAGGGTCTCGGGGTCGCCCGAGGCGGCGGCATTGGCGCCAGCGCTGAATGTCGCGGCGTCGCTCATCGGGAAGGCCGCGGGCCGGGCGTTCCAATCGGTGCACTTGTTGGTCGTGTCGTCGGCGCATTCGAGGCCGTAGCCTCGGACGATCGGCACGGCATTTGCCGCAAAGCGGCGCCAGCCACCCGGCGCGGGCACGATCAGGTCCGCGCCGGAACGCACATAGCTCCAGCCCGGCATATCCTCAGGCCGGTCGAAGTAGCGCCCGGCAAGCTTGTAGATCGGCCGGCCGGGCACGATCAGGCCCTTCGGATCGAAGACCAGGTCGAAGGCCGGATAGGGATCGAACCGCCGCAGGGAGGCGGCCAGGGCGCCCTGGATCGACATCAGGCCACCGCGCCCAGCTCGAGCAGATAGCCCTTGGCCGAGCCCGGGGTGAAGACATCCCGCGTGGTCAGGATGGCCCGCACGATGCCGTCGGCCGCCTTGAACGGGATGCCGCCCGTCGTGGTCGACAGGACGCCGGCGTACTCCAGGCAGGTCCCTCCGGCTGCGTCGCTCGCCCGCGGCGCGGTGAAGTCGATCAGGCCGCGCCGCGAGGCGCGGTTGGCCCAGAGCAGCGGGTGGGCGGCGTTGTCGCCGGCCGGCACGCTCGCCGGCGCGGCGTCGTGGATATGGGCGGTGAAGCGCGGGGCCGTGGCCGCGGTGTCCTCACGGATCAGCCGGGCGTGGGTGATGAAGCCCGCCTTCAGGCCCACTGCCCCAAAGTCGAAGGCGAACACCACATTGCCGGCCGCGCCGATCGCGTCGCCGGCGGCGTAAGGCGTGGTGTCGGCCGGCCGGGTCAGCAGCGCCTGCAGGATGACGATCTCGGAGTGATGGACCGGGCGATCGACGCCGCCCGGTCCTTCGTTGGCGGCGACCTTCTTCAGGCCTTCGGTGGTCTGCAGAGGCAGATAGGTCATGGGATCACCTTCAGAGCAGGACGAGAGCGGCGATCCCGCTGGCGTCAGGGTCGTTGAAGAGGGTGCGGTCGAGCACGCCCTCGGGCAGCTCGGCGTCGCCGCCGTGGAAGACGGCGAGCGTGGCGGTCAGGCGGCGGATCACGCCGAACCGGAATCGGGTGGTCACCGCCAGGAAGCCGTCCGGCGCGCCGGCGTCTTCGAGGCCCGGCCGAATCTCGACAGGCGCCTCGCCGGCCATCAGGACACCGCAGACGAAGCCCGGCGGCAGGGCGTCGACGTAGCAGATGGCCCGCTCGTCGCTGGTGAAGACCAGCATCTTGCGGTCGTCGGCGGCCGAGAGCACGTGGCTCTGGGCGGCGATCTCCACCTCGGCCAGGTCCAGGGTCAGCGCGACGCTGGCCTGATAGAGCGCACCCAGGACGTCCAGCTCGGCCCGGGCAGCGTTGGAGACCGGCTTGTCGGCGTCGGAGGTGTTGTCGACGTTGGCAAGGCCGAGGTCGCCCTTGTCGTAGGCGAGCGCCACCTTCAGGGCGGCGCGGCTGATCACGCCCTGCAGGCCGACGACGGAGACGACCTGGTCGGTGTTGTCGATCTTGTCCCAGGAGAGGCCGTTGGAGACGATCTGGTCGCCCACCTGCCAGTCGGCCTCGCCATTGATCACCGTGCCGCCGGCGACGGTGACCTTGTAGTAGTGGCCCTTGTTAGCGGCCGCGGCGGCGGGGATCGCCGGCGTGTTCGTCGCCGCGTTCCAGACCCCCTGGTAGTTCATAGCTCCGAGGACGGCGGCGGGCAGCTGGGCGGTCGGCACCTTCCCGTCCGCGCCCAGGCTTGGATAGCCGCCCGCCACACCGCGCTTGGCGGCGTCCTCGGGGACGAAGCCCCCGTCCTTGATCCGCGTGCCGGTCGCGCCGTCGAACAGGGCGACATTGCCGTTGGTCGATCCGACCGGCCCGTCCACGCTGCCCGAGGACAGGCCCTGCGGCCCCTCGACGCCGGCGATCACGATGGTGCGGCCTTCGGCGACCAGCTGGTCGGGCTCGATGACCGTGACGACTTTGGTGGCCATCCTCAGAGCCCCTTCTGGATCTTGGCAATGGCCAGGAAGGTGTGGCGGTCGACCGTCGAGGCCTCTGGCCGCACGTTCAGCTCCAGGCGCGCGTCGCCGGCCGGCCAGGTCTCGGTCACCGCCTCGGGAATGGTCCAGGTGACGACGTGCCCGTCCACCGAGACGTATTGGCTGAGATCGACCGCGTTGATGTGCGGCGGCTTGAGCATGAGACGGATGTCCATCGCGCTGACGTCGTCGGGGCTCTCCTCGGAGCCGAGATAGAACTCGACGCTCTCGGCCCAGCCGGCCGAGGTGACCACGAGGTAGGATTTGGCGCGGTTGGCGACGCCCATGTCAGTCGAGCCTCACGATGATGATCTCGCCATTGCCGCCGGCCTGGCAGGGATTGTTGTTGTTCAGGGAGCCGCCGGCGCCGACGCCGGCGACGGTGTCAGCGGGGTTGGTCGGCGGGCCGTCGCCGCCCCTCAGACCGTCCAGGCCAGGCGCGCCGGCGCCGCCGTTGCCCGACGGACTGGCCGCGCCGCCGTCTGCGCCTTGCCCGGGTAGGCCCCCGGCCGAGCCGGCGAGATTCACGTCCCCGCCCTCGGCCACGCCGCCTTGGCCGACAAGGCCGCCGGCCGGCTGGCCGCCCTTGCCGCCGCGAACGATCCGGCCATCGGCGAAGGTCGCCGTCGTGTCGGTGGCCGTGTTCTGACTTCCGCGGCCGATCGCCAGAGCGACCGCCTCGCCGGCCAGGACGTGGCGGGTGATCACGGCGAGCCCGCCCGACCCACCGCCGCTCGGCACGGTGTTCAGCGCCCAGCCGCCCGGGCCGCGCACATAGAACTTCCAGCGCCCGGTGGCCGGGCAGACCCAGGTCGCCGCGCCCGGCCCGTACCGGAAGACGGCGACGCTGAGCGCCTGGCCCGCACGGCTGGCGTTCATGCGCTGGGAGACGCGCCGGGAGCGCAGACCGCGCATCAGGCGGCCTCGACCTGGAACTCTTCGATCTCGGCGTCGAAGACGATGCCCGCGGCCAGGGCCACGCCGATCGCCACCCAGATCTGGTCGCCGGCCTGGCACTTCAGCGGGACCGAGTCCGACCAGCCGAGGTCGGTCTCGATGATGTGGGCCGTCGCGCTGAGGTTGGCCGCGGCCATGGTGCGCGCCCGGATCAGCTGGGCCACGGCCGGGGCGGCGGGCTTGACGCGGTAGACGGCCAGCCGCGTCGCCGTGACTGTCGCCCGCGGATTGGCGGTGATCTTGGTGATCAGGGCGCCGCCGTCGCCGGCTTCATAGAGCATGACCGCGGTGTCCACGTTGGCGTCGCCGACCTTGGCGGCCGTGCAGATCGCCTGGGCGGTCTTGATCGCCTGCGGATAGGGGATGTCGTTGACTTTGAGGGCCATGGGTCAGCTCACCGAGAGGCAGAAGAGGAACTTGGCCCGGCGCTCGAGCGCGTCGATCCGGGCAGGGTCGATGGAGGCGGCGAAGCCGGCGGCCTCCTCGGCCGCGGCGATGGCCGCATCGCGGGCGTCGCGGGCGGACTGGGCGTTGCCTTCGACGGACAGGACCAGGTTCACCGCGCCGGCGATGTCGCTGGCGACGGCTCCGACGTCGGCCAGGGCAGCGGGGAAGTTCGTCACGTGGCCGTTGCCGGCCAGGCCGCCGGGATTGGCCGGCGAGATCAGGCCGGAGTTGTAGTAGCCGTCGGCCAGGCGCTCGAGGGCGGTGCTCATGCCAGGATCTCGCTGAAGGTGGCGGCCAGCTGGTGGGCGTGCTCGTAGGTGAAGCGCGGCCCGGGCGGCTGCTCGAAGTTGGCGGGGAAGGTCTCGCGCACCCGCGTCGGCTCATGGTCGGCGTCAGGCATGAAGATGACCGGGCGCGTCACCCGGGCCCGGGCGGCCGCGTCGAACCAGCGATAGGCCTCGGACGTCGTCAGGCCGGCATAGGTGACCGCCAGCTGCCGGCGCGGATCGCGCTCCTCGTTGAAGCGGCGGCCAGACGGCCCTTCCTCGACCTGGTCGCGCGCCTTCAGCGTCAGGCTGCGGCCGCGCTCGTAGTTGAAGGCCGGCGACCAGCTCGACGCGATCCAGAGGCCGCCGACGTCGAACCAGCCGTCGGGGTGGGTGACGTCGTCGATCTCGATCCGCAGGGCCGTGGCCAGCACCGGCGCGGGCGTGACCCAGAGATGTCGTGGGAAGAGGTCGATCTCCTCCTCGGTGATCTGACCCGTCCACCAATTCGACGCCTCCCATTCGAGGGCCGAGGAGTCGAAAATCCGGCCGTAGACGTCGGTCCAGTCCGTCTGCAGGGCGGGCTCGTCCCAGGTCCCACCGATGCCGCGAACCGTCAGGCGGAACCGGGCGGCGAGGCTCAGCGTGTGGAAGAGCAGCGCCAGGAAGTTGATCGCCCGCGGAGCGGCCAGTTCCGCCTCGAACCAGCAGCCCTCCAGGTTGGCGGCGTCCAGCTGGCGCGCCGGCGCGGCCACATAGCGGTCGTCCGTGACCAGGTTGGCCAGCGGAAGATCGGTCGACCAGGTCGGCCCGCCGGTGAGCGCCGCCGTCCGGGCCAGGTTGATGTCGGTGACTTTGCCCAGCGCCATGGTCAGCCCCACAGCGTCCAGACGGCGCGGTCGCGGCCGGGCCGGAACAGCTCCTCGCCGATCAGCACGAAGCGCTCATCGATGGCGCGCGGCGGGTAGACCAGGCGCACCGTGGCGCCGAGCGGCACGGCGAGGACGTCGGCGTCGAGCTGCAGGGTCACGCGATACTGCTGCCGCGGCTGGCCATCGGGGCGCAGGCCAAAGAGGACGAGCAGCTGGTCGGCCAGGGCCTGGGCGTCCGCCTCCTGGCGCAGGGCCGTCGTGACCTCGAGTTTGCGCCAGGTCGACGGCCGTCGGGCCTTCAGCTCGGCGTCGGCGGCGGTGACCCAGCGGTGTTCTTCGGCCAGAGCCGCTTCCGTCGCGGTGTCGCGCAGCACCGGCGCCAGGTCGCCACGGGAGAAGGTGGTGTAGATCCGGCCCCACCCCACGCGCGCCTCGGCCACCGGCAGCGGCGCGGCCTCATCGCCGGCCAAGGCGACCACCTGGTCGGCGTCGATCGTGAAGGTCTCGGCCGCCGCCGGCGGGCCGAACAGGATGGCCTGCCAGACGCCCAGACGATCAGGCAGCAGGGCCGCCGGAACGGAGCGGGCGATCGTGGCGGCCGCATCGGACGTCCGCACGCCGTCATTGGCCCAGATGCCCACCACGGCGTCGTGCGCCAGGCCGGCGATCGACTCGCCGATCCGCTCGGCCGCCACGCCCGCGCGGACCAGCAGGCGCGCGAGCACGGGACCGGCGGTCTCCACATAGCCGCCGTCGGCGTCGCCCTTCAGGCCGAAGGTGACCGTGCCGACGGGATCGCCGTTGAGCTTCAGGAGGCCGCGGGACAGGTCGGTGACATAGGACGCCGCCGCCGGCAGGGCCGCATCGAAGGCGCCGCTGGCCAGGTCGCCCTGGTCGGCGTAGCCGGCCGGCCCGCCGCGGTCGAAGATCTGCTCGGATCCGGCCGCCCGCCCGTCGTGTAGTTGGTAGACGCGCGCGCCGGCATTGACCTGCGGGGCCGGCAGGTGAGCGTCGCGGAGATCTCCGAGCGCCAGCGGCTTGGCCCGGCCCTTCAGCCCGTCGGCCGCGCCCTCGTAGAGAACGCCGGCCTCGCCGTTCGTGCCGGCATAGGTCTCCGGATTGGCGGCGCGATCGAGCTCGATCCGGGCGTCGTAGAGGGCGATGCGGGCGCGCGACGGCGCGGCCGAGCTGACGCCCATGGTGGGGACCGTGGCCTCGCCGGCGAAGACGGGAATGGCGGAGGCGAAGTCTGAGCCCGTCTCCCAGCGCCAGATGCGCACTGCGCCCCAGCTGTGGCCGCGATAGGCGTCCAGGCCGCTGTCGGCGTTGGCCAGGGTCATGACGCCCAGGCCGATGCCGGGAGAGAGCGACGACAGGTCCTCGAAGAGGTCCCGGCGCTGGCTGGGCGGCTCGATGAGCCGGTCGTCCCAGGCGGTGTTCGGCCGCAGCGAGTCGCTCGGCCCGAACGGCCGCACGGCGCGGTCGGCGAAGCGCAGGGTGAGCGCCTGGCCCTCCGGGCTGGTCAGATCGGCCTCGACCAGGATGACGGCGCTCATCTCGCCACCGCCGTCTTCAGATAGGCGTTGCTCAGCCGCGTCTCGGTCGTCAGGTCGGCGAGGCTGAGCGCGACGCCCGACATCGCCGCCTCGGTGGCGCCCAGGCGCTCGTCTATGACCGCCGGCAGGGCTGCGGCGGCGGCTCGAAGGGCCTTCAAGTCCTCGGTGAGCGCCCCGTGATGCCGATCGAGAACCGCCACGATGGCGCTGCGCAGCTCCACCAGGGCGGCCAGATGCCGGTCCGTCTGCTGGCTCGCCGTATCGGCATAGAGCTGGCCCAGAGCCGGCAGGTTGACCACCAGCACCGGCGCGGCGGCCGAGGTGTCGTCGTTGGCCGGGTTCATCACCGCCAGGGCGGTGTTGGCCGAAATCTGGCTGAGCAGGGCCTGCAGCTCGCCCATGCCGGCGATCGTCGCCGGGGCTGCGGCCGAGGACGGCGCGGTGTAGTCGACCAAGCCGCCGACCTCGCCGCGCACGCGGTTGACCAGGGCAAGCCGATCCTGGGCCGACAGCGTCGCCTCCCGGTCGGCCGAGAGCAGCCGGTCGGCATAGGCGGTCAGGTTGCCCAGCGCCTCGGTGTCGCCCATGCGGGCGGCGCGAAGGGCCTCCTCGTACTGCCGCAGCGCCTCGGCCCGCTCGGCCTGGGGCGACAGCTCGGCGAAGTCGGAAACGGCCAGCTGGTCGATCCACTGCTGCAGACGCGGCGCCATGCGGGCGAAGGCCTCGGCCGTCTCGTCCGCCGCGCTCTTCAGCTCGCCGAAGACGTTGGCCAGCTCCAGCTGCCGGAGCAGCTCCAGCTGCTGCAGGACGTCAGGGGCCATGGCGCCCTGGGCGATCAGCGCCTCGACCTCGGCCCGCATCTCGGCGATCTCGTCCTCGCCCCGCTTGACCTTGAAGCCCTGCGGGTTGGTCAGCTCCAGGATGCGGTCCTCGATCGAGGTGCGCAGGCCCGCGGCCCGCTCCAGGGCCTCGCTGGCGCTGTCGGCCGCCTCGCCCAGGCGCTCCAGCGCGTCTTCCACCTGAAGGTCGCGCAGCTGGTCGATCTTGGTCAGGACGTCGCCGCTCACCAGGCCGGCGGTGATCAGCTCCTGGGCCTGAGCCTTCAGGGCTTGATAACTGGCCTCGATCGCCGCCAGGGCCTGCTTGCGCTCGAACTCGGCCGGGTTGGTCAGCTGCAGGATGGCGTCTTCGATCGACTCCGTGATCGAGCGGCCGGCGGAGATCTTCGCCGCGGCTTCGTCCAGGGACTTGGCGGTCTGGACGATGCGGGTCTCAGCTTCCGAAAGATCGGCCGCGCCGGCCTCGATCGCCCGCAGGATGGTGGCCCGGACGATCTCCTCGGCCAGCTGCTCGGGATCTTCATAGCCGGAGAACTGGGCGCCGGTGTTGAAGCCGCCGCCGTCGCCGCCGAAGAAGCCCTGGCCCAGCCGGCCGGTGTTCTTGCCCTCGACATAGCCGATGGCCGTGGGGCCGGTGAACGCCGTCAGATCCAGCTTGAAGAGGTCGGCGGCCGCATTGAGCCGCTGGGCGATCGCCTCGGCGGCCTGGGTCATCTGCTGCAGCGGGCCGTCGTCCAGCGCCTGGCCGCCTGTCACCACGAACTGGCCGTCCCGCACGCCGATGTCGGCTCGGGCATAGGGCCGGCTGCCATTGTCGAACATGCCGGCGATGAAGCCCGGCAGGCTGCCGAGCCAGCCGCCCGTCTTCTCGGCCGTGCGCACCTGGGCGGCGTCGCCGCCGAACAGCTTGGTGAGCGACCCGGCCCCTTGCGCCGACAGCTTCTGGACGACCGCCATCATGGCGATCGGCGCGGCGTACTGGGCCGCCGCCGCCGACATGCTGGCCAGCATGCCCGAACCGCCAGCGCCGCCTTGCCTGCCGAGCATCTGGCCCAGGGCGTCGGTCAGCCCGCCCTGGCCGGTGATGTTGCCGACGATCGCGTTGATGACGACGTCGATCGGCTTGGCCAGCAGGGCGTCGTAGACCGCCTCCCGCAGCCTGCGCTCGGCATAGTCGGCGATCTTGTCGAAGCCGATCTCGCCCGACTCGATGAAGGCCGCGCGGAGATCCTCCTTCAGCCGGCCGATGGCCTGGGCCGATTCCTCTTCCTCGAGCTCGCGGCCGGCGAGGATGCGGGCGCGGATCTTCGCCTCCTCCTCGGTGAGGCCGTTCATCTCGATCTGCTGGCGCAGCAGGATGTCGCGCGCCCGCCGCTCGATCTCGCGCTCGCGGCCCGTCATGCGGAGGAGGTTCAGCTCGCGCTGGCGCTCTTCGTTGGCCGCGGCCAGGTCGCCGGCGACGCGCTCTTCGTAGAGGGCCTCGGCCTTCTCCCGCAGCAGGGCGATCTGCTCGGCGGTGAGCGTGGTCCCGTGCCGCTCCAGCTCCTGACGGACGAACTCTTCCTTTTGCCAGGCCAGGGTGGCCTTGATGCCGCCCTCGATCGCCTCGGTGCGCGCCCGCTCGGCCGCGATACGGCGGTCCAGGTCCTGGACGGCGCCGGCCACCCGCTGGGCCTTGTCGGTGGCGATGGCCTGGCGCTCGTGGGCCTCGGCCGCGGCGATCGCCGCGGCGGCGGCCTCCCGCTGGGCGCCGGAGAGTTCGCCCAGGCTGGTGACGCCCAGGTCCATGAGGACGCGCAGGCCCGCCTCCTTGACGGCCAGCGCCTCGAGCGCGGCCTCGCCCTGGGCCGCGGCCACGGACCGCTCCTCGAGGAGCTTCGTCTCCACCTTCAGCTGGGCGGCGATCTCGCGGGCGCGTTCGAGGCGGCGTTCGGCGGCGCGGGCCGCACGGTTGTCGTGTTCGGTGTCTGCGGTCGCCGCCGGCGAGGCGGGCGCAGAGGCGCCCCCGCGGAAGCCGTCACCCTGCGGCGTGCCGGAGCCGCCGCGACGGCCTTGGCCAGACCCCTCGACCGCCAGTTCGAGATAGGACTGGTACAGGAGGTCGACCTGGGCCTGACGTTGCTGCACCTCTTGTGCGGCGGCAGTCTGGGATTCCGCGAAGCCGACGCCGCCATCGCCGCCCTCAGCGTAGCGCCACGCGTTATAGGAGCGGTCGCTCGCACGCGTCTGGGCGTCGGCAAGGCGGCTGCGCGCCTCCACCAGCGCGGTGGCCAGCATCTCCTTCCGGCGGTCGGTCTCCGCACTGGCGTGGTTGCGTGCGGCGATCTCGGCCCGGCGCGACGCTTCGGCGAGGTCATCAAGTCCGCCCGAGAGGATGCCGGCGCTGTCGGCGGTCTCCTGCGCCATGACCTCCACGAGGTCGAGGCCGGCTTCGAGATCTGCCGCTCTCTTGTCGCTCTCCTGAAGCTTCACGCTGAGCAGAGCGGCCGCACCGGCCGCAGCCGTGAAGGCGATGCCCCACGGCCCGCCGAGCAGCCCAATGAGGCCAGTGGCCGCGGCGTTCATGCCCAGCATCGCGGGCGTCGCCGCACGAGTAGCGGCGGCCAGCCGCAGCTTGGCGGCGGCCAGGCGGTCGGCCTGGGCGGTGGTGGCCACCATGGCGGCCGTGTTGCGGATCTCGGCCTGGACCTCGGCGAGCGCGGCCGCGGCGGCCGCCTGCTCGGCGAGCGCCTTGGCCCGGAAGGCGACGGCGGCCTGGGTCGCCCCGGCGGCGACGCCGGCGAGATAGCGTGCGAGCGCGATGGTCGTCAGGGCGCCGCCGGCGGCGACGACCATGTCGATATGCTCCACCAGGAAGGCGGCGGCCTCGGCGGCCGTACCGAAGGCCTCGCCCAGGGTCTGGCCCAGCTCGCGGGCGGCCGCCAGGGTCTCAGGGTCCTGGATCTCGGCGTTGAAGGCGGCCAGGCCCTCGGTCATGCCGGTCAGGAAGCCCTCGCCGCCGGCGGCGCTGAGGTCGAAGAGCGCACTCTTGGTGGCGGCCATCTCCCGGCGCGCCAGCCCAAGCGGCGTGATCATCTGCGCCTGGACGGCCTCGCCGAACTCGCTGCGCAGCTGCTGGGCGAACCTCGGCAGGAAGTCCCGGGCCAGCAGGTCGCCGCTGGAGACCAGCTCGATGAAGGCCTCCGACGTCATGCCCATGGCCCGCGCGGCGATCTGGGTGGCGCCAGGAATGGCCTCGGCCAGCTGGCCGCGCACCTCCTCCATGGAGACCACGCCCTTGGACGCGATCTGGCTGACGGCCTCGAGCGCGCGCTTCTGCTGCTCGGTGGAGCGGTTGAGCGCCGTGCCGGCTTCGGCCAGGCCGAGCCAGATCTCGCGCGTCGCTTCGCCGGCGAGCACGGTGCCGTTGGTGGCGCCCGCCAGGCTCATGAAGCCTTCCACCTGGTTCTGGACCACCAGGCCGAGCCGCTCCGACTCCTTGCGCAGGAAGGCGGTCTCGGCCGCCGCGCCTTGGGCGCCGCCGGCGACGGCCGACAGACCCGTGGTGAAGCCCTGCGCCTGCAGCGCGGAGTCCGACAGGTGCCCGGCCAGCTCACGCAGGCCGAGCGCGGCGAAGGCCGAGGCCAGGCCCATGGCCGCCGTGCGCGCGCCGGTCGCCGAGCGTTCGAAGCGGTCGGCGCCGGCCGCGGCGTTGGTCAGGCCGCCTTGGGCCGTGCGGCCCTTGGCGCCCACGCCCTCGAGGGCGCGTTCGGTCGACTGGGCGGCCGCGACGGCCCCCTTGGCGTCGCCGTCGATCCGCAGGCGGGCGCGAAGGTCGCTCATCGCTGCGCCGCCCGCTCTTCGCGCCAGGCGGCCAGGGCTTCGGCCTCCATCACCTGCAGGCGGCGGAAGTCGCCCGCGCCGATCTCGCCCAGGCCGGTCAGGGCGGCCGTCTCACGGATGACGCCGTAGTCCAGGCCGGTCTGCACCAGGCGCGCGGCGCTCATGGTCGAGAGGCTGGAGATCCGCCACTGGGTGGCCAGCGCCATGAAGAGCCGCACGGCGAGCGCGTTCTCACCGAACACCACGAAGGGCGCATCGGGCGCGGCCATGGCGGCGAACGTCGCCGTCGCCTTGGCGCGGTCGGCCGGCGTCATTCCGAAGGCCGCGAGGTCGGCGTCAAAGCCCTTGACCTCGGTGGCGCTCAGCTCTGTGGCGGTCCGGCGGCCGACGGCGAGCAGCCGCGCCGCCTCGGTCAGTTTTTTGCCGCCACCCCTTGGGCGAAGCGCGAGTAGGCCCCGACCAGGCCGGCGCGCACATAGGGCCGGCCGAGCATCTGGGCGCGCAGCTCCGGGGTCAGCTCGATCTCCTCGCTGGCCGCCAGGCCCAGCCAGAAGCCCTCGATCCAGGCATAGGGGCGCGCCCCTTCCGCCGCCTCGGCCGTGAGCGCGGCGGTCTCCGCCTCGTCCAGCAGCTTGAAGCGCGCCATGAAGCTCTGCTCCACCGTCTCGCCGCCGTCCGTCGGCACGCGGACGAGCACGGGCCAGTCCGCCTCGAGCGGCTGCCCGAGGGCCTGGAAGTCGAATTTCGCGCCCATGGATCATGATCTCCCTGCGGGGCTTGGGTTTGGTCGCAACGAGCGCGCGGAGCGGTCGGCCCCGCGCGCCCCAACTGGGCGAGGCGCGGCGGGCCTCAGGTCAGGACGAGCGAGATCTCGTCGTCGACCGACAGGCCCGAGGGCTTGGGCATCAGGTCGACCTCGCTCACATGCACGCCGCGATCGTCGGAGTAGGTCGGCATGCCGGTCTCGGCCTTGACGTTCAGCGTCAGGATCTGGCCGGCGACGGTTCCGTGCGTCAGGGCCAGCGTCGAGAGCGTGTTGGCCAGGCGCAGGGCCTCGAAGTTCAGGTCGTCGGGCGAGAGCGAGGAGACCCGCAGGCGGCCGCTCCAGGTGCGCGCGCCCACCAGGTCCACCGACTTCTGGTTCGGGCGGTCGCTGAAGAGGACGTTGTCGCTCTGCTCGAGCGTCAGGCTGCGCAGCGGCGGCTCGATCGCGCCGATCGAGAACAGGGTCGAGCCCTGCGAGACCGGCTTCAGGTCCTTCCAGCCGGTGAAGTCGGCGTCGCCATGGACGAGCGGCTCGCCGGCGTCGACCGGCATCAGCAGGCCGCGCAGGGCGAAGTTCGCCAGCGGGCGCTGGCCCTCCTCGAAGGTGAATCCGACGCGGCCGCGCGCGCCCACCAGCTGGTGGAGGTGGATGCCGTCGCGCCAGATCGGGGCGACCGAGGGGCTGGCGGCCGGGTCGGCGGCGAGGCTGTAGGTCACCGAGACGCCGGCGGCGATGGTCTCGGCCCAGCCGCACGCCTTGAACAGGGCGCCCCACTTGGGCGCGGTGCCGGCGGCGGCCGAGCCGCCCAGGGGCACGGAGAAGGTCAGCTCGGCATGTTCGCCGTAGCTGAAGCCGCGCACGCCGCCGAGGCCGGGCTTGGCCGGCGCGCCGGTGACCACCTGGCCGATCGGGCGGAAGGCGACGTTCTCGCCCCAGACCACGTCGGCGGCGGCCGCCGCGGCGCCCTCGCCGTAGTTGGCCTCGGCTTTGATGAGGAGAAGTTGGCGGTCGGCCATGTCAGGCGTCCTTCGCGGTCGGAGCCGGCGCGGCCGGCGGCGGGTTGGCGGGAGCCGCGGCCTTGGCCGCCGGCGGCGGCGCAGGCTCGAGCTGGGCTCGGATGTGCGCCGGCACGTCGGCGCCGGCCGCCTCGCAGGCCTGGGCGATCGCCCGGGCGCTGTCGGCCGGCAGCCGCGGCGGCGCGGCGGGGTTGGCGAGGGTGCGCGCGGGCGCGCGCCGGGACGCCTTGGTCGCGGGAAGGTCTCCAGCAGTCGGACGCGGGTGATGAAGTCGAGGCGGTAGAGAAGGACGCCGGTCTTGCCGTCGAAGTCCTCGATCCCTTCGCCGCCCGAGTGGAACTTGGTCTCGGCGTCGGGATGGCCCCAGCCGCACAGGGCGGCGCGCACCGGGAGGGGAGTGGCGCCGTTATAGTGGAACGC
>CAYQPL010000003.1:17121-30937 GCA_964419395.1 uncultured Phenylobacterium sp. | reverse complement strand
AGGGCGGCGCGCACCTCGCCGATCGGCGTCTCGAGCTTTTCGAGACCGGCCTCGCCCAGTGCGCCGGCGAGGCGCACGCCCACCAGGACGGTCACGGTCACGTCGAAGCCCTGGCGCAAGGGGCCGGAGCCTTCGGCGACCTCATAGGGCTCGGCGCCGCTCAGCAGCATGAAGGCCGAGGGGCTGGCGCGCAGGGCGCCGGCCGCCAGGCCCGCGGCCAAGTCGGCGGCCGCACCGACCTGGCGCAGGCTGCGGGCCTGGACCTTCAGGCGCTCGATGGCAGGTGACAGCGAGAGGAGGTGCATCAGCCGGCCGCCTCAATGGGGCCGGCGATGTGCCGCAGCAGGATCTTGGCGAAGGCCTCGAGATCCTGGACGTTGACGCCGAGATAGGGCCGCGCCGGAATCCGCACGGCCGTGGCCACGACGAAGCCGCCGGCCACCTTGAAGCGCAGAGCCTTCGCCTTCACCGGCCGGATCGTTCCGCCGAATTGGTGGATGGCCGCATAGACGCGGTTCGAACCCCATTCGACGCCGCCTTGAGAGGCGTTGCGGACGCCGATCGAGCGCAGCAGGAGGCCGCTCTCGATCAGGGTCTGGCCCGTCGGCTTACGGCCCTTCTTCCAGGGCGAGCCGTCCGGACCGACACCGGAGAGGAACCGCCGGCGCGTCTGGGCGACGCCGGCCTGGCCGACCGCGCGCCAGCCAGGGCGAAGGTCGACGCCGCGCGAGCGGGCGGCCTTCAGCTCGGCGCGGGCGCTGGCGTCCTCGAGGGAAAAGCGGAGGGTGACCCCAGTCACGATAGCCCCCGCCGGAAGATCCGCACGCCCGGGTCGGTGGCCGCCGGCCGCGGCGAGGCGACAGCGGCGGCCGGGGCGATCGCGCCTCCGTCGAGGGTCGCCTTGCCGTCGGCCACGCGGCGCAGGAAGGCCAGCGCGTCCTCGTAGTTCTTGCGCACCGCCTCGGGCGGGTTGGCCCCGTAGAGGCGGTAGCGCGCGATGTCGCCGGCGAGGCGACGCAGGGTGCGGGGCGGGTTCGCCACGTCGATCGTGACCGCATGGCCGATCAGACTGACGATCTCGGCGTCGGCGTCCTCGAGCATGGCCTCGACCACGGCCGAATCCGTCTCGCCCGCGCCATGCCGGTCGCTGAGCAGTCGTAGCTCCTCAGCCCCGAAGCGCAGGGTCAGATCTTGGACCGCGGCGAAGGGCATCAGTCGCGCGCCTCGAAGTCGAGGTGGGGATCGGTCCAGACGCGCTGTGCCTGGTCGGCGGCCACCAGCTGGGTGCTGAAGGTTCCCGCCCAGCCGACGCCGCCCCGCCGGGGGGGGCGGCCGGCGGGGTTGGGGGTGGTGATTATCCGCGGTTCGCCTCCGGCCCCGGCGGCGGGGTCAGCCGCCGCCGGGGGGATGCTCGGCGCATCCTGGCTCGCTCGCGGGGTATCGTCCGAGACCGCCGGCGCTTGGGCGCCGACGGTCTCGCCGGAGCCGTCCGTACTCACGCTGGACGGCTCGAGGGCGGCGGCCGGCTCTTGCTCCGGACCGCCTGCGGGCGCGGCGGATCCAGCCGACCCGCCCTGGGATTGGGAACCGGCGGCCTGAGCCGCCGGCTTGGAAGTCGCGGACGCCTTCGCGCCCTTAGCCGACCGGGTGGCCATGGCTCGCGGCTCAGGCCAGGTGCGGCGCGACCAGCAGGTCGCAGGTGCCGCGCCAGATGTTGGTCGCCCCGGCGGCGTTGCGCTCGGCCTGCAGGATCTCGCGGCCGGCGCCCTCGAGGGAGGGTGGCACCACCAGCAGCTTGGCGCCGACGCCCAGCGGGCGGCCTTCGTCATCCTTCAGCTCGCCCATGGCGGTCCGCGCGGCCTTGTAGCCAGCGGCGTCCAGGGTCGCCTGGGAGCGGTGGGCCATCTGCCAGAAGCCGAAGCCCGCCTCGGCGCGGCCGGTCGTCCCGTAGACGAACTTGTTCTTCCAGAAGACGTTCGGGTCGCGCGGATCGTCCAGGCCGACCAGGTCGAAGTCCTCGCGCTTCTGGTAGATCAGCGGCTTCAGAGCGCGGGACACGTCGAGGAGGTACCAGGGCGCGCCGCCGCCGGCCGTGATGTTCGAGGCCGTGCCGTCGCCGACCGGATGCTCGTCATCGAAGAAGGGCTGGCCGTCGTAGCACTTGGCCTGGTGGCCGACGGCCAGCAGCGCGAAGATCAGCTCGTCGGGAAAGGCCGTAACCGCGCGACCCATCTCCTCGAACATCGGGCCGTAGATGCCGAGCTGGTCGTCCTTGATGTCGTCGGCGTCGACATCGACGGTGCTCTCGAAGCGACGGTTGGTCACCTCGTAGCCATGGCCGGCCAGCTGCTTGACCACGCGATCGCCGACCCACTCGCGCAGCTTCGGCCAGTTGCCGAGCCAGGAGTACTTCTCGGTGCGGGCCGAGGACGGCACCAGGGTCGCCACCTGGTTCCAGGTGGGCGTCACGCCGGCGAAACCGGAGCGGAAGCTGGTCTTGAACCCGACGAACAGGTCCGAGAGCAGCTGCTGGGTGATGGGGCGGCTCATAGGCGGCGCGTTCCTTAGATCGTGACCCAGACGCCATCGCTGTCGACGTCGAAGACGACGCCGGCGACGGAGCGGGTGTTGGTGTTGTGGGAGGACGAGACGGTCTGGTCGTCGAGCACGTAGCAGGACGAGCCGATGTGGGCCGCGGTGACCGGGGCCGCGTCGTCGTTGGCGAACTTGTAGGTGCCGCGCACCACGTCGGCCTCCACGGTCCCGTCGGCCGCGCCGCCCTGGGCGTAGGCTTCGAAGACGCCGACCGCGCGCAGGTTCGCCGCGGCCGCGCCAGGCTGCACCACGGCGCCGTTCATGACGGCGATGGCGCCCTGGAAGCAGACGACGTTGGCCTTCACCGGCAGGCGGCGGCGATGGCCGTCGATGCGCTCGACGCGGCGGTTGTCAGTCTGGGCGGCCATCTCAGGCTTGCTCCTTCAGGGTGGCGGCGAAGGCCTTCCGATCGAGGCCGAGGGAGGCGCACAGCGCCACCTGGTCGGCGGTGAGCCCGTCGCCATCGCCCTCGGCCGCTTCCGGCTTCTTGTCGGTCTTGCTGGGGTCGAGGATCGCGGGCATGGCGGCGACCGCCTTGTCGAAGGCCTCGCCGCTGTCCGAGGCGATCGAGAGCCAGTGCTCGCGCGAAGCCGGCGCCAGCTTGCCGGCGGCGATGGCCGCATCGACCTTGGCGGCGGCGGTAGCGGCCTTCGTCTCGGTCTCGATCTCAGCCAGCTTGTTCTCGGCCGTGGTGGCGCGGGCGAGCGCGGTCTGCAGATCGGCCGCCGGCACGAACTTCTCCGGATTGCGGATGTCGGCCGCCAGCGACTTCTGGGTCGTGATGGCCGCGACCAGGTCGTCTTCAGTGGTGGTGGCGGCGAGACCAAGCACGCCGACCAGCCGAGTGAGCAGGCTCATGGAAGTCTGTTCCTGGGGGGATTGGCCCTCGGACCGGGCGAGCGCCGGAACGTAGAGGGCGGGGCGAGTGACCAGCGCCACCGACGACAGGGCGAGGATCTCGCCCTCCGCGGTATGAACGAAGGCCGGTGAAACGTAGCGGTAGCGCCGGGCGCGCCAGGCTGCGGCGCCCTCCGCGGTCCAGTCGACCTGGACGAAGACGCCTTGGCCGGGCCGGTGGGCGACGGCCTTGATCCAGCCTTGCGCCGGAGCCTCTTCGCCCTTGGGCGCCTTCAGCTCCGAGGCATGCTCGATGTCGAGGGGAAGGTCGGCCTGATTGGCGGCGAAGGCGGCCACGAGGCCGGCCGGGTTCGAGAGCGTCCATTTGCGACCGTCGCGGGCCAGGACGTCGCGGCCCTCGGGGAAGACCTGAACCCATTCCGGCGGCTGGTCGTCGGCCGACCTCGCCAGCGAGACCTCGATGCCGGCGCCATAGGCAACGGCCGCGGCGGCCGCGGCGCTGGCGCAGGCCAGCAACCGCCGCCGCCCTTCGGCGGTTACATGACGACTCTCCGGGATGGACAGGGTGCGATGCATGGGGGCATCTTCGGAGCGTCGCCGCAGCCTGTAGCCCCGGACAGTTGTCCGCACCGCCAGGCCAGCGCCCCATCAATGAGCGACCCGCCCCAAGCCTCTCGAACGCGCCTCGAAGGCCCTCGAACGCCTCAGGGGCCGATTCGAAGCCCGCCGGCGGCCTCTGGAGCGCCCGGCCCCCCGGCGCGCCTCCTGGGCGGCCTTCTCTGAGGCTGGTTTTCGAGGTGGGTTTCGCCTACATTCGAAGGGCGGCGGCCGAGCCAATCGTGCAGCTGGTCGGGCGCTCTCCATGAGGGCGTCCTTCGATACGGGAAGGTCGCGTGCCCGCGGCCGCCGCATTCCCTCATCAGGGCGCAAAGCCCCCTCGGCCGGCGCGGACCATCGTCCGGTCCTTGGCGAACCGTGCGCGCCGCCGCGGCGAGGTCGGGAAGAGAGTCCGCACCCGCCACGCTCCGTCCGTCCGCTTCAGGCCCAGCGCCCACAGCTGCTCGCCGTCGGCCGAGCGGAAGCGCCCGACGATCGTCAACTCGCCACGGGCCGACTGCCAGATCTCTCCGTCGTCCACCAGCTGGCGCACGCGATCCCAGTCCGCCGGCCGGGTCGGATGCTGGTCGGCCGAGTGGCCGATCGCCGAGGCGTTCACCACCACCAGGCGGGCGCCCTCGAACGGCGGCTCCTCCGGCGCGCCGGCCAGCGGCCAGCTGGCGGTCGGGAATGGCTGCTCGGCGTCGGCCTTCTCCCGAGCCAGGCGCTCGGCCTCGTCACGGCGCACGCCGGAGGCCAGCAGCCGGGCGGCTTCGGCCGAACGGGACGCGGCGCGGGACTGGCCCAGCGCCACAGCATCCTCGACCAGGTCGCCGAACTGCGGCAGGGCCGCGAGGTCGGCCGAGGCGGCCTTGGCCAGGGGCGGCGGCAGGCTCTCGATCCGCCGACCGAGGAGTTCAGCGAGGTTCGCCCGGCGCACCTGACCCGCATTGTAGGCGAAGCCCGGGCCGACGCCCGGCGGTGTGCGCGAGGTGCGGCCCGTCTGGGCGTGCCGCCACTCGGGCCACTCTTCGGGGTCGGAGCTGTAGCCCGTCTCGGCGAGATCGGCCTCAGTGGTGAGCTTCGCCGCGCCGTCCGCCAGCTCGTCCACCGAGATCTGGATCACGTAGCAACGGCAGTACCAGTCGTTGGGCGGATAGTGGGTGCGCCAGAAGACGTGGTCGACGGGAAGCACGATTCCGAACCAGCGGGCATGCGAAGCCCGCGTGCGCTCGTCACGGACGCCCTGGTATTGCAGCGCCGGGAAGTCGGCCTTGGTCTGCTCGATCGCCGCCCATTCGGACGCCGCATAGGCCTGCCGGACATTGGTGTCGTAGATCACCCGGGTGCGCCAGGGCGCGGTGAGGTTCACCCGGCGCGGCCCCTCGGCGAACTCCGTCACGGTCTGGCGGCCGGCGAATCCCAGCTTGCTCAGCCGCTCGGCAAAGTTCGTCTGGAACTGGGCGAAGGTCTCGCCGTCGCGCACGGCCTGGGTGGTCAGCTCCTGGGCGGCGGCGATGACGTCGAGGCGCCAGACGCCAGCCAGCGTGAAGGCGGCCGAGTGCTGCTCGCGCCAAAGCGTGGGCCAGCGCCAGGAGCGCTCGACGCCCTTGCCGGCCAGGAAGGCGACCGCAGCGGGATCAGGCCCGATGTCCAGGCTGAATCGATCCGCCGCCACTACAGACCCTCGACGGGAGGGCCAGCTTCGTGGAACGGGCACCGGCCGCAATCGTCGGCCCGCATCAGGTGGCCGGCCAGGGCCGCCCGCTGCAGCCAGGGCGGCGACTGCGTCAGCGCCTCGACCGCCGCCGGATGGAAGTGGGTCCAGGCGCAGAGCACCCGCTCGGCCGCCAGTGGCCGCCCTCGCTCGTCTTCGCAGACCTCGGGACGGTTCGCGTAGCGGCAGGGCTCGGTCATCACGCCCGCTCGCGGGGCTTGGCGAGCGCGGCGGCCTGGAACATGGCCCGCGCCAGGGCGCGCGCCGTCGCCGGCGCGGCGAGATCCCCAGCCATCCGGTCCAGGCCCTGAACCACCTCTTCGAAACTTGCGGCCTCGCGGACGACCCCGATCACGGCCTCAGCCTCGACGCCGAAAGTCTGCTCCCACCCATCCAGGGCGGCGAGCTGGATCTCATCGAGGGCGTCCTCGACGGCCTCGCGCCTCTCGACCGCAGCCGCGCGACCGGCGCGCGCCAGAGCCGGCCGGCGGCGATCGCGCGTCAGCGCCGGCGGCGGGATCACCTTCGGCTCAGTCCTTGCCGGGGGCGTCAGCACCGAAGCGTCGTCCGCAGGCTCGGTGAGCTTCAGTTTGCTGCGGACCTCGGCCTGGTCGACGCGCAGGCCGAGCGGCACCAGGCGCTCGAGCGCGGTCGATAGGCTCTCGATGTCCTCCGGCTCGTCCACCACCAGGTTGAGCCGCGGGACCGGGGCGTCAGGTCCCCAGTTGAAGGCGACGAAGGGCGCGAGCACGTCGCGCGTCACGCACTTGCCCGTGCCGCGGGCGTCGGCCTTCAGAAGATCGGTGCGGACCTCGTCATGGACCTGCGCCTGGGCGCGACTGGAGCCATCGTCGGTCGTCATGGTCTGGCCGAGGACGGCCTTGGACACCTGGCTGTCGATGAACTTGACCAGCTTCTCGAAGAGGTCGGTGCCGCTGGTGGCCGCGCCCAGCTGCGGGAACTCGATGTCCATCGACTTCGGGATCACCGCCGCGGCGTCCGAGCCCAGGCCGAACACCGCCCGCTTCAGAACCTCGACGTCCGCCGGCGAGGCCGATCCGTCGTAGCGGCCCAGGCGCAGCGGGATGCCGAAGATCTCCGCATAGGCCATCCAGTCCTTCAGGCCATAGAGCTTGCAGACGAAGCTGAAGGCCACCAGGCGCGCCAGGCCGCTGCGCGCCGGCAGGCCCGACTTGCGGCCCGCCAGGTGGACGGCGAACTTGAACGGCGGCAGCGGCACGCCGTCCAGCGCGCCGGCCTCGCGCAGGCGCAGCTCGCGGCCCGTCGCCCGGTCGAAGCGGAACCAACGCGGGTCTCGGTGGACGTCGGCCTTCGGCCGCCACTGATTGCCGCTGGTGTCCCAGAGGATCTCGGTCGCCGAATAGCCCTTGGCGATGGAGTCGAGGCTGCCCTCGATCAGATCCTCGAACGCGGGCGCGTCGACCAGGACTGCGCACGCTTCCAGGATCTCCTCGGCGCGAGCGTCGTCTTCCTGGCCCTTCGACCAGGTGAGCTGCCGGTCGAGGCCGAGGACCGCGAGCTTGCGGGTCTGCAGCACCGAACCATAGTGCGGGTCGCGCTCCTCCATCTCCTCGGCCAGGACCAGGAAGGCGTCCATGTCGCCCTGGTTGGCTTGCCGCAGGATCGCCTCGAGGCGATCGGGCGTGAGGCCCGCCACAGCGCTCTCGGCTGACCAGGCCTGCCGCACGCCGGTCAGACCGGGGCGGGCGACCTCCTCCGGCAGGGTCTTCTTCGCCGCGACGATGGGGCGGCCATCGGGGCCGAGCAGCTGGGCCATGACTAGAACCTGAATCCTCTGAAGCCGCCGCCAGCGACTGTGGCGCCGTCGTTCTCGGCGCGACGGCGGGCGAGCGCGCTCTCTCCGGAGAAGTCGCGGCCGCTGACCCGGTGATAGGCGAACTCCTGGTACGGCACGGCGGCCGCGCTGCAGGCCAGGCCGGCGGCCCAGAACTCATCGGCGTGGACATCGCCGTCGTTGACGAGAGTGACCGAGCCCGCGATTCCGCCCTTCTTCTTGATGGCGCGGAAGTCGGTGCGGATCTCCGGCTTGGGCGGGATGCGCAGCAGGCAGCGGTCCACCCGGTCCTTCAGGGCGATCGCCAGGTCCAGGCGGTTGGCGCCGGTGAGCAGGACGCCGGTCACACGGGTTTCGCCGTACCGGCGCTGCTCGTCCTCGACCACCTTCTCGCCCATGCCGGTCTGGTCGATGAAGTAGCGGATCATCCGCCGGCTGCGGATCAGCTCGGCCGAGGCGTCGTCCTGGGCCTGGAAGGTGGCGCCGCGGCCGAGCCAGCGATCGCGCAGCCAGAGCACGTCGCCCACCTCTTCGCACCCATAGATGACGGCCAGGTCGCGGCGGCGGGCGATGTCGCGGCCCATGAAGTAGGGGCCGCCGGCATAGAGCTCCGGCCGTCCCGCGTCGGGGTGTTCACAGGCGGCCAGCGCCGCCGGATCCAGCCAGGAGCCCGCACCGGCCTTCGGAATGCAGTCCAGCTCCTCCTCGGCGTCCTCGCCATAGGTGGCCCGGATGTCGGCGATCCACTCGGCCTTGGGCGCGATCGTCCGGCCCTTGACCTCGAAGGTCATGGCGATGCGCTCGTAGAGGCCATCGGCGATGGCGTCGTCGAAGGTGATCGTGATCGCCTCGCCCTTGCGCCGGCCGGATCGGACGTCGTCCAGCATCAGGTTGAAGGGGTTGGCGACACCGTCATGGGTGGAGACGACCACCACCTGGCCGCCCCACATGAGCAGCGCGATCGCCGCCTTAAGGACCTCCGCAAGGTCCTTGTGGAAGGCGGCCTCGTCGATGATGACCAGGCCCTGCTTGCCCCGAAGGGCGCGGGGCACCGACGGCAGGGCGACGATCTTGAAGCCGGAGGCGAACCGGATGCGGAAGGCCTGGACCTTCTCGCCGTCGCCGTCGAGCATCTCCTCGTCGGCGGCCTCGGCGGCGATGCCGAAGGCGCGCGCCCACACGGCGCAGGTGTCGATGAACTCCCGCGCCATCTCCATGTCGTAGCCCATGTACCAGGCGTTCATGCCGCCCTTGGACGGGGCGGCGCCGGCCTTCAGCACCGCATAGGCCGCCAGGCCCCAGGTCAGCCCGATGCGGCGGCTCTTCTCGATGACCAGCAGCGAGACGCCGGCGAAGAGCCGGTCCAGGGTGCCGGCCTGGTACTTGAGCAGCAGATCGCCCCTGGGCAGCTGCTCGAACGCGGCGGCAGAGGCGTCCCGTTCGAAGGCCTTTTGATCGGCCATGGATGCGGGATTGAGCTTCACTCGGCCGTCCCCAGGACGGCGCGGCGGATGAAGTCCACCGTGTCGCCCGACATGCCCTTCGACTTCATGGCCTTCTCGGCTCGGGCGGCGGCGCTCTTGGCCTCCTCGGCGCGGATCTTGGCGATGCGCGCCTGGTCGGTGGCCTGGGCCGAGGTGAGCTTCTGGATCGAGCTGGTCAGGAACATCAGCTCCTCCATCCCCAGGCCCGGGCCGTCCTCACGGGTCAGCCGCTCGCGGGCGATCTTGAAGGCGATGTTCTGCGTCACCTCGATCAGCAGTTGGCCGATCTTGCCCTCGGCCGCGTCGGGACCGAGCTGGCCGACGATGGCCTGGGCCGCCTCGCGGGCCTCGCGCATCTGCGCGGAGACCTCCTCCACCGACTGCATGTGCCGGTGGACGGAAGATCGGCCGACCTCGACGCCCCGGTCCTTCAGCCACTCCCACAGCTCATCGACCGACAGCCGACCATCGACGATCTGCCGGTCCAGCTCCTCGCGGAGATCCGGCGGCAGCTGGGAGGCGAAGCCTCGCTTGCCCATCCCTCAACCCCGCGGCGTGGGACGCTGGACGCCAGGGACCACGGCGCGGCCTTCGGCGACGTCGCAGCCCCGTTCCGTCAGGGTGGCGACCAGCAGGTCGCCCAGATCCTCCGTCGTCAGCAGACGCTGCTCGGTGAGCCAAGCCAGCTCCATCTTCACCTGGTCGCGGGTCGCCGTCAGGCCGAGGCTCTGGACCGCCGATGCCAGGATCGAACTGTTGGCGCGGCAGCTGGGCGCTTCGTTCAGGAGACGGAGAAGCGAGATCCGCAGGTGCTTGGCGAAGTGCTCCTGGTAGCTCATCCGGCCTTCTCCACACCCTTGCTCAGGAAGTAGCCCTCAAGCCGGCCGACCCCGCTCTGGACGGCGCGCACCGCCGAGCCGACCTCCCTGACGTCACCTTCGAGCCTGGCGATGTCGGCCTTGGTGGGCAGCTCGGCGATGTCGTCCTCGATGTGTTCGACCCGCCCTTCGAGCTTGGTGATCTTGGTGTCGTGCTCGTCCACATCGCCGCAGATCTCCTCGTCCTTCTGGCTGAGGGACTTCACCGCGGCGGCGATCTCGATCTTCGCGAGCTGGCGAAGAGACCAGCAGGCCCAGACCGTCAGTAGGTTCAGGAGGAAGACCGCGATGGGCCAGTACTTGAGCAACTCTTCCACGGTCATCCTCGGGCGTGGTTACGGCGGACGCGCTCATGCGCTTCCTGACAGGTGAGGCAGCGCCGGGCGCCGGGCCTGGCGGCCAGGCGCCCGGTCTCGATCGGGTCGGCGCAGTCGACGCAGATCCCGGGCCGGCTCGGCCGGATCGTCTCGACCCGGCCCAGCGCCTGGCGGAGCGCCAGGTTGCGGCCGAAGGTCTCGAGGGTTTGCGCCCGGTCCACGTCGTCGCTCATGGCGCCGCCGTCTCGGCGGCACACTGGGCTTGCGCGTCGGCCAGGCGGTCGGCGAGCAGATCCTCGCGGGCGTCCTTGGCCTGCAGGTAGGCGTCGCCGGTAGGGTTGGCGCGCACCACAGCGTCGGCCGCCGGCCTCGCAGCCGACGGGATCTCCAGCATCACCTCGGCCGGGCAGATCAGGCGCGTCTCGTAGAGCGTCCGGACGACCGGGTTGGGCGCCGGCGCGTCAGGCGCAGGGCTGGGTTTCGAAGCGCTCGCACAGGCGGCCAGCGTCATAGACGCGAAGGCCATCACCGTCGCGAGGCGCGAGCTGGCGGACAGCTTCGGCACGGGCGTCTCTTTCGGCTTGGGTGCGGCCGCGCGCCTCGGCGCGGGCCACGGCATGGGTCAGGGTCTCGGCGGCCTGCGCCAGCTGGCCGCGCAGGCTTTCGATCGTGTGGGCGTCGGCGCGGACCTGGCCGTCCAGCCGCTTCACCGACGTGGGGCAGGCGCGCTCCAGGGCGAGCAGGTCGCCGGCGGTCAGCGCCGCCTCACAGGCTCGCGCCCGCTCAGCCGCTCGGTGGGCGGCGGCGACAACGGGCTCGCAGACGGCCTCGGCCGGCGAGGCCTCGGGCTTGCCGGCGAGCGCCTCGGCGCAGGCGGCGTGGGCGGCCAGATCCTTCTGAGCCGCATCCAGGCGCAAGCTCTGGATTGTCGCGGTGGCGATGGCCAGCGCCAGCGAACCCAGGAAGACGTAGCCGATCAGGGCGCGGATGTTCACTTCGGCGGCCCCTTCTCGGTGATGATGCGGGCGGTCTTCACCATCGCGACGATGCGGGCGATGTCGGTGGCCAGCGCGCCGGTCACATAGACCAGCGTCACCAGGGCGATCAGGCCGCAGAGCGCGAGCGCCAGGGCCTTCAGGACCGCCGGGTCCTCGGTGCGAAAGATGATCGCCCGCACGAGCCAGCAGCAGGCCGCCACGAGGCCGAAACTGAAGAGCCGGCGGTAGCGCCAGCTGATCTCGGCCAGGCGCGGAAGGGGCGCGGGATCAGACACGACCCAGCTCCGCGGCCCGGCGCTCCCAGCCCTTCAGGAACCGCTTCTGGCTGGGATCGGCGCGCACGATGGCGCGGTAGCGCTCAGCGGCCTCCTCGCGCACGGCCTGCAGGACCGGGTAGCCGTACCGCAGGCGCTCGGCCAAGGCGGCGCGGGTCTTCGGACCCAGCACGCCGTCCACCTTGAGGTACGGCTTCCCCTGCCGGTTCAGCGCGCGCTGCAGGATCTTGATCGCCGCCGTCGTGCCGCCGTTGACCGCCTGGTCGAACATGGCGGCGTCATAGGGACGCGGCAGGCTCCACAGCTCAGGGCCGATGAAGAAGTGCTTCAGGTAGATCGAACGGGCGATCTCCGGCGTCAGCGCCCGGATGTCCTGACCGTCGAGCACCGTGTCGAAGTTCAGGTCCAGGTCGCCGAAGCCGTCGCCGTTGGCGTCGAGGCCGCCTGCCGCCTTCAGGAAGCGCAGCGAGATGCCGTACTTCGTCTCGCCGCCGCGATCGACGGGATCGTCCACATGGCCGCCCTCGATGCGCAGGACGCGCGTGCAGACCTGGTCCCAGCGCGCCTCGTGCTGCGGCGTCCAGCCCGCAGGCCTTGGAACCTCGAAGGTGGCGGGTTTGTTCAAGATCGGCCCCACGCAAAACCCGGCTTGCGCCGGGCGACTTGTCATGGGCAGCATGGCCGCGCTTGAGGGGGCCGTAGCCCCGGACAGATGTCCGGATCAGTCCTCGGGAAAGAGCGGTAGGTCGCTCTTCAGGCGCTCCCGAACGCGCCGCGCCGTCCGTTCGTGGATGTCGCAGGCCTGGGCCACGGCGTTGGCCGAAGCGCCCGAGGCCAGCATCTTCGCCGCCGCCGCACGACGTCCCTTCTGTCCCCGCAAATGGGCCATGGGCACCGTCACCTTTTCCGGCCCCAGGGCGTCGACAATCTTGGCCGCCGCTTCCTCGCCCACGATCTGGGCCAGCACGCCCTTCGGATGGCGCGAGAGCTTGATCTCCGTGCCGCCGCGCCGCAGCGCCAGACGCTGAGCGGCCTCACGGCCGGCCAGCTCTTCGCCCAGGCCAAGGATACCCGGCAGCCGCGTCATGGCCGGTCCTCGGCCCGCAGGCGCGTCAGCGCGATCTCGGCCCGCAGCGCCTCGGCTGTCGCCGCCTCAAGGCGGGCTTGCCGGGTGCGGATCTCGCCGTGGGGCGCATAGCGCCGCGACCGCTCCGCCTGGGCGCGCTCGGCTTCGGCCGCGGCGACCTTCGCGGCCGCCTCGGCTTCCTCGCGCCAGGTGAAGAGGTCGGCGGGGCTCATTTCCCGTCGCCGCCAGCGGCAAGGCTCGCGCGCACCAGCTCGCCGGCCGCCGCGATCATCTTGTCCAGCTCGCCTTCGCTGACGCCCTGCAGGCGCGCCGGCGGCTCCCCGAGCTGGCGCAGCTGGGCGTTATGCAGGCGGGCCTTCAGCGTCCAGACCTGCCGGTCCGGTTTGATCAGCGACAGGTCCTGGCTCCAGCCGGCCCGCTCGGCCATGGCCTTCAGCGCCTCGATCAGCCGGTAGCCCTGCGCCTGGTCAGCCCATTGCAGCCGATCGACGCCCAGCTGGCGCTTGGCGAAAGCTTCCAGGCTCGCCTCGGTAGAAGAGCGGACCACGCCCAGGTGCCAGAGCGAGATCCACATGGCCCGCGCCTTCAGGGCGACCGGGTGGGTCGCGGCCTTGCGACCGAGAATGGGCGCCTTGCCCGTTCTCGCCCGGGCGGCGGGCTTCGGCTTCCATCCCAGCCGCTTGAACTCCGCCAGCACGGCGTCGAGCTGGGCGTCGGTGCAGTCGCCGGCCGAGCGGAGGCCGCCGGTCACCCGCTCGATCACGTCGCGGCGGGCGTCCTCGTCCAGCGCCAGCTCCTTGGCCGCCAGATGGACCTTGGCCAGCATCGCGTGGCGGCCGCTGAAGGCGCGAGCGGCGCTCATTCGGCCGCTCCTGCCCGATAGATCAGACGCGTCTGCAGCGTCTCTTCGGCGAGCTTCCAACCATCCTTCGCGCGCCGCAGGCGCACCTTCAGCGTAAACGACTGGCCCTTCTCGTCGGCGAAGTCGGCCGACCAGGTCATGCTGGCGCCGCCCTGGCTCACACGGACCGTCGCCGGCGGCGTCCAGCCGACCGCCGCCAGGCGAAAGAGCCCTTCGATGGCCGGGCTCCAGGCCACCACCTTGGGCTGCCGCCCCGGGCGGCGCGGCGTCTTGCGGCGCGCCATCAGCGTGGCTCCTCAACGGGCGGCCGAAAGGTGTCGTCCCAGTCGATC
>CAYQPL010000003.1:0-17111 GCA_964419395.1 uncultured Phenylobacterium sp. | reverse complement strand
CAGCACGCCGGCGAAGATGGGCTGGTTAGGGTGTGTCATGGCCCACCAGCGAGCCATGTATTCCCAGGGAGCGATCTCCAGTCCGGCGCGCGGCGAGAACCCGTCCCGGACAGCGAAGTCGTTCAAAGCTGCGTCGCCCTCGATGACGATGGCGTTCGAGAGTTCCACCCGCTCAGCAGAGAAATCGAGGCGGACGTCAATCACCGCCCGACAAGTCGCGGCGCCCACGCGCACCGGCCTCATCCGAGGACCAGTGAACAGTTGGAGTGCCTCGCCCGGCCGGGCGTGCCGCTTGCGCGGAAGCCGGATGGTCTGGCGCTTCCGCCTCGCGATGATCTCGACGACGAAGGAGGGTTTGAACGAATAGGCCACCATCAGCGCGGCGCCTCATGCAGGGGGATGACGGAGACGATGGTCCCATCGCGGGCGACCAGGCGGACGCCGAGGCTCGGTAACTGCAGGCCGGCCGCCCCCTTGGCGATCCAGCCTTCCGGATCGCAGGCGAGGATCGCCTGGCGGGCGCGCTCGACATTCTGGCCCTCGACCCGCTCCAACCAGCGGATGACGGCGTGATCGGTGACACGAACGATGTGGCGCACCGGGAAGCTCATGACGCCCCGCCTTCGAGCGTCATCAGCTCGCGCTCGAGATAGGCGACGCGGCGGCGCGCGCGGGCCAGCTCGTTGCGCAGGAAGTTCACCTGCGAGCTGACCATGGAGATCTCGCCCACCTCGACCTCGAGCATGGCCCCGATCTCGTGGACGGCGGCGACCTCTTCGGCGTCCTGCGCGACGTACCGCGCCACCGCGCGGCCGGCGCACCGGATCAGGCCGCCCCGGTCGCGCCGGAACTCGCGGCCGAGCGCGGACCAGGATCGATCCGGCCGCAGGTGGCGCGCCAGCATGGCCGCGCGATCGCGGGCAGCCATCACAGGTCCGGCCGAGAGACGCCGCGCCAGCAGTTCGTCTGCCGACAGCCCGGCCTGGAGCGCGGCGACGGTGATGATGCGGCGCACCGGCACCGGAGCGTGGGTCGCGGTCATGGCCGGCCCTCCATGCGGTCGATCGCTTCGCGGAGCTGGCGCAGGAGCGGCACGAAGCCCTTATGCAGCGGCGCGTCTTCGAAGGTGGCGAGGAAGGCCTCCGCGTCACGCACCGCGGCGGACAGGTGAGGCAGAGCCAGCACGGCGGCGCCGTTCGCCAGATCCTGTTCGCAGAGCGCTTCTTCGGGATGGCCCAGGACGCAGAAGACCCGGCCGTCAGCGTCGAAGACCGTGCCGTCGTCGCTGACGGTGTAGTCGCCCGGCGACAGCGTGACCCCATAGGGCGGGCTTAGGAGCGTGTGGCGAAGCTCGGCCATGTCACGCCGCCTCCGCCTGCCCCTGCGCCAGGCGCTCGGCCATGGCCCGGCGCATGGCCTCGAGCGCGGTGCGCAGAACTTGCCACTCCGCCTCGGTGACCACGGCCTCGCGGCGGTAGTCCACGAACCGCTGGCTGATCTCGGCCACCGTCTCGGCCTCGAACGGCGACAGCGCCTCGGCCGCCCGGCCGAGCAGGACGCCTGAGGAGATGATGTCCAGCACCTCGGGATCGCGGAGCATCAGTGGACCTCCGTCATCGGCGTGGCGGCCACCTGGGCGGCCTTGTCGGCAACCTGGTTCAGGGTGGCGGCGACCTTGCGGGCCTGCTCGGGCGCCATGACCAGGATGGCGAGCTTGCCCCCCTGGCTGTTCAGCAGGCGCAGGTGGACCAGGCCGTGGGCGTCCACGGCTAGGCCGATGTCCTGGGAGATGGCGGGCCGTTCCATCACGCCGCCGCCAGATCGATGGTGACCAGCTGCCAGGGAGCGCTGGCGCTCGCGCGCCGATGGAACCGGAAATACTCCTTGGTCCCGATCGGCCGGATGCTGTCGGTGACCGCCTTCATGGCGCGCTTCCAGCGCTCGTCCTCGATGCGGTAGCGCAGCAGCGAGAACATGCGGGCCGGCGAGACGTCGCCCTGCTTGTCCACGTTGAAGGCGTTCTGGACGATGGTGCGCAGCTCCGCGCCGCTCTCGGCCGACCAGTCCAGCAGGCACTCGTCCACGAGCGCCTTGGCTGCCTGCAGCTCCGGTCCGAAGGTGACCCGCTCGGCCGTCTGGACGCTGACCCGCAGCAGCCCGTCGAAGGACTGGAAGGTGACGTTGCCCTTCGGCCCCCCGCGGACGATGTCGTACTCCTGCGCCAGCAGCGCCATAAAGCCGTAGATGTCGTCGGCCGTGTGCTGCTTGAACCGGGCGACCTGGGCCGACAGCGCCTCGGCGTAGCCGTGGATTTTGCGGACCATCTCGTCCATCAGCAGGTCCACCGGCGAAATGCTCTCCACCGGCACCAGGTGGCCTTTGGTCGAGCGCATGTACGGCTTGCCGCCGACCTGCTCGACGGGCGCGCTCGGCGCGCGGGTTTCGGCCTCGAGTTCCGTGTGCGCGGCCTCGTAGAAGGGCTCGGTCACTGGACGTCTCCATGGATGGGGCCGCCGAGCTGGCGCTGGGCGGCGGTCTGGCTGGAAAGGAAGGCGGCTCGGGCGGCCGCCATCTGGGCCGCGCGCACCTGTTCGGGTCGGCGGCGGACCTCGGCCGCGCGCCAAGGCCCGCGGACGGTCCGCAGGTAGGTCCGCCAGCGGCGGATGGCGCGCAGCGGGCTCACGGGTGCACCTGCTCGATGTGGGCGGCGAGCGTGGGCGAAGACGGCCGCGGCACGTGCGCCGGCGGCTCGCCCGCCGCGTCCCGGTTCAGGCGCTCAAGCGCCTGCTCAGGCGTGCGGCCGACCAGCGCCCAGAGCGCCAGGTCGCACTCCTGACGGAAGCGGCCGGTGGCCTCGGCGATCTCGCCCAGGCCCTCGCCGGCGCGGCTCAGCGCATAGACCGCGCTCAGCCCCGCGAGGGTCCAGGGGCGGGAGATCACGGCCGATCCCCTTCGATGACCCGGAACTGGCCCGGGATGGGCGCCGTGAAGGGCCCTTCGCGCTCGGCCTGCAGGCCGGCTTCGATCTTCCGCATCAGGCGGTCGAAGTCGGCGCGCACGAGGCAGTTGTTCTCGACCAGGGTGCGAAGATGGCGGGCGGCGCTCAGCGCCTGGCGCTTGGGATCAAGGCTGGTGTTCATGGTCGCGCTCCTCACAGGCCGTGAGCGACGCCCGAGAGCTGCTCGAAGGCGGCTCGCAGGTGGTCGACGGTCAGGGGTTCCTCGGCGCCGCGCGCGGCCAGCAGGGCCGACTCCATCGTCATCTCGATGTTGCGCAGGCCGCCGGGCTTGGAGGCGATCAGCTGGCAGAATTCGATTTCCGCCCGGGTGATCTCCTCCTGGTTGGCCTCGCCCCAGGCCCGCGCCAGCGTGGCGGCGTCAGCCGGATCGGGCGCGACGATCCAGCGGCGCTGGGCGAAGCGCGAGGAGACCTGGGCGAACTCGGCCTTGCCGCCAGTCGGGCCGACGCGGGTGTAGGCCGTCTCGTTGCCCAGCATGGCGATGCCCACCGGCGCGCCGGCTGCCCGGGTGCGGTCGTTGAGCGCCCGCAGCGACTCGATGGCCTGCTCGGAGAGGTGCTGGGCCTCATCGATGATGATCAGGCCCTTGGCCTCGACGGCGTGCTGGTGGATCAGCCGCATCAGGGCCTGCGGCGTGCCCTTGGCGTCGGAGACGCCCATGGCCGCCAGGATCTCCAGCAGCATGGTCGGCACGCCCCGCGTGGACGGGTCCATGGCCGTGTACCAGGTGCGCGGATTGTCCTCGCGGAACTGCCGCGCCGTCGCCGTCTTCGAGACGCCGGGTGAGCCGGTGACCAGCACCATGCGGCCGGTCTGCCGGGCATAGCCCAGCAGGGTGGAGATCTGCCGCGAGCCCTGCAGGGCCACATAGGCCGGGGCCTGGGGCAGTTGGCGGCGCAGCTCCTGTTCGGCGTCGTGCGCCTTCAGCCACTTCGCCAGCTTTGCGGCGATCTCGGCCCGGCCCGTCTCATTGGGATAGGTGCCGTTCAGGTACTGGCTCAGCGAGGACGACGGGACCTCGGCCTGCCGGCCGATGTCGGCCTGGCTGACGCCGAACCGCTTCTGGATGTCCTTCACCCGCGCGATCAGCGCCTGGTGCTCGGCCTCCGAGAACTCGGTCTTGCCGGGGATGACGTTCATGAATAGCTATCTCCTGTACTTACGTTGTGCTTCGAGCCCGTCCGGAGTTGCCGCTCCGGGCGGGCTTTCCTCATCCGCGGGCCAGGGACGCGGCGACGCCGCGCTCCCAGCTCTCGTTGAAGTCGGGTTTGGCCCCGCCGGCCTGGTCGGCGCGGCGCGGGGCGGTGGGGACCAGCTGGACCACGCGTTCGTCGGCGATCGGCGCGACGGGCGGGGCAGCCTGGGCGTGATGGGCGGCGAGATCCCGCGGCGTGAGCCGGCGCGCGGCCTCGGCGGCCTTGCGCGTGTGGCGCTCGAAGTCCCGGCGGTGCTTGTTGTGTTCGCGGGCGTCCGACTGGCGGTCGAAGCTGCCGGCGGCGATCCGCTGCGCCTCGCAGAGGAACCGCCCCTGGATGTCGTAGACGTAGGCCGGGGCCTCCATCCGCTCCGGATCGAACCGAACGATGACCCGCTGGCGCTTCAGGGCGCCCAGCTCCGGCGACCAGTAGCGGTGGCCCTCGACCTTCACCGCGCCGGCGCGCGGGTCCATGGCCACCGGCCGCGATTCCAGCATGCAGAGGCGCAGCTGCTCGGGCGTCAGCCGGCGCGGCGGCCGGCGGACCAGGCCCTCGGCGAAGACCTGATCGAAGGACCGGCCGTTCATGCCGGCGCCGACGCGGCCCAGCTGGGCGTTGTAGAAGGCCAGCTCCCGGCGGACGATCGCCTCGAACTCGGCGAAGGGCACGGCCCGTTCGGCGTAGTTGTCGGGCTTCGAGACGGGGTTGTGGCCCGTATAGGCCCCGTCGAACTCCGCGCGCTTGGCGATGTCGTGGGCGAAGTTGCGGAAGGCCCGCTCGATCGGTTTGGCCTGACCCCAGTAGGGCTGGGCGAAGATCGCCTTTACACCCAGGATCTTCAGCAGGCCGGCCGGCTCCTGTTCGGGCGTCTTGCCCCAACGCAGGCGCGCCTGCCCGCCGGAGATCGCCTGGGCGGCGTTCTCGCGGCCGTTGTCCATGATCAGGGTGTCGAAGAGGCCGAAGTCGCGGAAGGCGTCGCCGAGCGACAGCCGAACCAGGTGGTGGTTCAGCGTCAGGTCGAAGCGGATGGCCAGGATCTTGCCGCTGGCGATGTCCTGGACGGCCAGCGATAGCGGCCGGCTGATCGTGCCGTTCGGCCACTGGACCCGCACGTCCCAGGTGTGGCCGTCGAGGTTGCCCACCTGCATCGGTAGGATGGAGGAGCGGTCCCGCTCCATGTGCGGGAAGGCGTGGCTCAGCGCGTCCCCGCCCTCGCGAAGGTAGACCTGCACCGGGATCGGGATCTCGGCTTCCAGCTTGCGCTGTAGCGTCTTGGCGGAAGGCAGGTCCCAGCCCCGCTCGCCGGCCAGGCGCTGCAGGTTGCGATAACAGGCCGCGTGCGTCGGCTTCGACGGCCGCAGATAGTCGGCCTTGTAGAGCTCGAAGGCGTCGGCCGGGCAGCTGCTGGTGGCGGTGCGCCCGGCATAGTCCGGCGCCAGGTAGGCGGCGCGATCCTCGACGGCGACGCCGACGACCCGCCGGAGCCAATCATAGACCGTGCTCGTGCTGAACGGCGGCTTCTCACCGGCGGCGCGGGCTTCCCGGGTGGCCTGCTTGACCACCTCGTCCACCGCATGCGCCTTGCGCATTCCCTTCCGCTGCAGGGCCTCGATGCGCGAGATGACGTCGAGCCGGCGCTGCGCCTCGGCCTTCAGCGAGTCCGGCAGGCGCTCCCAGCGCATCCAGACGCTCTCGCGGTCGACGCGCTCTGCCGGCTCGGTCGCCCGCATCATCAGCTGGACCCGGGCCGTCTCCGGCAGCAGGGCCAGGTGATACTCCGTCCCGCCGCCGCGCCCGCGCCGCGGGCGGGCCAGCGGCCCGCGGGTGTCGCACTCTGCGTCGGCCCATCCTTCGCGCTCGGCCTGCTTGAGGACGCCCATCTTGGTGGACGGCAGGCCCGGCAGGCGCAGCTCGGCCAGCTCGGCGGCCGAGAACCACTCCTGGCAATTCCCCCCCGACGCCATGCTCATCTCCGCCCCCGCGGTATGCGAACTTCAAGAGGGGCCTGGCTGCGGATGCGCTTGGCGTCGGCGATGAGGCGGCGCCCATGCGCCTCGGCCAGGCTCGCCTGGGCGTGCCGGGCCTCTTCGCCCTGCAGCAGCAGCAGACCTTCGTCGTGGAGGCACACGTCCCAGAGCCACAGGCAGCCGGTCGCCCGCACGAAGGCGATGAAGCGGACCAGACTGATGTTGTGGGTGGTCTTGGACGGTGCGGTGTAGGCGTAGAGCTGCTGCGGGGTGACCTCGTCGTCGCCCAGCAGCTCGGTCATCTCCGCCGCGATGACCGGAACCGTCTTCCCGCTCTCGCGGACGGCCTCCATCATCGACATGGAGATCTGGCGCTTCATGTCGAGCGCCTTGGGCAGGCTCTGCGGCGCCCGCACCGGCCAGACCCGCTCGACGTCGAACAGATCCCCCGTCCGATTGTCACCCTTCGCCTTAGCCATTAGGGGAATTCCCGCTAAGCTTGCGAAAAATGGCGGAGCAATCGATGGCGACCGTTGTTTGGCCGCCCGCCAATCCGGCGGCGGACAGTTTGCTCATTGCGTATCTGGACAGAGCGGCGCCGGGGTGGACGTTGCAGGCCACCCGAGAGATGAGCGGCCGCGAAGTGGCGGAAGCCCTATGGACCTTCCTCGCCCCATTGACGGGCAGACCGCCGCCAACCGTCGAGGCCTTGGCGGAGATCGAGTTCGATCGGGCGTTGGAAGAGGTCGCGGCCGGGCGCGAGTTCGACCCCGCAAGCCTCTCGACAGCCGCAATGGACGTCTTCCACGCGCGGATCACCGTGGCGTTGGCTGCGGCCATGGTTGCGGATGCTGAAGGAAGCCAAGTCATGCGGCTTCCCCAGGGCCTCTCGGACCAAGCTCGAGCGCGCGCCGTACTTCTGCGGCTGCTCTATCAAGCCCCGCTTTCCATTGAAGGGCTGCGATGAGCGTTCGAGAGGCCGCAAGCAGGCGCTGACGGTCCACCGCGCGCGGGATCACAAAGGGCTCAACCATCGGCCTGCTCCACGCGCCAGCCGTCCGGCAGGGGCTTGCCCGCCAGTTCATGCAGGATCGCCGCCCGGGCCGCCGGCGAGGCTTTGCCCCACAGCGCCTTGAAGGCCTTCAACGTCTCGTCGGCCGGCGTCTGAGCCTTCTTCGCAGGCGTCTCGCCGTTGGCGATCGCCAGGGCGTCTGTGACGTTCTTCGTCTGGCCGGCCAGCAGGACCTTGATGGCCTTGGCCTGGGCCTTCGCGTCGCTCAGCGCCGCCAGCTGGCGCAGCACACCTTCATTCCGCGCCACCCAGGTGCCGCGCAGCTGCTCGCGGAGGGCGGCGGGCAGGCCTGAAACGGTCGCCCAGGCCCGCTTGATCGTCGCTTCAGAAAGGCCGACCTCGCCCGCCGTATCCACGGCGAAGCCCATCGTCTGAGGGGCTCCCGCCGTAAATTGGATCAAGTTGATCTCTTTTTTCGGCCGCCCGCGCTTCCGCCGCGCCTCGCCGTCCTCCTTGACGACGCGGTCCGGAAACCGACGGCTCCAGACGGCGAACCGCGCCTCGAGCATCTCCGCTCGCTCCAGGGGCGTGAGGCCGCGACGGACCAGGTTCTCGTCGATTTCGATCTGCCGGGCTTCGTCGTCGCTCAGCGGCCGGATCGTCGCCGGGATGTTGGCCCGGCCCAGGCCGCGCATGGCGGCCAGGCGGTGGGCGCCGGCGACCAGCTCGTACCGCTGCTCGCCTTCCTCGCCCACGATGGGGCGAACCAGGATCGCCCCGAAGAACACCGTCTCCTGGATGGCGACCTGCAGGTTCTGGACGGCGGCAGGATCGACCGGGCGAAGCCGCGGGCCGACGCTGATCATCGAAATCGGCAGGTCAACAGGCGCTGCGGAGGCCATGTCTAGCGGCCCTCCGCGATTTGACGGTGCGATCCGTCACGATTTTGCTTATTCTCATCACGAACGTGACGGATGCGGAGCCGGCGGCCATTGGGGCCGTAGCGGTCCGGCCAAAGCTTATGGAGCGGAACGCCGAGAAACTCGGAGATCACCTTGTCGGCGGCCGGTTGCGGCCGACGCAAGGCGGCGCGGCATGCGCTCTCGCAGAGATCATGAGAGAGAGCCAGAGACTTCAATGAGCGACCCCTTTTTCGGATCGCGGCCTTGATGTCTTCGGCGTGCCAACCGCGCTTCATCACAAAAGTCCGTCAGATCATCACTTTCGTGATCATCTGATCCCTTTCGTGCTGACTCGTCAAGGGTTTCAGGGCGCAACCCTGTGCATGGACGCCGGCGTCGATCCAAATTTTGATAATCACGGGTTTGCACAGCGCGCCCGAGAAGCGCTCATGCCGGAGAAGGTGACGGCGTTTGCGGCGCGGATCGGTCTGCCGCAGGCCACCGTGTCGAAGGTGCTTTCAGGCTCCGGGGTAGCCGGGCCGCGCATTGATATTGCGGCGCGCATCGCCGAAGGCCTGGGTGTGACGTTGGACTGGCTGGTGTTCGGCCGCGGTGATGGCCCAGGAGGCGACGACCTGGTGCGCGTGCCCCGCTACGACGCCCAGCTCGCGGCCGGCGCTGGGGCTTGGAACGAGGGGCGCCTCAAGCTCGAGGACGTCCCATTCACCAAAGCCTTCCTGAAGGAGCAGCTCGGTCGCGATTCCGCCGCCGGCCTCGCAGTCGTGACCGCCCGCGGCGACTCGATGGAGCCCACGATCTCCGACCGGGCCTGGCTAGTCGTGGACGAGGCCGAGCAGCGGGTGTTTGACGGCGTCTTCGCCTTCGTCTTGGCAGAGGAAGCTCGCGTAAAGCGTCTGCGAAGACTGACCGACGGATTGTTGCTGATCTCGGATAACGACGCTTACCCGCCAGAAGAGGTTCGCGGCGAAGAACTGAAGAAGTTGCAGATCATCGGACCAGTCCTAACTACGATTCAGCCGATCTAAGGGGAGCGGATAGGTGTGAAGAGCCCGATAGCTATAATCCTAGTGGTCGTCATCGCCGCCATATTTGGCGCAGTCATCGTGAATGAGCGTCACCACGCGGCCGAGGCGCACCGCAGGGTGTTAGACCAGCAGGTCGATGGCCTTCTCGCCACCCTGGAACAAGAGCGGATGCAAGAATCGAAGGAGGGAGCGCGGTGAGCAGTACAGAAGGCGCAGGGGACGAGCGGCCGGCGGTTCCGCAGAGCGATGGTTCCGGCGTGGTCGGGTATGGGGCTTTTGGATGGGCCCTCATCGCCGTCGGGCTGGGCCTGATCGCATGGGCTTTCAGCATCGCCCCGAGTGTCTCGGTTGCCGACTACGGGACGTTGGGCATTGATCGCGTGAACAACACCGGTCTGATGAACCAGAAGCTCATGCTGACCATCACAGGTTCCGGCTTCCTGGTCGCGGGTTCCATCTTCGCCTGCAGGCGCTGAGCGAGTTCCCACTTCCAAGGCAGAGAGTTGGCCGCGTCGCGCTGGCCTCAGCTCCCTAAGCGCTGGATAGAACTCAGTTATTCGGAACTGGGAAGTGCGGGTCTATCTGGGAAGCGCTTTTCCCAGTTCGCTACCCAGATCCTCAGCGGTGCGACGCCAACTAGGGCCCCAGCTCGCCCCGACGCTTTGGGCTCGAGCGAGTTTCCAGTTTCGACCTGGGCGACTTCGCTGCGCCCGGGGGCCTATTCGTGCGATCCCATTAAACATGCGTCATTTTTTCGAACCGTAAACTGTCGCTGCTTCCGTCAACAGCAGTTTACGGTTCGGTTGACGGTTCCAGTCCCGCCTGGTGGGCTCCTGCAGGACGGCTTCAGGTGGTCTTGAACGGCCTTTGAGCGGCGTTCAAACCCGTTGCGACCTTGATTCATAAGGGCCATTAGGCCGACCGCCGCGCCGCCCTCGAAGGCCCTCGCGCGCCGCCTCGAATGTCTAACCGGCACTCCGGTTTTGACTGTCTAAATCGCCCCAGATCGCCCGATCCGCCCGATTTGGCCGGACACCGCCCCGCCGGCCTCGAACCCCGCCGGACGCGCCCGAGAGCCTTGATTCACAAGGCCCCGTCCCACCTCATCCCGCGTCATCCCGCCTGGTCCCGCCTACTCCAGAACCAAGTGTCCAGTCACAGGCGCGTCAGCGCCGGATCCGTTCCTCAGTCGGCGAAGACCGGCGTGCGCTTTTCCATATTGGCCATGACGCTCTCCTTCTGGTTCGCCGAGCCGATCAGCGCGCCCTGCTCGGCGCTCTCGGCGAGCAGGATGTCGTGCTGGCTGGCCTCAGTCTCGGCCAGTTCGATGAGCCGCTTGGCGCCGCGGATGGCGGTCGGGCTCTTGCCGGCGATCTCGGCGGCGAAGGCCAGGGCCTCGGCGCGCGGATCGGCGCAGACGCGGGTGGCGAAGCCCAGCCGCAGGGCCTCCTCGCCCTCGAAGATGCGCCCCGAATAGGTCAGCTCCCGGATCACGTCGCCGCGGGCCAGGTGGCGCATCAGCACCATGCCGCCCATGTCGGGCACCAGGCCCCACTTGATCTCCATCACCGCCATACGCGTATCGGCCGTGACGAAGCGCATGTCCGGGGCCAGCGCCAGCTGGAAGCCGCCGCCAACGGCGACGCCGTGGACGGCGGCGATCACCGGCACGGGCTGTTCGCGCCAGACCATGACGGCGTGCTGGGCGCGGTTGGAGCCGCCGGGCGTGCGCTTGGGCGTCAGCAGGGTTCCGCTGTCGGCCGTCTGCGGCCTGCGCTCGCCGGAGGCCATGGCGGCGAAGGCGCCCATGTCGAGCCCGGCGCAGAAGGCGCGGCCCTCGCCCGACAGCACGACGGCGCGCAGGCCGGCCGTCGTCTTCAGCGCCTCGCCGGTCTCGATCAGGGCCGAGAACATGGCGTCGTCCAGGGCGTTCATCTTGTCGGTGCGGACCATGCGGACGTCGGCGACGCCGTCCTTGATCTCCACCTTCACCCGATCGTTCATGAGCACGTCCTCCCGGTCTTGCCTGTCGCGTCTTTGCGCCTGTGGTTCAGAGTGTCACGGAAGCTGAGCCCCGCCCAAGGGCGCGGGCGGAGCGGCGCCTTCTCGGGTCACCGCAAGGGCCGGCTCTCCGGACAGGCCCTCCAGCACCGGCGCCTCGTCGAAGAGGGCGTCGCGCTCGTCCAGCCGGCGGCGGATGTCGGCGTGGCGGACCGCGTCGAGCCGCCAGCCGATGACGCAGGCGCCGCCCAGCATGACGAAGATGATCGGCCCGACGATGTAGGCGAGCTCCAGGCTGCGGATGGCTTCGGGCGTGTTCGCCCCTTGCGCGGCGGCGTGGTAGCCGAAGCGGGCCAGCAGCGGGAAGGTCACGCCGATGGCGAAGGCCGAGGCCAGCTTCACCGCCAGGCCGTTCAGCGCATAGATCAGGCTCATCCGCTCCTTGCCCTGCTCCAGCCGCACCTCGTCGCCGACGTCGGCCAGCATGGCGCGCACCATGAGGTCGAAGCCGGCGGCCATGAAGCCGCACCAGAACATGGGCAGGAGGGCGGCGGCCACGTCGCCCTTGGGGATGATGAAGATGGCGCAGAGCCCCAGCGAATAGGCCGTGGTCGACATCATCAGGGTGCGGTGCTTGCCGAAGCGCACCGCCAGGCGGGCGGCCGCCGGCGCGCCGGCCACGCCCGCCAGCACATAGACCAGCAGCAGCAGCGAGGCCTGTTCGGTGGAATAGCCGCGCGCGTCGGTGAAGAAGAAGACGTAGAGGGCGCTCATCCAGCCCGGGCCCATGGTCAGCGCGATCTGGGCCAGGAAGAGCCGCAGCAGGTCCGGCTTGGCGATCAGGGCCCAGTATTCGCGCGGCGCGAAGCGCTCGGGGGCGACGTCGCGGGTGATGGTCTCGGGCGTGCGCCAGGCCACGAGCGCGACGGCCACGGGGGTCGCCCAGATCATCAGCCAGCCCATGCCCCGCACCCCTTCGGCGTCGGAATGGCCGAGGGCGGCGGCGACGATGGGGATGACCAGGACGACGACGGCGCCGCCCACGCCGACCGCGGCGAGCACGCCGAACAGGCGGCTGCGGTCGTCATAGCTGCGCGCCAGGTTGGCCCCCCAGGCGGTGTGGCCGAGGCCGAGGATCGAGGTGCCGAGATACATGACCAGCAGCCAGCCGATCAGATAGGCCGAGCCGACCCCGTGCGGCGCCTCGAACAGCATGTAGAGCGCGGCCATCAGCACCGGCGCGCCGATGCCCATCCAGAGGCGGTACCGGCCCCACCGCGTGCGCGTGCGGTCCCTGACCACGCCGAGGACCGGGTCGACGACGATGTCGAGCAGCCGAACGATCGCCCAGGCGCCGCCGATGGCCGTCAGGCTGACGCCCAGATAGCTGGCGAAGTAGGGCGGCAGATAGACGGCCACCGCCACGGCCAGGGCGCCCAGCGGAAAGCTCGCCGCCGAGAAGATCAGGGTCCGCGACAGGGGGAGGCGCGCCGGCGCGGCGGCGGGTGACAGGGCGGTCAAGGGCGTGGCTCCCGGCGCGGCCCTCTTCGACGCGGGGCCGTCTGCCGATCAGATGACGCCCTTCCGGCAGGTCAGCGCAAGCGGCAATGCGCCCGCCGCAGGCGCCTCAGCCGCCGGGACGATGGCGGATCAGGGCTTCCTGCGTCGCCGAGGCGACCAGCCGGCCCTGGCGGTCGAAGATGGAGCCGCGGTTGAAGCCGCGCCCGCCCGAGGCCGAGGGGCTGTCCTGGACATAGAGGTGCCAGTCGGAGAAGTCGCTTGGCCGGTGGAACCACAGGGCGTGGTCGAGACTCGCCACCTGCAGCTCGCCGTGGGGAACCGGATGGGGACGCAGGCTCGCGTCCAGCAGGCTCATGTCCGAGCCGTAGGCCAGAGCGCACTGGTTGACGGCGATGTCGGTCCCGACCGACTGCCGGGCCTTGAACCAGACATTGTAGAGCGGAGCCATGGGCTCGGTCTGGTTATGGCGCTGCGGGTCGATGGGGCGGACCTCGACCGGCCACTCGCGGTCCCGCGGCGGCACGCCGTCGGCCTCGCGCAGCTGCTCCTCGTTCAGCAGGTCCTCCGGGCCAGGCACGGCCGGCGCCTCGTCCTGGTGCTCGAAGCCCTGCTCCGGGACCTGGAAGGAGGCGGCCAGGTTGAAGATCTGCTTGCCGTTCTGGATGGCGACCACCCGGCGGACCGAGAAGGAGCCGCCGTCGCGGGCCCGGTCCACCTGGAAGAGGATCGGCACGGACGGATCGCCCGGCCGGATGAAATAGGCGTGCATGGAGTGGCAGAGCCGCCCCTCGATGGTGCGGTAGGCCGCCGTCAGGGCCTGGGCCACCACCTGGCCGCCATAGATCCGCCGCCCTTCGCGGGCGGGGGTGAAGCCCCGGTAGAGGTCGAGATCGATCTGCTCGAGGTTCAGGATGTCGACCAGTTCGTTGTCGGTTTCCGTCATCAGAAGCTCGCTTCCGGCATGTCCTTCAGGCGCGGCAGCACCTTGTCCTTCTCCGAGGTGATGGCCTGGTCCGCCGCCACCGGCCAGTCGATCGCCAGGTCCGGGTCGTTCCAGATCACCCCGCCCTCGCACTGCGGCGCATAGAGGCCGTCGACCTTGTAGAACAGCTCGCAGTCGTCGGTGAGCGTGCAGTAGCCGTGGGCGAAGCCGCGCGGCACCAGCAGCTGTTCGCCACCCTGCGCGGTCAGCTTCGCGCCCACCCACTGGCCGAAGGTGGCCGAACCTTTGCGCACGTCGACCGCCACGTCGTAGATGGCGCCCCTCAGCACCCGGACCAGCTTGGCCTGGGCATGGGGGGCGGTCTGGAAGTGCAGGCCGCGGACCGTGCCCGCCTTCGCGTTGTAGGCCTGGTTGTCCTGCACGAAGTCGCAGGTGACGCCGGCCTCGGCCAGGCTCCTCCGGCTCCAGGTCTCGGCGAACCAGCCGCGCGCATCGCCATGGCGCCTGGGCGTGATAAGCAGGACCTCGGGCAGGGCGAGCGGGACGATGCTGGTCATGGAACTCTACGGGCAGTGATTGGAGCGCGCCCCCGCATGGACGACCTCTCCGGCGAAGACAAGGCGCCGCCCGCCCTCAGCGTGGTGATCGTGGCCTACAACAGCGCCGCGACGCTTTTCCGATGCGTCGAGGCCCTGTCGAGGCAGACCTTCGGCGACTTCGAACTGCTGATCGTCGACAACGCCTCGCCGCAGGGCGAGGCCGCCCCGCTCGCCCAGGCCCACGCCTTCGCCCGGCTGGTCGAGGCCGGCGGCAATCTGGGCTTCGCGGGCGGGGTGAACCTGGGCGCGCGGGAAGCGCGCGGGCGGTGGCTCGTCCTGCTCAACCCCGACGCCTATCCCGACGCCCGCTGGCTGGAGCGTCTGGCCGACGCAGCGGCGCGGTATCCGAAGGTGCGCGCCTTCACCTCGCGCCAGGTGATGGCCGAGGATGCCGGCCTGCTGGACGGGCTGGGCGACGTCATGTCGGCGCCGGCCATCCCCTATCGCGGCGGCTATCTCTCGCCCGATCCCGGCGACACGCCGGAGGGCGAGGTCTTCTCGCCGTGCGGGGCCGCCATGATGGTCGAGCGCCAGCTCTTCCGCGATCTGGGCGGCCTGGACGAGAGCTTCTTCTGCTACTGCGAGGACGTGGACTTCGGCTATCGGCTCCAGCTCGCCGGGGAGCCGACCCTGCTGGTTCCCTCGGCGGTGGTGCATCACGAGGGCTCGGCCTCGTCGGGCGGGCCGAAGTCGGACTTCGCCGTCTTCCACGGGGTGCGCAACCGCTTCTGGGTGCTGGTCAAGGACACGCCGGCCCTGCTGCTGCCGCTCATCCTGCCGCTGCACCTGGCGGCCTTCGCGCTCATCTCGCTTCGACCGCAGAACCGGCCCCTGCTCGGCGTCACCTGGCGGGCCTTCAAGGCCGCGCTCGCCGGCCTGCCGGCGCAGTTGAAGAGCCGCCGCGTCGTTCAGCAGGCGCGCAGGGCCTCGGCGCTCGACATCGCCCGCGCCCTCACCTGGAACCCGAAGGACCTGTCGGGCCGCCGGCCGGTCATCCGCCCCTTGCGGCCCAGTCGACGAGGCGCGCCATGAAGGCGCCGCCCCGCTCCATCTGGGACATCTCCACGAACTCGTCGGGCTGGTGGGCCTGGTCGATGGAGCCCGGGCCGCAGATGACGGTGGAGAAGCCCGCCTCCTGGAACTGACCGGCCTCGGCGGCGAAGGCGACCACGCGGGCCGGGCCGTTGTCGCCGGCCAGGCGCCGGGCGAAGGCCTCGGCCGCGCCGTCCTTTTCCGGCGCCAGCGGCGGGGTGTGGGAGCGGCGGACGACGCTGACGCCCGCGTCGGGAAAGCGGGCCTTCAGGGCGGCGTCCATCTGCCGGCAGTCTTCGAAGAAGGGCTCCAGCACCGCCATCGGGTCGACGCCGGGCGGGCTTCGCAGGTCGAAGAAGAAGACGCATTCGCGCGCCAGGATGTTGACCGCCGTGCCGCCGTTCACCTGGCCGACCGTCAGGGTCGCGTGCTTGGGCGTGAAGGGCGAGGCGGGGTCGGCCTCGCGCTCCAGCTGCTCGGCCAGGTCGCACAGCCGGCCCATCAGGCGGATGGCGGCCATGTTGGCCGAGACGCCGAGCTGGGTCTGGCTGGAGTGGGCCTCGTGGCCGTTCACCGTCACCTTGAAGGTGGTGATGCCCTTGTGGCCGCTGACCGCCTCCATGTTGGTGGGCTCGCCGACCACCACCAGGGCCGGGCGGGGCAGTTCCTGCGCGATCACCTTGATCATGTCCGGCGCGCCCAGGCAGCCGACCTCCTCGTCATAGGAGAAGGCCAGATGCACCGGCTTTTGCGGCCCCGCGGCGACCAGATCGGGCACGGCGGCGAGGGCCAGGGCGAGGAAGCCCTTCATGTCGCAGGTCCCGCGGCCATAGAGCCGCCCGTCCCTGGGCGTGATCCTGAAGGGATCGGAGGTCCAGGGCTGGCCGTCCACCGGCACCACGTCGGTATGGCCCGACAGGACGACGCCGCCGGGGATGTCGGGCCCGATGGTGGCGATCAGGTTGGACTTGGTCCCCTCGGGATTGGGCACCCGGCGGTGGGCCACGCCCTGACCGTCGAGATAGGCCTCCACCCACGCGATCAGCTCGAGGTTGGAGAGGCGCGAGGTGGTGTCGAAGGCGACGAGCCGCTCGAGCAGTTCGAGCGCGCGGGGCGTCAGGGTCTGGGCGGAGGACATCGCCGCAGCCTAGACCCCGCCGCGCGGCGGCTCCACCCCGGCGATCGCCGGCGCCGGCCGGCGGAAGGCGAGGCGCCCGCCGCCTGCGCAGGCCGGACGCCCGACCGCCGCGCCTGCCGGGCGACGCGCCCTTCATGCGACGTTAAGTAGCGCAGTCCATGGATAGGGTCCGCCAGGAACAGGGGGCCCGGGCGATGCGCGATGCGCGCCACAGTCAGTTCAGTCCGGCGTTTGCGCCCGCGACGCGTTGGCTCGACGTGGTGCGCTTCCGCCAGCGCGACGCCAAGGTCATCCTGCCGCTGACCGCCGTCGCCGCGGCCGGTTCGCTGCTCTGGCTGCCGGCCTGGATCGCGGCGGCGTGGCTGGCGACGAACCTCGTCACCCAGGGCCTGAACCAGCTGATCTGCCGGCGAACGGCGGCCCTGGCGAACGCCGGGCCCCGGGACGAGACGCGCCTCGCCGTCTTCACCGCCGTGGAGACCGCCGCCTATACGGCCCTGCCTGTGGCCCAGCTGCGCGACGGGCGGCACGTCCTGCCCGCGGATACCGGCAGGGAGACGGCGGAGGAGTGCTTTCGGACCGACGCGCACGCCACGGGGGTCAGCATCGGCATCGGAGGATGGGTCTGCGAGGGGGGCACCCCCCCGGCGAAGGCCCGATGGTTCAGCTGCGTGCTCAACCGCAAGAGCGCGCCCTGGGCCTCCCGTCATGGAGAGCCGTTCCGAGCCATCGCGT
>CAYQPL010000002.1:67340-74837 GCA_964419395.1 uncultured Phenylobacterium sp. | reverse complement strand
AACGAGAAGGCCGCCGGGGCGTTTGGCTGCAAGATCTGCGCGAGGGGATTTTTCCAGGACGCTGCCGGGGAGAAAGCAAGCAAGTCCTGCCGAGAACACGGCGGCTACTGCCCGCGCGCGGGCATGGACGCGGTCGTGCCCAAGCCGCTGCAGGCCGAGGCCTTGCTGCAGGCCATCCTGCGCGCGGCCGAGCCCCCCGCGCTGGCGGTGGCCTGAGCGCCCCCCGCGGCCCATGGGGCCGAAGCGCAGGCGCGCCTCGCCATTCGGGCGCGCCAGCCGGCGGCGAACGTGACACTCTCCGCCGCCGCCAGCGGAGTCCGCCATGATCAAATCGCTCAGCCTGTTCGTCCTCGCCGCCCTGGCCGCCGGCCTTCTCGCCGGCGCGGCCCTCTACGCCTATGGCGGCCCCGGCGCCCTGCGCGCCGCCGAGGTGGTGGAGGCGCTGGGCGCGCTGTGGCTGAACGCCCTGCGCATGACCATCGTGCCGCTGGTCTTCTCACTGCTGGTCACCGGCGTCGCCGCGGCGGCGGATGCGGCGGCGACGGGCCGGCTGGCGGCCCGGGCCTTCGGCCTTTTCGCGGTCATGCTGATCATCGGGGCCCTGTTCGGCCTCTTCGCCATGAGCGGGCTCATCGCGCTATGGCCCGTCGATCCCGCCGGCGCCGCGGCGATGACAGCCGCCGTCGAGGGCCAGTCCACCGTCGAGGTTCCCCCAGGCTTCGCCGCCTGGCTGCCGACCCTGGCCCCGTCCAACCCGGTGCGGGCGGCGGCCGACGACGCCATCCTGCAGATCGTCGTCTTCGGCCTCGTCTTCGGCTTCGCCCTGACCCGGCTGCCCCAGGCGCAGAGGGGGCTGCTGACCCAGGTCTTCAAGGCCCTGGCCGAGACCATGATCGTCATCGTGCGCTGGGTGCTTCTGGCCGCGCCGATCGGCGTCTTCGCCCTGGCGCTCGGCATCGGCCTGCGGGCGGGACTGGGCGCCGCCGGCGTGCTCGCCCAGTACGTGGTCATGGTGACCAGCGTCACCGCCGCCATCGCGCTCCTGCCCTACGGGCTCGTCCTGCTGGCCCGCCGCAACCGCTTCGCCCCCTTCCTGCGGGCCACCGCGCCGGTCCAGGCGCTGGCCTTCTCCACCCAGAGTTCGCTCGCCTGCCTGCCGGTCATGCTCGAGAAGGCCCAGGACGACCTGGGCGTGCCGCCGCGGGTGGCCGGCGTGGTCCTGCCGCTCGCCGTCGCCGTCTTCCGCCTGAGCAGCCCGGTGGCCAACCTCGCCGTGGCCGTCTTCGTCGCTCACCTCTACGGCCTGTCGCCCAGCTTCGCCCAGTTCGCCGCCGCCGTGGCCGTGGCCTTCGTCATCTCCATCGGCACGGTGGGCCTGCCCGGCCAGGCCTCCTTCTTCGCCAGCATCGCGCCCATCTGCGTGGCGCTCGGCGTGCCGGTCGAGATCCTGGCCGTCCTGCTGGCCGTCGAGGTCATTCCCGACATCTTCCGCACGGTCGGCAACGTCACCGCCGACATGGCCGTCACGATCGTGCTTGAGGACGAGGCGCCGCCGCCCGCGCCCGCGGCCGCATCGACGGCCTGACGCATCCCGGCGCGCCGCCTGCGCGTAGCTGCCAGACGTCTGACGTACGGGAGTGGATACGGCCATGGGCCTCTGGCAGCTTCTCTGGATCAACGCGGCCGTCCTGGTGGCCTGCTACGGCGTCCTCTGGGCGATCGCCCAGCGGCTGCAGGACGTCGCCTTCGTCGACGCCTGGTGGCCCACCGGCATGGCCGTGCTGGCCTGGACCAGCCTGGTCCTGGCCGGCGCCGGCGGCGTCCACGGCTGGCTGCTGGCGACGCTCTGCACCCTCTGGGCCCTGCGGCTGGGCGGCCACCTCTTCCGCCGCTGGCGGCGTCACGGCAAGGAGCGGCGCTACGAGGAGATGCTCGACGACGCCCGCGAACGGCGCCGCTGGACCTTCCCGCTCGCCAGCCTGCTCGTCGTCTTCGCGCCCCAGGCCCCGCTGCAGCTGATCGTCGCCCTGCCGGTTCAGCTCGGCCAGATCGAGGCTGCACCGCTGGGCTGGGTCGCCTTGATCGGCGCCGCGCTCGCGGTCTTCGGGACCATCTATGAAGGCGTCGCCGACGCCCAGCTCGACCGCTTCAGGGCCGATCCGGGCAGCCAGGGAAAGGTGCTCGACACCGCCCTGTGGCGCTACAGCCGCCACCCCAACTATTTCGGCGAGGCCTGCGTCTGGTGGGGGCTCTACCTGATCGCCGCCGAGACGGGCCTCGGCGCCTGGTCGCTGCCGGGGCCGCTGCTGATCACCTTCCTGCTCGCCAAGGGCAGCGGCGCACCGACGGTCGAGAAGGGCATGGAGGAACGCCGGCCGGGCTATGCCGACTACATCCGCAGCACCTCCGCCATCATCCCCTGGCCGCCGAAGAAGGCCTGACCCGTCATTGCCTCCCCGCCCTCCAGCCGCTTAGCTGGCGGCAAGCACAAATCAAGGGAGGCGGACATGGGTGCACGCGCAGGACTACTGGCGGCGGTCGGACTGGCGGCCATGGCGGCTTCGGCGGCGGCCGAGCCCGCGCGCCTGGCGCGCTCGGTCGAGGGCCTGCAGGCGCCGGCCGAGATCCGCATCGACCGCTGGGGCATCGCCCACATCTATGCCGGCAGCGTGCGCGACGCCCTCTTCCTGCAAGGCTACAACGTCGCCCGCGACCGGCTGTGGCAGATCGATCTGTGGCGCAAGCGGGGGCTTGGCCGGCTGTCCGAAGACTTCGGCCCGCAGTACGTGGCCCAGGACCGCGCCGCCCGCCTCTTCCTCTATCGCGGCGACATGGACGCCGAATGGGCGGCCTACGGCCCTGAGGCGAAGGGCTATGCGCAGGCCTTCACCGCCGGGATCAACGCCTTCATCGGCGAGATCGAGCGCGGCGAGCGGCCCCTGCCGGAGGAATTCCAGGTCACCGGCACGCGCCCGGCCCGCTGGGCGCCCGACGAGGTGGTGCGCATCCGCAGCCATGGCCTGACGCGCAACGCCGCGGCCGAGGTCGAGCGGGCGCGGATCACCTGCGAGGCCGGCCTCGAGGCCAACGCCCTGAACCGCAAGCTGGAGCCGGCGCACGAGATCGCCCTGCCCGAGGGTCTCGACCCCTGCGCCATCCCGGCCGAGGTGCTGGCCGACTACCGATTGGCCACCCAGTCGGTGAGCTTCAAGGCGGGCCAGATCGTCACCGCCGCGGCCGAAGACCTGCCCGCCGAGGCCATCGGCTCCAACAACTGGACCATCGCCCCCTCTCGCACGGCCACGGGGCGGCCGATCCTGGCCAACGCTCCGCACCGGGCGCATGGCGTCCCCTCACTGCGCTACATCGTCCATCTGGAGGCGCCGGGCTTCTCCGCCATCGGCGCCGGCGAGCCGGCCCTGCCGGGCGTCTCCATCGGCCACAACGGGACCATCGCCTTCGGCCTGACCATCTTCCCCGCCGACCAGGAGGACCTCTACGTCTACCAGACCGATCCCGCCGACCCGGGCCGCTATCGCTATGGCGACGGCTGGGAAGACATGCGGGTCGAGCAGGAGACGATCGCCGTGCGCGGCGGCGAAGCGACGACCGCGACGCTCAAATTCACCCGCCACGGGCCGGTGGTCTTCGAGGACCCGGCCAGCCACCGCGCCTATGCGGTGCGCAGCGTGTGGGCCAGCCCCGGAACCTCGGCCTATTTCGGCTCGGCCGACTACATGACCGCGCGCAACTGGGACGAGTTCAAGAGCGCCATGGCCCGCTTCGGCGCGCCCAGCGAAAACCAGGTCTTCGCCGACACCTCCGGCCACATCGGCTGGATCGCCGCCGGTCGTGTGCCGGTTCGCCCCAACTGGGACGGCCTGACGCCCGTGCCGGGCGACGGCCGCTACGAGTGGGACGGCTACCTGCCGGCCGACCAGCTGCCCCGCGCCTTCGATCCGGAGCGGGGGTGGCTCGCCACCGCCAACCAGTTCAACCTGCCGGAGGGCTACGAGCGCCAGGTGAGCTACGAGTGGAGCAACGATTCCCGCTTCACCCGCATCGCCGAGGTCCTGGCCGCCGACGACAGCGTGACCTTGGACGAGTCCATGGCCCTGCAGACCGACCCGACCAACGCCACGGCGCAGGAGATCCTGCCCCTGCTCGACGGATTCGCACCCAGGGACCCCGACCTCGCTTCGGCCGTCGCCCTGCTGCGCGCCTGGGACGGCCGCGCCAGCGCCGACAGCGCCGGGGCGGCCCTCTATGAGGTCTGGATCTTCAAGCATCTGGGCCGGGTGGCGGTGGGCAAGGCCGCGCCGCTGGCCGCCGCCCGCATCATCGGCGCCGGCGACCTGCCGGCGGTCACCGACTTCCTGGCCCGCGCCGATGCGGCCACGCGCGAGGCCATCCTCGGCGAAAGCCTCCAGGCGGCCTTCGGCGAGGTGCGCAGCCGGCTGGGCGCCGACCCCGCCGCCTGGCGCTGGGGGGACCTGCACCAGGCGCGGTTCGAACACCCGCTGAGCCCGCTGGTCGCCGAAGGCGAGCGCGAGCGGCTGGCCGTGGGTCCGACTCCGATGTCCGGCACGATGCTGAGCCCGCTCGCGGCCACCTGGCGGGCCAGCGACTACCGCGTCGTCGCCGGCGGCTCGTTCCGGATGGTCCTGGATGTCGGCGAATGGGACAACAGCCGGGTGGTCAACACGCCCGGCCAGTCCGGCGACCCGGCCAGCCCCCACTACCGCGACCTCTTCCCGCTGTGGGCCAAGGGGGAATACGTGCCGCTGGTCTATTCCCGCCCGGCGGTGGAGGCCGCCACCGAGACAGTGATCGCCCTGACGCCGGCTCCGAACTGAGGGGCGGACCTATCTGGCCGGCGCTTCGGCCGCCGCCTCGGCCTTGTACTCGTTCACCGCCTTGCGCTTGAACGGGTTCTCCCGGTGGATCGGGAAGTCGATCGTCAGTTCGCCGCGGACGATCTTCTTGCGCAGGTGCTTGGCGCCGTGGACGCTGAAGCCGGCCAGATGGTCGCCGGCCACGATGCGGGTGTAGCGCGAGGGGTTCTCCTCCGAGACGAACTGCGGCAGCGGCTCGACCACCACGTCGTAGTCCACGGCGAAGAAGAGCGGCATGGAGAAGCGCTCCTTGCCGGTGTTGACCACCCGGTGCTGGGTCGCCTTGAAGCGGCCGTTGGTCCAGCCTTCCAGCAGGTCGCCGACATTGACGATGTAGGTCCCCGCGATCGGCGGCGCCTCAACCCATTCGTCGGCGGCGTTCATCACCTGCAGGCCCGGTCCGCCGGTGTGCAGGATGGTGAAGCACTCGAAGTCCGAGTGGGCGCCGATGCCCAGATGGTCGTTGTCCATCGGCCGGTCGTTCGCGGGATAGTGCAGCAGGCGCAGCTGGGAGGGGGTCTTGCGGGTCCGCTGGCGGAAGAAGTCGCGCGCGAGGCCCAGGCGCTCGGCGAAGGCTTCGAACAGCAGGTCGCCCACCTCGCGCACGGCGTCGTAGTAGGCCATGACCTCCTCGCGGAAGCCGGGGATCCAGTCGGGCCACTGGTTGGGCACCAGCATCAGGTTGCCGGCCTTGAAGTCCGGATCGTCCTCGTCGATCTCGATGGCCAGGTCGAAGGCCGCGTGCAGGCGCGGCGTGGGCAGGTAGGCGTGGTCGGGGCTGGGCTCCACCAGGCGGTAGAGCTCGGGATCGCCGGCGTCGTCCTCGTCGGAGATCGGCACCCAGCCGCGGGTGCCGGGCGAATTGCGGATGTGCACCTTTTCGCGCAGTTCGCGCGGGGAATAGTGGAACAGGCGCGACAGCTCATAGGTGCGGTCGATCAGGGCCTGCGGCACCCCGTGGTTGCGGATGTAGAAGAAGCCCACCGTCTCGCAGGCCCGGCCGATCTCGGCCACGGTCGCCGCCTTCGCCTGGGCATCGCCGCCGCGCAGGGCGGCAATGTCGATCACCGGAATCTCCGTGAAGGCCATCAGCTTGGCGCCCATGGCGCCCATGGAGGTCGGCTCGGTCTGCGTCGCTTCGCCGGTGCTCATGCTTCGCGTCTCCTGAGGCTGGGGTGACGCGGCCGACGCCACGCGGCGGGCCGCGACCGAAAGCTTGTCGAAGAAGACTGCCCCTCGCGCGGCGGGATCGGCGCGATCCGGCGGAAATCGCCTCCAGTAATACGAACTGTTCAAATCGTAGTCGCGGCGCCCAGGGGCGGCGCCCAGCCGCCAAGCAATCGCGCCACCGCCGGCATGGCGCCGCGCCATCGCTTGCCAGGGTGTGGCCGGCGGTATCGGCTCGAAGGGCCCGAGCGGGGCGGCGAGCACGGAGATGGCGATGCGTGGACCCGGGCGGAACGGACTCTTCGGCGCCGGCGCGGGTCAGCTGGACCGACGCGGGCTGCTCCTGGGCGCCGGGGCCGCCGGCCTCGCAGGCCTGGCGGCGGGATGTTCCGGCGGCGGCGCCGGCGGCGGCAGTCTCCGCGTGTCCTCCTATGGCGGCAATTTCGAGCAGGCCCTGCGCGACCACGTCTACCCGGTCTTCACCGAGGCCACCGGGATCCGGGTGGAATCCATGCCCCAGCCGGCCGGGCTGCAGTTCCTGCTGCAGCTGATCGAGGCCAACAAGGCCGGCCAGGCGCCCATGGACCTCTGCATCAGCGCGCCGGTCGACGTCATGCGCGGCGAGGCGGCGGGCCTGTGGCGCACGCGGCCGGAGACGGCCATCCCCAACCTGGCCAACCTGCCCGACACCTATGTGACGCGCACGCCCGGGGGCGTCGCCGCCATCGGCTGCATCGGCTGGTACTTCACCATGGTCACCGACCCGAGCGCCATCTCGCCCACGCCGACGAGCTGGGCCGAGCTGTGGGCGCCGCAGCATCGCAACGCCTGGGGCCTGGCCGGCACGGGCGCGGGCCCGATGTTCGAGGTCACCGCCGCCACCTTCTTCGACGGTCCGCAGATGCTGACCACCGAGGCCGGCATCCGCGCATGCGTCGCCAAGATGGCGGGGCTCAAGCCCAACACCAAGCTGTGGTGGGAGTCGGAGGGGACCATGCAGACCGCCCTGGAGAACGGCGAGGTGCAGGGCGGCGTCTATTTCGCCGATGTCGCCGAGACTCTGCGGGCCAGCCGCGCCTCCATCGAGGTGGTCTTTCCCGAGGAAGGGCCGGTGATCGACTTCGGCAGCTGGTGCCAGCCGACGGCCTCGACCCGGACGGCGGAGGCCGACGCCTTCATCGACTTCATGATCTCGCCGGAGGCCCAGAACCTGATCGCGACGCGCTTGAACGCCCCGCCCCTGATCCGCGACTAACTCTTGACCCTGGACGAAGCCACCCGCGCCAAGGTGACGACGCGAACGGCGCCGACCTCGAGCAGTGCGGCCTACTCGAGGACACGCTGGTCATCTGGGGTGGCGAATTCGGCCGACATCCGGTGTATCAGGGGAACAACGGCGGACGCGACCACAACCCCAAGGGGTTTACCTACTGGA
>CAYQPL010000002.1:53735-67330 GCA_964419395.1 uncultured Phenylobacterium sp. | reverse complement strand
AAGCGCGCCGGCTGCACCTCGACCTCATGGTCACCGAATTCAACAAGATGCTGGCGAGCTAGGGACGGCGATGTTCGGACTGGAGCTTCGCGACCTGACCAAGGCCTACGGTCCGCAACTGGCGGCCGACCACATTTCCCTCGCCATCCCGCACGGGGAGTTCGTCTGCTTCCTGGGTCCATCCGGCTGCGGCAAGACCACCGTGCTGCGCATGATCGCCGGGCTGGAGGCTCCGACCTCCGGCGCCCTCCTGTTGAACGGCAAGGACATCACCGGCCAGCCGGCCAACGCCCGCCAGTTCGGCATGGTCTTCCAGTCGCTCGCCCTCTTCCCCCATCTGAGCGTGGGCGAGAACGTCGCCTTCTCGCTGAAGCTGCGCGGCTGGGACGCGCGCCGGCGCAGGGTGCGCGTGGAGGAGCTGCTCGACCTGGTCCGACTGCCCGGCCTGGAGAAGCGCGCCGTCAGCCAGCTTTCCGGCGGCCAGCGCCAGCGGGTGGCGATCGCCCGGGCGCTGGCCCAGGAGCCGCCGGTCTTCCTGCTCGACGAGCCCTTCTCGGCGCTGGACGCCAAGCTGCGCGAGGAGATGCAGACCGAGCTGCGCCTGCTGCAGCAACGGCTGAAGATCACCACCATCCTGGTCACCCACGACCAGCGCGAGGCAATGGCCCTGGCCGATTCCATCGTCGTCATGGGGGAGGGGAAGATCCAGCAGCATGGCGCGCCCGTCGCCATCTACAAGCAGCCGGCCAACCGCTTCGTCGCCGACTTCATCGGCGCCAGCAACCTACTGCCGGTCGAGGTCCTCGACGCCCACACCGTCCGCTATGGCGCCACGCCGCTGAAGGTGGGCGCGACGGGCCTGCACGCCGCCGGCCCGGCCACCCTGGCCATCCGCCCTGAGGACATACTGATCAGCCCCGCGGCCGTCGGCGGCTGCAACGAGGTCGCCGGCGTCATCCGGATGGTCCGCGACATGGGCGCCTATGTCGAGGTGCGCGTCGACTGCGAGGGCGGCGACATCCTGGGGGTCGTCCAGCCCCGTGACTGGATCGGCGCCGCCCGTGGCGACCCCGCCCATATCCGCCTGCCGGCCGAGCGCTGTCGGGTCCTGGCGGGATGAGCGCCATCGAGGCCCCTCTCGCCCCGGCCGCACCGGCTCCGATCCGCGATCGCGACCGCTGGGTCCTGACCGGCCTGCTTGCCGTCCCCGCCTTCTACATCGCCCTGATGGCCATCGTCCCGGCCCTCCTGATGGTCCAGATCAGCCTGGCCCACCGCGATGTGGGCGGCCTCTGGTCGCCGGGCTTCGAGCTGACCCAGTACCGGCAGCTCGCCACCCCTCTCTTCGCACGTGTGATGGGCTTCTCCCTGCTCCTGGCAGCCAGCGGCGCGGTCGTCTGCGTGGCCCTCGCCTTTCCGGCCGCCTACTTCATCACCCGCATGCGACGGCGCGCCCAGGTGGCCTGGCTGGTCTTCCTGCTGGGCTCGCTCTCCCTGTCCGAGGTGCTGATCGTCTTCGCCTTCCAGGTGCTGCTCTCGACCAGCGGCTCCCTGGCCGGCGCCCTCGCCGCGGTCGGTCTGCTGGAGGCCGGGCAGTCGCTCTATCCCAACTTCCCGGCGGTGCTGACCTGCCTCGTCTATCTGCTGCTGCCCTATGTGATCCTGTTCTTCTATCCGGCGCTCTCGCAGCTCGATCCGGAGGTGGAGCAGGCCGCCGCCACCCTGGGCGCCTCGCGGCTGACCACCTTCGCCACGGTCGTGGTCCCGATGATGCGCGGCCAGATCCTGACCGGCGTGCTGCTGGTCGTCATCTTCACCTTCGGGTCCTATCTGACGCCCCTGGTGCTGGGCCGGCCGCCGCAATGGACCATCGCCATCCACATCAACAACGCCGCCATGGCCGCCGGCAACGTGCCCCTGGCCGCCGCCTACGCCGTCACCGTCGTGGCCTTCATGGTCGCCCTGCTGGCGCTGACCCGGACGCTGTCGCCCCGCCGGGAGGCCGCCGCATGACCCTGAACGTCGGAACCCTGGCCCGTCGCGGCTTCCTGACCCTCGTCGCCCTCTTCCTGGCCGCGCCGCTGATCGTCGTCGCCTCGGTGTCGTTCAACGACACCCGCCGGATGAGCTTCCCGCCGACACAGTTCAGCCTGCGCTGGTACCAGGCCTTCTTCGGCGATGGCGCCTGGATGGCCTCTCTGGAGCGTTCCCTGACCATTGCGGCGCTGGCCGCCGCCGTCGCGGTGCTGGTCGCCCTGCCCGTCACCTACGCCATCTGGCGCTACCAGGCCCGCGCGGCGAAGGCCCTGGCGGGGATCGGCGCGGCCCTCTTCCTGATCCCGGGGGTGGTGGCGGCCCTGATGCTCTCGGCCTTCTGGGGCGTGACCGGCCATGTGGGGCGGCTGGAGAACGTGGTGCTGAGCCACGCCATCGTGCTCCTGGGCATACCGCTCTCCCTGCTCAGCGTCGGCTTTTCGGCCATCGACAAGACCCAGGTGGAGGCGGCCCACACCATGGGCGCGCGGGATTCCGACGCCTTCCGCATGGTCGTGCGGCCGGCCATGACGCCCTACATCCTGTGCGCCTTCGTCTTCGTCTTCGTCCTGAGCATCAACGAGTACCTGATCGCCTACATGGTCGCCGGCTTCACGGTTCAGACCCTGCCGATCAAGATCTTCGCCAACATGCGCCAGGGCTACGAGCCGACCATGTGCGTGGCCGCCGTGATCTTCATGGCGCTCGGCTTCAGCGCCTTCATCCTGATCTCGAAGATCGCCGACCTGGCGCGGCTGATGGGCCGCACCCGCCCGCTGGACGCCTGAACCGGAGGACCAAGACGCGTGCCCGTTCCCCCTGAAGTGACCGGCGTCTGGCGCCGCGAGCAGATCACCGCGCCCGGCGGCTATCTGGACGCCACCACCCGCGTCTACTGGGTGCAGTCGCTGTCCTGGTACGGCGACTTGCGGCTGCCCGCCGATGTCCCGCGCAGGCCGGGCGCGGAGAGCTTCGCCGACTTCACGGACGAAGAACTCGTCGGGCTGGCCCGCGCCCAGGGGTTCGCCGGGCAGCTGACGGTGACGCCGCAGATGTGCGCCTGGCGCCGCGACCTCGACTACCAGCCGCCCGGCCCCGTTCCCGACGAAGGCGCCTGGAAGATCGAGGGCGACGTCCTGATCGAGGGCGGCGTCCATGTCGAATACGAGGAGATCTGGCGGCGGGAGCCCGAGAGCGAGGGCCTGCGCGCCGCCTTTGCGCGCGACGGCGGCCAGGGCCTGCTCGTCCTCGCCGGCGACCACTTCCTGATGATGCGCGGCCGCGGCGCGCCGCGGGCGGGCGAATCCCTCTCCGCACTGGTGGAGGCCAAGCTGGCCGCCGGCCGGCGCGCGGCGGCCGAGGCCCTGCTGTCCATGCCGATCGCCTATGGGCGCATCGCCGCGGGGTGGCGGGTGAGCCTCTCGACCCTTCCTTGGCTGGAGGGCCAGGCCCTCTGGACGACCGCGCCGCGTTTCGACGGCGGGCGCCTGAGGCTTGACGACGGGGAGACCTGGTCGCTGCTCGAGGCCGATGTCCCCGCCGATCAGCTGGCCGGGCTGTTCGCCCTGGCCACCACCGAAGGCGAGCCGCTATGAAGGCCGCCCCTCCCGCCGCCAGGGTCGCGATCTTGTCGAACCTTCCGCGCAAAGCCGCCGCCAGCCCGCCGTCCGCCTCGCAGCTCGCCCGGATCGGCGTGAGCCTGCCCGCCCAGCTGCTCGCCCAGGTGGACCAGATGGTGGCCGAACGCGGCCTGCCGGGCCGCTCGCAGCTGATCGCCGAACTGATCCGTCACGAGGTGGCCGACGTCGACCGCGACGCCGGCGACGGCGTGCGGGCCGGCACCATCACCCTCATCTATCGCGCCGACTCCGGCCGCGTGCGGCACGCGCTGGCCCGCGTACAGGGCGACTTCGTCAAGGAGGTCATCTCCTCCCAGCACGTCTTCCTGGAGGACGACCAGTCCCTGGAGGTGCTGCTGGTCCAGGGCTCGGTGGAGCGGCTGCAGCAGCTCTGCGACCGCCTGCGGGGGGTGCGCGCCGTCCAGCAGCTGAAGCTGGTCACCACCACCTCGCTGCTGCCGCCCCTGCACGCCCACGGCGCCGCCGAGGCGGAAGAGACGCCGCAGGCGCCCCGCCGCGCGGCGTTTTAGAGCCGCGCCGTCCGGCCGAAGCGCGGCTCGTCCTCGGGCAGGACGAGCTCGCCCCGCGCCCGGCGGGCCTTCAGATAGCCGAACGTGCGGGCGGTCTGGGCGAACAGGTGGTCGCCGGACACCAGCCGCCGATAGCGCGGGCTTTCGCCAGGCTTCACCAGCCGGGGGTCCGGCTCCACCACTGTCTCGTAGTCGCAGGTCGCGAAGAAGGGAAAGCTGTAGCGTTCTTCGGCCACTTTCCGCACGCGGTGGGTGGTGGCGGTGAAGGCGCCGTTGGTCCAGGCCTCCAGCATGTCGCCGATATTGATCACGAAGCCGCCCGGGATCGGCGGCGCGTCGATCCATTCGCCCCGGCCGTTCAGCACCTCCAGCCCCGGCGCGGTGCCGCGCAGGATGGTGAAGAACTCGTAGTCCGTATGCGCCCCGATCCCTTCGCGGTCCTGGACGGTGGGATCGAAGGGGTAGTGGATCATGCGCAGCTGGCTGGGCGGGCGGCGACGATAGGGCTCGAAGTGATCCTCGGGCAGGTCGAGCGCCAGGGCGAAGCCGCGGAAGAGCCGCCGCGCCAGGTCCGACACCACCGCGTAGTAGGCGCTCGCCGCCTCGCGGAAGCCGGGCAGGTCCGGCCAGAGATTGGGTCCCAGCATCGGCGCCTCGCCGGCCGCCTCCGGGAGGTCGAGGTTCAGGTCGTAGGCCTCCTTGCGGTCGATGGTCCCGCCGGGAAACACCTCCTCGCCCTCCGGCACATAGCCGCTGTGATTGGACGAGCCGCCGATATAGCTGGCCATCTTGGCGGCGGGCGGCTGGTCGAAGAACCGCCGGGCGGCGTCCAGAACGCGCTCGAACAGCGCCTCGTCCAGGCCGTGTCCGCGCACATAGAGAAAGCCGACCTCGCGCGCCGCCTCGCCCAGGGCCTGCGCGACGGACCGGCGCGCGGCGGGGTCGGCCGAGGCGAGGCCGCTGATGTCCACGACGGGGACATGATCGAAATCGCCGCTCAAGACGCTCTCCATGGGCTGCGCTGCGCGCATACGAAGCGAACAGATCGTAACACTCACCTTCGCCGAGGGCAGCCCCGGCGTCGGCGGCGAAACTGAACGGATCGCAGGCGCCGGAGCGCCTCGGCGCCTTGAATCCGGGCGCCGCGCCCGCCGACCCGCCACAGCGGCCGAACCCCGGTTGGATTATTACGAATTCGTCGGAGGGTAATACCGAAGGCGCGGCATTCCGGCTGCGTCCGCGGATGAAGGGGGTCCGAATGAAGACGTGGATCACGGGTTTGCGCGCCGTCGCGGTGGCGGCGCTGGGAAGCCTGGCGCTCGCCGCCTGCGGGCAGAACGCCGAAGACGCCGCCGAAGCGCCCGCCGCCGGCCAGGAATACACCATCGGCTGGACCATCTATGCGGGCTGGATGCCCTGGCCCTACGCCGAGCAGGCCGGCATCGTGAAGAAGTGGGCCGACAAGTACGACGTGAACATCAAGCTGGTTCAGATCAACGACTACGTGGAATCCCTGAACCAGTTCACCGCCGGCAAGCTGGACGGCGTCACCTCCACCAACATGGACGCCCTGACCATCCCGGCCGCCGCCGGCAAGGACACCACGGTGGTCATCGTCGGCGACTATTCCAACGGCAATGACGGGGTGATCCTGAAGGGCGGATCGACCATGGCCGACATCAAGGGCCGCTCGGTCAATCTGGTGGAGAACTCGGTCTCGCACTACCTGCTGGCGCGCGCCCTGGAGAGCGCCGGCCTGGCCATGACGGACGTGACGGTGATCAACACCTCCGACGCCGACATCGTCGCCGCCTTCGCCGCGCCGGAAACCACCGCCGTCGTGCCGTGGAACCCGCAGCTGGCCGAGATCAAGAAGATGCCGAACGCCACCGAGGTGTTCAATTCAACCCAGATCCCCGGCGAGATCCTCGACATGATGATCGTCTCGACCGAGGCGCTGCAGGCCAATCCCAATCTCGGCAAGGCCCTGGCGGGTATCTGGTACGAGACCATGGCCCTGATGAGCGCCGCCACGCCCGAGGGCGCCGCGGCCCGCGAGGCCATGGCCAAGATCGCCGGCACCGACCGGGCCGGCTATGAGGCGCAGCTCGCCACCACCTACATGTACTACCAGCCCCAGGCCGCGCTCTCGGCCATGACCGGCGAGGACATCGTGGCGGCCAACGACAAGGTGCGCCAGTTCAGCTTCCAGGCCGGCCTGTTCGGCCAGGGCGCCCGCTCGGTGGACGACATCGGGCTGGAATTCCCGGGGGGCCGGGTGCTGGGCGATGCGGACAACGTGAAGCTCCGCTTCGATCCGACCTACACCCAGGCCGCGGCCGACGGCTCGCTCTGAGGCCGCCCGCCGCCCTATCGTACGACGCGTAATGTCGGAGGACTGACCGCCCCATGCGCCGATTGCTGAACGCCCGGCCGCATGGCGGCGGTCGCCTTCTCCTGGGCCTGCTGCCCATCGCAGCCCTGATCCTGCTCTACCTGGTGGCCGCCCAGGCGCGGCACGCCGAAAACCCCCGCGACAAGATCCTGCCGACGCCGGCGGCGATGGCCGAATCCATGCAGGTCATGGCCCTGCAGGAAGATCCCCGCACCGGCGAGATCCCGCTGGTGGCCGACACCAGGGCCAGTCTCAAGCGCCTGGGGATCGCCGTCGGCGCGGCGGCGGCGACCACCCTGGTGCTCGGCCTCTCCATCGGCCTGCTGCCCTATGCGCGGGCCGGGCTCGGCCCCCTGGTGGCGACCATATCGGTCATTCCGCCCATCGCGGTCCTGCCCATCCTGTTCATCGTCTTCGGCCTGGGCGAGACGGCCAAGATCGTGCTGATCTTCGTCGGCGTCACCCCCTTCATGGTCCGCGACATGGCCGCCCACGTGGCCGCCATTCCCGAGGAGCAGATCGTCAAGGCCCAGACCCTGGGCGCCTCGACCTGGCTGACCGCTTTGCAGGTCGCCCTGCCCCAGGCCATGCCCCGGCTCATCGACGCCCTGCGCTTCTCGCTCGGGCCGGCCTGGGTGTTTCTGATCTCGGCCGAGGCCATCGCCTCGGACGTCGGCCTCGGCTACCGCATCTTCCTGGTCCGCCGGTATCTGGCCATGGACATCATCCTGCCCTACGTGGCCTGGATCTCGCTCCTGGCCGTGGTCATCGACCTTGCCCTGCTCACCTGGAGCCGCGTCGCCTTCCCCTGGGCGCACGCGCCGGGAGGCCGCCGATGAGCCCGGTCCTGTCCTTCCGCAACGTCTGGGTCGAGTACGGCGACAAGATCGTGCTCGAGAAGCTCAGCCTCGATGTCGCCCGCGGCGCCTTCGTCTCCATCGTGGGCCCGTCGGGCGCCGGGAAGAGCACCTTCCTGCGGCTGGCGCTCGGACAGGAGGCGCCCACCCGCGGCGAGATCCTGCTGGACGGCGAGCCCATCCCGCCCGAGCCCGGGCCGGACCGCGGCGTGGTCTTCCAGCGCTACTCGGTCTTTCCGCACATGAGCGCGCTTCAGAACGTGATGTTCGGCGCCCGCTGCGATCAGGCGCCCCTGCCCGGCATGCTGATGGGCCGCGCCCGCCGGCAGGCGCGCGATGAGGCCATGGACCTGCTGCGGCAGGTGGGCTTGGGCGACTCGATCAAGGCCTATCCGCGGGCGCTGTCCGGCGGCATGCAGCAGCGCCTGGCCATCGCCCAGGCCCTGATCACCCGGCCGCGCATCCTGCTGCTGGACGAGCCCTTCGGCGCGCTGGATCCCGGCGTCCGGCTCGACATGCACGAGCTGATCACCGGCCTGTGGCGCGAGCACGGCCTGACCATCCTGATGGTCACCCACGACATCAAGGAGGCCTTCAAGCTGGGCACCCGGGTGATCGCCATCGACAAGCGCCGCCACGACCCGCACGCGCCGCACCGGTTCGGCTCGACCGCCGTCTACGATTTCCCGCTGGACGAGAAGACGCGGCCGTACATCCCGCCCGAGCTGGCCGCCCTGACCCCGGCCCCCCTCGCCATCTGACCGCCGCGCAGGCGCAGGCGCAGAGCGGCTTGCCGCCCATGTCCAGGTGCAGGTGGTCGGCGTGGGCGTCGTTGTAGTCGGGCGACAACGTCGTGATGAACACGCGGCAGGCGCCCTCCCTCACCTGGCGCAGGAAGCGGCCGCGCGGGCCCGGATCGTCCCAGTCGGATTTCACCCAGACGGTCTCGCCGTTGGCCAGGCGGAAGCCTGCAACGTCCAGGGCGTTGGCGCTGGCGTGCTCGCTGGGCGGGCCGGCCTGCTGGCCGTAGATGCGACGACAGGAATAGGCGCCGTAGTGTTCGATGCCGACCACCGCGTGGCCGAAGGCCTCGAAGGCCGCGGGCTGGACGATCTGGCGCTCCCAGATGGCGACCGCCAGCGCCTGCTTGCAGGTCATGGCCGCATCGGCGGGCTCCAAGGGGGCCATGCCGCCGGTGATCTGGATCGCGTTGCGCACCGAACAGAAGCCGTTGGCCGACTCCTCGGCCAGCACATAGGTCAGGCCCCCCTTGGCCAGCACGCCGCGGCAGGCGGCGACATCCTCGCCGGTCCTAGCGGCCTTGGCCTTGGTCGCCGCCCCGATGGGGTCGACGACGCTGAGCGGCGTCCAGGGCAGGTGCTGGTCGGGGATCGCCCGCTCGCCGAGGAAGACGAGGACGCCGACGAGCAGCCAGATGAGACCGAGCCCCACCCAGCGGGCGATCTGGGTCTGGCGCCGGGCGTGGCTTTCCACCTCGGGACGGTGCGGAACTCTGTAGGCGGCCATGGCCTCGGCGAAGACGGTTCAGGTCGCCGCGAACCTAGCCGGATGGCCCCAGCAAGGCGACCGAAGGTTGGGGCTGGACCGCGCCCTACTATCGACAGACGCCATATCGCCCGAAATCGAGGTGCAGGTGGTCGGCATGGGCGGCGTTGTAGTCGGGGCTGAGCACGGCGCGGAAATAGTTGCAGGCGCCGGTCCGGACCGCCCGCAGCGCCGTGCCCGTCTCGTCCTCGTCGCGGAAGTCCCCCACGACGCTGATGCGGCGTCCGTCGTCCAGGGTCAGGGCGGCCACATCGAGCGCATTGGCGCTGGCATGCTCGCTGCGCCGCCCTTCCGAGCGCCCATAGATGTTGCGGCAGGCGAAGACGCCGTAGTGCTCGACCCGCGCCACCTCCGTTTCCAGCGTGCGCTCCACCACCGGCTCCATCACGTGGCGGTCCCAGAAGGCGTAGGCGAGCGCCAGCGGACAGGTCATCACCGGAGCCGCCGGCGACAGCGGCGTCACCCCGCCGCGCAGGCGCAGGGTGTTGGTCAGCGGACAGTCGCCGGCCTGCCGGTCCGGCTCTTCGGTGAACTCGACGCCGCCCTCGGCCAGGATCTGCCGGCAGAGTTCGGGATCCTGGGCGGCGCGCTGGAACTTGGCGGCGGTGGCGAGGCCCGGCGGCTCGGAGAGACGCAGGGGCTTCCACGGCAGATCCTGCGGCGGGGCGAAGGCGTCGATCGCCCAGGCGAGCGCCACGACCACGAGGGCGAAGTCCAGCAGGCTCGCCCAGAGGCCCCCGAAGGCGAGGGCCTCCGGCGGCGCCGGCCTTGGGGCCCTTATCCACTGCGGAAGCTCCACAGGTGACCAACGCCGGGTGGGCGCGGCGGTTCATACGGCCTTGGCGGCGCACGAGGCGGCGACCTATGGTCCGCACGCGAAGGGCGAGGGGGGCCGGCACATGCGGATCTGGACGAAGGCGGCGCTGGCCGCGGGCGCGGCGGTCGTGGTGCTGGTGGGCGTCGTCGCCGTTCGGACGGCCAACTACGAATCGCCGGTCGCGGTCGAGGCCGGGATGGCGCTGGCCGCGGCGCCGGCCTTCGACCTGCAGGCCGCCGCGAGCCATCTGTCCCAGGCCATCGGCTTCCAGACGGTCAGCCACCAGGAGGCCGCCGACAACCAGACCGCCGAGTGGGACCGGCTGCACGCCTGGCTGCAGGCGACCTATCCCACGGCCCACGCCGCCATGAGCCGCGACGTCGTCGCCGGCCACAGCCTCGTCTACACCTGGCCCGGATCGGACGCTTCTCTCGATCCCATTGTCCTGATGGCCCACCAGGACGTTGTGCCGGCCGACGCCGCCGAGGGCTGGACCCATCCGCCCTTCGACGGCGTCATCGCCGACGGCGCCGTCTGGGGCCGCGGGGCGGTGGACGACAAGGGCTCGCTGATCGGCCTGTTCGAAGCCGCAGAAGCCCTGGCGAAGACGGGCTTTCAGCCGCGCCGCACCATCATCATCGTCAGCGGCCACGACGAGGAGGTCGGCGGCGGCGGGGCGCAGGCCGCCAACGACCTGCTGAAATCCCGCGGCCTGACGGCGCAGTTCGTGCTCGACGAAGGCCTGCTGGTGGTGGCCGACAATCCGCTGACCGGCGGTCCTGCGGCCCTGATCGGCGTCGCCGAGAAGGGCTACGGCACCCTGATTGTCTCCGCGCCCGCCGAGGGCGGCCACTCCTCGGCCCCGCCGCCGCAGACCGGCGTCGGCGTGCTGGCCAAGGCCGTCAGCGAGATCACCGATCACCCCTTCCCCATGAAGCTGCAGGGTCCGGGCGCCGACATGCTGCGGACCCTGGGCGCCGACGCCTCGCCGGGACTGAAGGCGGCGCTCGCCAACACCTGGGCGACCGAGCCGCTGATCGTCCGCCAGATGGCCGCCACGCCCGCCGGCGCGGCCCTGCTGCACACCACCATCGCGCCGACCATGCTGCACGGCAGCGCCAAGGAGAACGTCCTGCCGCGCGAGGCCAAGGCCTGGATCAACTATCGCATAGCCCCGGGCGACACCTCCGACGACGTGCTGGCGCGCGCCAAGGACGCGGTCGGCGACCTGCCGGTCGAATTCGCATGGTCGCGTCCGCCGGTGGAGCCGTCCGAGGTTTCATCCACGGAGTCCGACGGCTGGAAGGTGATCGCCGCGCTCGCCGCCGACGTCACCAGCGCGCCAGTCGCCCCGGGCCTGGTCACCGCCGGCACCGACAGCCGCTTCCTGGCCGAGGTGGCGCAGGACACCTACCGCTTCCAGCCGATCACGCTTTCCATGGCCGAAACGACCATGATCCACGGGGTGGATGAGCGCATGACGCTGGAGAATCTCGACCGCATGGTGCGCTTCTACGCCCGGCTCATGGCCACGGCGGCGCGCTGACCCCTTGCGGCGGAGCGCGCGAGGACGCACGTTCCGCCTCACCGCTGATTTCTAGGAGAGCGTAATGGGTTTCCGCCTCGAAGACGAAGACGACGACAAAGAGGGCCGCCTGCCGGACATGCCGATGACGGCGGGGCCGGTGCAGAACGCCCTCTTCAAGTCGCGCACCGTCCTCATCTTCGGTGAGATCGACATGCGGCTGGCCGAGCGCGTCTCCGCCCAGCTGCTCGCCCTGTCGGGCGAGAGCGACGAGGACATTAAGGTCTTCGTGAATTCCCCCGGCGGCCACGTGGAAAGCGGCGACACCGTCCACGACATGATCCGCTACTGCGGGCCCAAGGTGAAGGTCATCGGCACCGGCTGGGTGGCGAGCGCCGGCGCGCACATCTTCCTGGGCGCGACCAAGGAAAACCGCTTCTGCCTGCCGAACACGCGCTTCCTCCTGCACCAGCCGATGGGCGGCGTGCGGGGCCAGGCCTCCGACATCGAGATCGAGGCCGAGGAGATCGTGAAGATGCGCGAGCGGGTGAACCGCATCATCGCCCGCGAGACCGGCCAGCCCTACGAGAAGGTCGTCACGGACACCGATCGGAACTTCTGGATGAACGCCGAGAAGGCGGTCGAATACGGCCTCGTCTCGAAGATCATCGAGAACGCCGCGGCGGCCTGAGATGAGCCCCTGGTGGAAGGGGGCGGTGGTCTACCACGTCTACGTCCGGAGTTTCTTCGATTCCGACGGCGACGGTCATGGCGACCTTGCGGGCGTCATGGCCAAGCTGGACTACCTTCAGAGCCTGGGCGTAGACGCCATCTGGCTCTCCCCCATCCACCCCTCGCCCAACCGCGACTGGGGCTACGACGTCTCCGACTATGACGAGGTCCATCCGGACTACGGCGCGGTCGAGGATTTCCAGGCCTTGACGGAGGCCGCCCACGCCCGCGGCCTCCGCGTGCTGCTGGACGAGGTGCTCTCGCACACCTCCGACGAGCACCCCTGGTTTGCGGCCAGCCGCGGCCAGGGGGCGGACGGCGACAAGGCCGACTGGTACGTCTGGGCCGATCCGGCCGATGACGGGACCGCGCCGAACAACTGGCTCAGCGTGTTCGGCGGCCCCGCCTGGGCCTATCAGCCGGCGCGCCGCCAGCACTATCACCACAAGTTCCTGCGCCAGCAGCCCAAGCTCAACTGGCGCCATCCGGCGACCAAGGAGGCGGCGCTCTCGGTGCTCGACACCTGGCTGTCGCGCGGCGCCGATGGCTTCCGCCTGGATGTGGCCAACGCCTTCCTCCACGACGACCAACTGCGCGACAATCCGGCCGTGCCGCCCGCCGAGCGCGACCGCGCCGCCTGGGCGCACGCCAGCGACATGCAGCGGCACCTGTTCGACTCCAACCTGCCCGAGAATATCCCCCTGCTGGACGAGGTCCGCCGGCGGGTGGAAGCCCACGGTCAAGACCGCTTCGTCTTCGGCGAATTCTCGGAAGAGGAGGAACGCTGCGGCGCCTATTGCAGCCCGCAGGACGGCCTGCATTCGACCTACACCTTCGTCCTTCTGAAGGCGCGCAAGCTCGCCGCCGGGCCGTTCCGGGACCACTACCGCACGCTGGAGGCCCATCCGGATCACTGGCCGACGATCTCGCTCAGCAATCACGACGTGATGCGGACGGTCAGCCGCTTCGGCGGCCCAGGCGCGGGCGTCGCCGTCGCCAAACTGATGCTGGCCCTGCTGATGAGCCTGCGCGGGACGATCCTGCTCTATCAGGGCGAGGAACTCGGCCTGCCGGAGGCCGAACTGACCCGCACCGAACTGCGCGATCCGGTGGGCGATCTCTACTGGCCCATCGCCAAGGGCCGCGACGGGGCCCGCACCCCCATGCCCTGGCAGGCCGATGCGCCGCAGCTCGGCTTTTCCACCGGGGCGGCCTGGCTGCCGGCGGCCGAGAGCCACCGTCCGCTGGCCGTGGACCGGCAGGAGCTCGACCCGAAGTCGGCGCTCGCCTTCGCCCGCCAGATGATCGCCCTGCGCAAGGCTTCCCGCGCCCTGACGCTGGGCGGCATCGAGTTCCTGGACACGCCCGAGCCCGTCCTCGCCTTCGTCCGGCGGCACGAGAGCCAGGCGGTGGCCTGCGTCTTCAACATGGGCGAGGCGCCCGTCGAGGTCGTTCACCCCCGGCTGACGGGCGGCGAGATGCTACCGGTCAGCGCCGGCGTGGCGGAGACGGCGGCGGCG
>CAYQPL010000002.1:39694-53725 GCA_964419395.1 uncultured Phenylobacterium sp. | reverse complement strand
GCGTGAGGGCGGCCTGTGGCTCGGCGCCCACGCCTGCCGGTTCCTGAAACTTTGATCTAGATTAGGTGCGGGGCCGTTCCCGGCCCGCTAGAAGGCGCCCATGGCCGAAGGCGACACCAAGACCGCGCGCACGACGACGATGAAGTTCGGCGAGGGCTTCCTCACCGACATCTGGTACTTCGCCGCCCTTTCCAGCGACCTGAAGCCCGGCAAGCTGCAGCGCTACGAGATCCTGGGCGAACCGGTCCTGCTTGGCCGCGGGCGCAAGGGCGAGGCCTACGCCATCCGCGACATCTGCCCCCATCGCGCCGCGCCGCTGTCGGCCGGCAAGCTGACGGCCGAGCCCGACGGACGCGAAAGCGTGGAGTGCCCCTATCACGGCTGGCGGTTCGGAACCGACGGCGCCTGCACGGCCATCCCGTCCCTCGTCGCCGATCAGGCGATGGACGTCTCCAAGATCCGCGTGCGCCGCTTCCCCGTGCGCGAGAGCCAGGGCCTGGTCTTCATCTGGATGGCGGGCGACGCCCGGGGCGCCGGCGAGCCGGACTTCGATCCGCCGATCTTCCCTGGCGTGGTCGGCGGCAGGCCCAAGCTGGTCGACCGCATGGACTTCGACAGCCACATCGACCACGCCGTGGTCGGCCTGATGGACCCGGCCCACGGCCCCTATGTCCACCAGCAGTGGTGGTGGCGCTCGTCCAAAAGCCAGCATGAGAAGTCCAAGCGCTTCGAGCCGCGCGAGCAGGGCTTCTCCATGGTCCGGCACGAGCCGTCCAAGAACAGCCGCGCCTACGCCATCCTGGGCGGCGAGCCCCTGACCGAGATCACCTTCCGCATTCCGGGCCTGCGCTGGGAGCATGTGACCGTTGGCGAGCGGCAGGTGCTGTCGCTCACCTGCCTGACGCCGCTGAATGCGAACAAGACGCGCATCACACAGATCGTCTGGTCCGATCACCCGGCCTTCTGGCTACTGAAGCCCTTCATCGCCGCCGGCGCGCGGGCCTTCCTGCGCCAGGACGGCGACATGGTGAACCTGCAGAACGAGGGCCTGCGCTACGACCCCTCGCTGCTGTGGATCGACGACGCCGACCGCCAGGCCAAGTGGTACCAGCAGCTCAAGCGCGAATGGGCCCAGAGCCGTCGCGAGGGCCGCGCCTTCGCCAATCCCGTCGAGCCGGCCCAGCTCCGCTGGCGCAGCTAGAGCGCCCGATGGCCGGCTCCCGCTTGTCGGACGCGCCTTAGGGCCGCCGCAGCCTAGGCGGCGTCGGCTTCCCCGCCCTCCAGGGCGATGGGCGAGAAACCCGCCTGCACCGTCCAGTTCATCTTCGCCCCGAGCTGGGCGGCCAGGGCCATCGGCTCGGCGCGTTCGAACGGCGTGCTCGCCGCCTGGGCATGGGTCAGCTTCATCTGCAGGATCGCGTGGCGCTCGAAGAGGCCGGTGTGCGGACTGCGCAGGTCGCAGTGGATGACGACCTCCACCTCGTCCAGCGGCAGGAAACCCAGCATCTCGACGGCGAACCGCAGCGCCGAGGCGCAGACATTGGCCCCGTGCAGCTGGTGCTGACGCCCCCGCGGCATGGGACGGAAGACGGCCCGTCCCCCCGGCTGACGCTCCGCCTCCTCGCAGGGCAGGCCCGCCAGGTCGTGCGCCTCGATCTGGATCTGGAAGCGGCCCTTGGCCGGCGAACTGAAGCGGAAACGGTCCACGGCCTCATAGGCGGCGGCCAGGGTGGTGTGTTCGGCCAGGGAGTCGTTGATGGTCCGCATGTCGAGTTCGGCCAGCTTGCAGGCGAAGTCGATGTCGGCGTTGTGCTTCTGGGCCTCCCGCCAGGCCTCGCGATAGGCCTGCTCGTCCTGGGTGACGGCCTCGGCGACCCGCGCGGCCAGATGGCGGCGCTTCTCCCGATCCGAGCCGAAAAGCTGTTCCAGCCAGCCCGGGCGGTAGGCGTTCAGCGCCCGGCGCGCCTCCATCTCCCGGTCGTTGGTGCGCACCACCTGGAGGCGCGGCTTGGCCGCGACGGCGGCCCAGTCGCGGGGGCGGTAGGCCACGCGATGGCAATTGGTCAGCTTGGCGATCTTCTCGGCCAGGAGGTCGGCCTCGGCGGCGGGCCCCATCCGGCCGTCGGCCGTGGCGCCGAAGCGCTCCTGGAGCTCCTTGGCGCGGGCGGCGCGCTTTGCCTCGCGCTCGATACGGTCCATGGTGAAGTCGATCGATTGATCCGGACCCGTGTCGCTCATAGCTCCCTCCGCCCGGTCGTCATTGTTGCGACCGATGGCCGCATTCTCCATCGAACGACGTTATTGAGTAATTAATGCCGACCTTTACGACAGACGGCGTCGAGATCGCCTTCGACGACCATGCGCCCGCCGGCGAAAACCGCGGCGTCATGCTGCTGATCCACGGCTTCGCCTCCAATCGGAAGGAGGGCTGGCGCCGCACGGGCTGGTACGCCGCCCTGGAGCGCCGCGGGGTGCGGTGCGTCGCGCTCGATCAGCGGGGCCACGGGGAAAGCGCCAAGCTCTACGACCCCGAGGCCTACGGCCGTGATCGGCTCGCCGCCGACGTGATCGCCCTGATGGACCACCTCGACCTGCCCGCGGTCGACCTGTTCGGCTATTCGATGGGGGCCCGGACAGCGCTCGCCGCCGCCCTCGCCGCGCCGGAGCGGGTGTCCAACCTGATCCTGGGCGGAGTCGGCGAAAAACTGCTCGAACCGCGCGCGCCCGACAGCCCCACCGACGCCATGGCGCAGGCCATGCTGGCCGAGGATCCGGAGACGATCAGCCATCCGATGCTGCGCAGCTTCCGCCACTTCGCCGACGAACAGGGCGAGGACCGCCGGGCGCTCGCCGCCTTCACCCAGGTGCGGAATCCGCCGCTGGACGTGGCGGCGATGAACCGCGCCCCGACCCCGACGCTGGTGGTCGCCGGCCAGCGCGACACCGGCGCCGGCGACCCGGACGGGCTGGCCGCCGCCTTTCCGCAGGGCCGCGGGGTGACCGTGGTGGGCTGCGACCACTTCTCGGCCATCCCGCACGCCCTGACCAAGGCCGCCGTGTTCGACTTCCTGGACGGGCTGCTCGACGACCCCTTCGCCGACCGCTTCTAGCCGCCGAGGCCGTACGGTCCGCCGCGTTCGATCGCCGCCTTGTAGGCCGGGCGGGCGTGCAGCCGGTCGAGCCAGGCCGTCGCGTTGGGGTAGGCGGGCAGCTTGCCGAAGGCGCGGCCGACCTCGCCCACGAAGCTCATCTGGATGTCGGCCCCGGTCAGCGCCTGGCCGAGCAGATAGTCGCGGCCCGCCAGCGCCGCCTCCAGATAGGCCAGATGGTTGCCGATCTCGTCCTCGATGCGCGGGTGCAGCGGCGCGCCGGCCTCGCCCAGGCGCATGACGTACATGAACAGCATCAGCGGCAGCATGGCCGAGCCCTCGGCATAGTGCAGCCACTGGAGATAGGCCTCGTGCTCGGCGCCGCCCGCCGGCGGCTGCAGCTTGCCGGCGCCGTGGCGGCGGATCAGGTAGTCGATGATCGCGCCGGACTCGTGGACCGTCATGTCGCCATCGGTGATCACCGGCGACTTGCCCAGCGGATGGACGGCCTTCAGCTCCGGCGGCGCGAGCCGGGTCTGGGGGTCGCGCTGGTAGGTCCGGATCTCATACGGGGCGCCCAGCTCCTCCAGGAGCCAGAGGATACGCTGTGAGCGGGAGTCGTTGAGGTGGTGGACGACGATCATGGAGGCTCCATTTTTTAGGCTTACAGCGTACGCGTACATGGCGCCGGGCGGCAAGCTGCGCCTATAGTCGGCCGATGACGCCGCAAGTTCCCGACGACCTGCCCGACCTGCTGGAGGCCGCCGCCGAGGCCGCCGAGGCCTGCGTCGCGCAGGGCCGCCTCGCCCTCTCCGCCGCCATCGCGCCCGAGGGGCGGCTGGACCGCCGGCGACTGGACGCCGAGCAGAGGGCCGCCCATGGGCTCGCCTGGGCCGCGGCCTACGCCCAGACGCTCCGGCAGACGGCGGCCTGGGCGCGCGGGCTTTCGGCGGCGGGCCTGTTCGACGAGGCCAGCGCCCGGCCGGCCCAGCTGCTCGCCTACGAATATCTCAGCCAGCTGTCCGGCGGCCTGCCCATGAGCCAGGGCGAGTTCGTCCGTCCCGCGGAGATGGGCTTCGACCCGGCGCGGCTGGCGCCTCTGGCCGCGCGCTTGCGCCCGGGGCCGGGCGCGTCGGCCCGCCTCGTCGAACTGCTCGCCGCAGCCCGCGGCCGGCCCTCTCTGGAGGCCAGCGGACTCGATGCGACCTGCGAGCAGGTCGCCGACCAGTTCTGCGCCTTCGCCGCAGAGAAGATCACCCCCTTCGCCCACCGCTGGCATCTCGACGACGCCCTGATCCCCCTGCCCCTCGTCGAGGAGCTCGCCGCCCTGGGCGTGTTCGGCCTGACCCTGCCCGAGGCCCATGGCGGCTCGGGCCTCGGCAAGGTCGCCATGTGCGTGGTCTCCGAGGCCCTGTCCCGCGGCTATATCGGCGTCGGCTCGCTGGGCACCCGCTCGGAGATCGCCGGCGAGCTGATCCTGGCCCACGGGACGGAGGACCAGAAGGCGCGGTTGCTGCCGGCCATCGCCACGGGCGCGGTCCTGCCCACCGCCGTCTTCACCGCGCCGGAAGCCGGCTCCGACCTGGCGTCGCTGCGCACGCGGGCGGAGCGGACGCCCCGGGGGTGGCGGGTCAGTGGCGCCAAGACCTGGATCACCCACGCCGCCCGGGCCGACCTCATGACCCTGCTGGTCCGCACCGACCCGCAGAGCCGCGACCACCGGGGGCTGTCGATGCTGCTGGCCGAGAAGCCCCGGGGAACGGAGACCGATCCCTTTCCGGCGGCCGGCATGAGCGGTGGCGAGATCGCCGTCATCGGCTATCGCGGCATGAAGGAATACGAGATCGCCTTCGGCGGCTTCGAGGTCCCGGCCGAGGCCCTGCTGGGCGGCCGCGAGGGGCAGGGCTTCGTCCAGCTGATGGCGACCTTCGAATCCGCCCGGATCCAGACCGCCGCGCGCGCCATCGGCGTGGCGCAGAACGCCCTCGATCTGGCGCTCGACTACGCCCTCGCGCGCCGACAGTTCGGCGCGCCCCTGGCCGCCTTCCCGCGCGTGGCCGACAAGCTCGCCATGATGGCCGCCGAGATCCTCGGCGCCCGACGCCTGGCCTGGTACGCCGCCCGCGCCAAGGACGAGGGCCGCCGCTGCGACCTCGAGGCCGGCATGGCCAAGCTGACCGCCGCCCGCATCGCCTGGGCCTGCGCCGACAATGCCGTGCAGATCCACGGCGGGAACGGATTCGCCGTCGAGCAGCCGGTGAGCCGGCTGCTGGCCGACGCCCGCATCCTCAACATCTTCGAGGGGGCCGGCGAAATCCAGGCGCAGGTCATCGCCCGCCGCCTGCTGGAGGGCGGCAACTAGCTCTGCGGCGCGAAACCGCGGGCGATCAGGGCGATCTGCTGGTCCATCACGCCGCTCATCCGCTCGGGCGAGGCGTTTTCCCAGGCGGCCAGGCGGTAGTTCCAGGCATAGGCCGCCATCAGGGTGTCGACGATCAGGTCCGGGTCGGCGGCCGGGTCGATGTCGCCCTGGACGACCCCTGCGACGACGCAGTCGCGGATGGCGCCGCGCAGGCGCGGATTGCGGCCATAGGGAGTTGCGGGCGAACCGGGCCGCCAGGCATAGGCCGCGGCGATGTGGGCCAGGAACAGCTGGGTCCGCCGCGTCTCGAAGGCGTAGTGCAGGGCGAAGATCGAGCACAGCCGGTCGACGGTGGAGCCGCGCAGGTGGGGCACGACCCGGTCGAGTTCGGCATAGAGGGCGTCCAGCCGCTCGGCCATCACCTGGCTCAGCACGTCGGCCTTGGACGCGAAGCAGGTGAAGACGCTGCCCACGGCGACGCCGGCCTGCCGCGCGATCTCGCGGACGGTGGTCTCTTCGTAGCCCACCGTCTCGAACAGATCGCGCGCGGCTTCGAGCACGCGCCGCCGGGTCGCCTCCTTCTGGGCCTGGCGTACGTTCAAACTTCCCCCCAAGCGCGTTCTGGCGACGCGTCCTGCAACTGAACCGCGCCTAGCTGACCCCGAGGGACGCCGCGCCGCAAGGCTCATTTCAGCCCTGCAACATGCCGCGGCCTCAACCGCGGCGCGCACCCGCCAGGATGACGCGAATCTGATCGCGGGCGCGCGCCTGGAGGGCGTCCAGGCTCCAGCCGCCGAAGATGGCGTTGGGATAGTTGGCCAGATAGGCGTCGAACAGCATCTGGCTGCGCAGCTTGATCTCGCACTCCTGGGACAGTTCGCCGCGCTCGACGCCGAGCGCCAGCTGCTCGGCGATCAGGTCGACGATCTGCTGGACGTGGGCGATGCCGCGCAGGGCGGGCCCATCCTCGCAGGACCAGGACATGCCGAACGCCGCGCGGGCGAGGGGCAGCTGTCCCTTGTAGAAGGCGTAGCCGGCGCTGAAGATCTTCAGCAGCGTGTCGTCCACCGCCCGGCCCCGGCCCGCGGCCTCGACCATGGCTTCCTCGAGAGCGGCCAGGTCGGTGACCATGATCTCCCGGAACAGCTCCGACTTGTCGGCGAAGTTGGCGAACACCGCTCCGGTGGACATGCCGGCGGCGGCGGCGATGTCGCGGATCGTGGCGCCCTCGTAGCCTTCGGTGCTGAACAGCTGGCGCGCCGCGGCCAGGACCTTGGCGCGCGTCTGCTGCTTGGCCAGGGCCCGGCGCGTCGGCATACGGACGCGCGCTTCGCTCTGACCTTCGATTCCGGACACGTGCTTCATACTCAATCTACTCCAGCTGACCACGCTGCAAGGTTGGTGGAATTGGCGAAATGCAACCCAGGATCGCCGAACAACGGTCTTTGGGGGCCTATGTGCGCCCGATCCCGCCCATCCTCAAGTGAGGATGTTCATCGAGCGCGTTCAATTACCGCTGTTACAACGCGCCCGACATCGGCCGCGACGGATTTTGTGGCGCGACCGGCGCGACCGACGGTCGCAGCAGCGACTTGGACGGCAAAGGAGCAGGAGGCGCCCACGCCGCGGGCGATGGCGCGAACACGATCCGAACGCTGTTCGATGAGCCCGCTCGACAAATCCGGCAATTGCGAGGCGGATGCAGAGTCGCACATCGGCGCGCGAAGGCCTAGACTGCCGTCATGAACCAGCTGTTCGCCGTTCTGATCCCCCTGAGCCTGCTGGCCGTGACGGCGGCGCTGGGCGCGGGCATCTACGCCCTCTTTCGCGGTGGCGACTTCGGCCGCTCCTACTCCAACAAGCTGATGCGCCTGCGGGTGCTCCTGCAGGCCTGCGCCATCGTCGTCCTGGTCGTCGCCGTCTGGTGGCGGCACAACGGATGAGCCGCGGAGCGATCCGGCCATGGTGGTGCTGAACCGCATCTATACGCGAACCGGCGACGGCGGGCGGACCCGTCTGGCCGACGGCTCGGAGGTCAGCAAGACCGATGCGCGGGTGGAGGCCTATGGCGCGGTGGACGAGGCCAACGCCTGCATCGGTCTGGCGCGCCAGCACACGCGGGAGGACGCCGAGCTCGACGCCGTGCTCGGCCGCATCCAGAACGACCTCTTCGATCTGGGCGCCGACCTGGCCCGCCCGGTCCTTGCGAACGAGGACCCCGAGCGCGTCCTGCGGACCACCCAGGGTCAGGTGGACCGGCTGGAGGCGGAGATCGACCGCATCAACGCCGACCTGGGGCCGCTGAACTCCTTCGTCCTGCCCGGCGGGTCGCCCGCCGCGGCGGCGCTTCACCTGGCGCGGACGGTCGCCCGCCGCGCCGAGCGCCTGGCGGTCGGCCTGGGCGCGCAGGCGCCGGTCAACGCCGCCGCCCTCAAGTACCTGAACCGACTGTCGGACCTGCTGTTCGTGGCCGCCCGGCGGGCCAACCACAACGGCGCCGACGACGTGCTCTGGCGCCCTGGGGCCACGCGCGGCGCCTGAGGCCGCGCCGGCCTACTTCGCGGCAGGCGCTTCGCCCGCCTCCGCCTTGGCCGCGGCGGCCGCCCGCGCCTCGGCGGCCCGGCGTTCGGGCAGGGTGCGGCCGGTGATGTCGGAGATGAGCACCGGATGGGCGCAGACGCGCGTCTCCGGATCCCACCAGTCGCCCTTGGCCTCGCACCGCTCGCCCGGCCAGACGAAGTAGGCGTGATAGCCGAACACGGCCGCCGTCAGCACGGCGAAGACGCCCAGGAATACGAGTTTCAGTCGGTCGATGATGCGGCTCATGGAAACGCTCATATTCGGGACATTGCGGCCTGACTAGGGCGCATTCGGGCGCCAATCGCCCCATATCCCCGACTTGCAATGCGCGCGGGAAACGTTATGCCCCGATGCGACCCATTCTTCCCAAAGCAATTTGAGGCCCTCATGAAGGTGTTGGTCCCGGTCAAACGGGTGATCGATTACAACGTCAAGCCGCGGGTGAAGTCCGACGAAACCGGCGTCGACCTCGCCAACGTCAAGATGTCCATGAACCCCTTCTGCGAGATCGCCGTCGAAGAGGCGGTGCGCCTGAAGGAAAAGGGCGTCGCGACCGAGGTGGTGGCCGTCTCCATCGGCCCGGCCCAGGCGCAGGAGACCCTGCGGACCGCCCTGGCCATGGGCGCCGACCGCGCCATCCTCGTCCAGACCGACGCCGACCTCGAGCCCCTGGCCGTCGCCAAGGTGCTGAAGGGCGTCATCGACGAGGAGAGCCCGAACCTGGTCGTCATGGGCAAGCAGGCCATCGACGGCGACAACAACGCCACCGGCCAGATGCTCTCGGCCCTGCTCGGCTGGCCGCAGGCGACCTTCGCCAACAAGCTGGAAGTCTCCGGCGACAAGGCGACCGTCAGCCGCGAAGTCGACGGCGGCCTGCAGACCGTCGAGGCGCCGCTGCCGCTGATCGTCACCGCCGACCTGCGCCTGAACGAGCCGCGCTATGCGTCTCTGCCGAACATCATGAAGGCCAAGAAGAAGCCGCTCGACACCAAGGAAGTCTCTTCCTACGGCGTCGACGTCGCCCCCCGCCTGAAGGTGGTGAAGGTGACCGAGCCGCCGAAGCGCGGCGGCGGCATCAAGGTCGAAACCGCGGCCGACCTGGTCGCCAAGCTCAAGAACGAAGCGGGGGTGCTCTAATGGCCGTACTCGTCATCGCCGACCACGCCGGCGGCGCGCTCAGCGACAACACCCACAAGACCGTCTCGGCCGCCCAGGCCATCGGCGGCGACATCGACGTGCTGGTGGCCGGCAAGGACGCCAAGGCCGTCGCCGACGCGGCCGCCAAGATCGAAGGCGTGCGCAAGGTCCTGCTGGCCGAGAGCGACGACCTGGGCCACGGCCTGGCCGAGGCGCTGGAAGCCTGCGTCGTGCCGCTGGCGGCGAACTATGACGCCGTGCTGACCCCGGCCACCTCGCAGGGCAAGAACTTCTCGCCCCGCGTGGCCGCCAAGCTCGACGTCTCGCACATCTCCGACGTCATCGAGGTGGTCGACGCCAACACCTTCGTCCGTCCGATCTACGCCGGCAACGCCCTGGAGACCGTCCAGTCTTCGGAAGCCAAGAAGGTGCTGACGGTTCGCCCGACCGCCTTCAAGGCGGCCGGCGAAGGCGGCTCGGCATCGGTGGAGAACGTCGACGCCGGCGCCGGCGCGGGCGCCACCAAGTTCGTCAGCGAAGAGATCGTGAAGTCCGAGCGTCCGGAACTGACCGGCGCCAAGATCGTCGTTTCCGGCGGTCGCGCCATGGGCTCCGCCGAAGAGTTCCAGCGGGTGATCGAGCCCCTGGCCGACAAGCTGGGCGCCGCCGTCGGCGCCAGCCGCGCTGCGGTGGACGCGGGCTACGCGCCCAACGACTACCAGGTCGGCCAGACCGGCAAGGTCGTGGCTCCGGAGCTCTACATCGCCATCGGCATCTCCGGCGCCATCCAGCACCTGGCCGGCATGAAGGACTCCAAGGTGATCGTGGCGATCAACAAGGACGCCGACGCGCCGATCTTCCAGGTCGCCGATTATGGCCTGGTGGCCGACTACAAGTCGGCCGTGCCCGAGCTGATGTCCGCCCTGGGCTGATCGGCCCCGACGGACGCAGGAACGAAGGCGGCGCCTGCGGGCGCCGCCTTTTTTCTTGCCTCGGCCGGACCGTGCGGCGCGACATTCCCGCCACAGGGGGCGGCCCGATTACATTGCGGCGCAGCATAAAGGCCTTGGCGTGGCCTGCGCGGGGCATGTTAGAAAGCCGTCACAGATAGAGGCGGCTCTGCGTCCGCCCGCAAGTTTGGGGCGAATGGACATGGTTGAGATCAAGTCTGTCGGCGTCATCGGCGCCGGCCAGATGGGCTCCGGCATCGCGCACGTCTGCGCCCTGGGCGGCTACGACGTGCGGCTGCACGACGTCAGCCGCGAGCGGATCGACGCGGGCCTCGCCCATGTCGAGCAGGCCATGGCCCGGCAGGTGTCGCGCGGCATGATCGACCAGGCGCAGATGGACGCCGCCCTGGCGCGGATCCTGCCCGCCGTCGAACTTCAGGAGGTCGGCGCCGCCGACCTGGCGATCGAGGCGGCGACGGAGAACGAAGAGGTCAAGAAGACCATCTTCCGCGCCCTGTCCCCGCACCTGGGGTCCGAGACCCTGCTGGCCTCCAACACCTCGTCCATCTCCATCACGCGCCTGGCCTCGGCCACCGACCGCCCCGAGCGGTTCATCGGCCTGCACTTCATGAATCCCGTGCCGCGCATGAACCTGGTGGAGATCATCCGGGGCATCGCCACCGACGCGCAGACCTATGAGGCGGCGGTCAACTTCGCCCGCTCGCTCGGCAAGACCACCGCCAACGCCGAGGACTTCCCGGCCTTCATCGTCAACCGCATCCTGCTGCCGATGATCAACGAGGCCATCTACACCCTCTATGAGGGCGTCGGCACGGTGGAGGCCATCGACACCGCCATGAAGCTGGGCGCCAACCACCCGATGGGCCCGCTGGAGCTGGGCGACTTCATCGGCCTCGACACGGTGCTGTCGATCATGAACGTCCTCTATGACGGCCTGGCCGATTCCAAGTACCGCCCCTGCCCGCTGCTGGTGAAGTATGTCGAGGCCGGATGGCTGGGTCGCAAGGCGGGCCGCGGCTTCTACGACTATCGCGGCGAGACCCCCGTCCCGACCCGCTGAGCGCCGGCCTCCCCGGCGGCCATGCGGCCGCGTCACTTCGACTCCGTTAATCCATTCGACTTGCGCAGCCTCGCCGTTCGATAATCGTGGCGATTCGAACAGGCGGGATCATGCGACGGCTGACCCTCGCGCTGCTCTGCGGCGCCTATCTCTGTCTGGCCCTGATCATCGCCCTGTCGCTGTGGCGCAACGGCGGCGGCTGGGGCGCGGGCGTCGCCGCCCTGGTCGGCGGCCTGGGGCTGGCCTTCGCCTTCCACGGCCTGATCGAGCACGCCCTCACCGCGGCCGGCCTGCGCACCGAGATCGCCGCCATCCGAGACGCCCACAAGATCCTGATCGATCAGGTCGAGCGCGTGGACGCGCGCCTGTCCGAAGTGGTGGAGACGATCACCGACGACGCCCTGCGCCGGTCCGAGGAGCTCTCGAGCGAGGTCCACATGCTGGAGGATCTCGTCCAGCGCATGGGACAACGGCTGGAGGAGCGGATGACCGCCCCGCCCATCCACGCCCGCCACAGCCACGACCATCGCCGCGAATCGGCCCTGCTGGAGACGGTGCGCGGCGCGCTGGCCGAGAACCGCGTCGACCTCTACCTCCAGCCCGTCGTCGCCCTGCCCCAGCGGCGGACCGTCTTCTACGAAAGCTTCTCGCGCCTGCGCGACGAGAGCGGCCGGGTCCTGATGCCCGCCGAGTACATCAGCGTCGCCGAGCCCGAAGGCCTGATGACCTCGATCGACAACCTGCTGCTGTTCCGCTGCGTGCAGATCGTGCGCCGCCTGGCCAAGCAGGACCGGCAGGTCGGCATCTTCTGCAACGTCGCGCCCACCAGCCTGGCCGACGAGAGCTTCTTCCCGCAGTTCCTCGACATGCTGTCGGCCAACCGCGACCTGGCCGGGGCGCTGATCTTCGAACTGGGCCAGGGCGCCTTCGAGGCCCGCGGTTCAGTGGAGGCCCGCAACATGGCCAAGCTGGCCGACCTCGGCTTCCGCTTCTCGCTGGACAAGGTCACCGACCTCGATTTCGACCTGCAGGACCTCAGCCGGTCCGACGTGAAGTTCGTCCGCGTCGGCGCCCAGATGCTGCTGGACGAGATGGTCGAGCTGGACGGCCGCCTGGTGCTGAAGTCCCTGCCCGACCTGGCCGCCGAGGACTTCTGCCAGCTCACCCGCCGCTACGGCGTCGAGGTGATCGTCGAGAAGGTCGAGAGCGAGCGCCAGATCGTCGACCTGCTGGAGCTCGACGTCGGCTATGGCCAGGGCCACCTGTTCGGCGAACCGCGGCCCATCCGCGAGGCCGTCCTGGCCGAGGCCGATCCGCCGACGGACTTCCTGCGCCAGAACCTGCGCCGCCGCGCCGGCGCGCGCGGTTGACCTTGGCCCTGGCGAAGGCTACCGCCGCGCGGCCATGACCATCCCCGCCACGCCGCAAGGCCTTTCCGACCTCATCGACCGCTACGACGTCCTGCTCAGCGACGTCTGGGGCGTCATCCACAATGGCCGGGAGAGCTTCCCGGAGGCCTGCGCCGCGCTCGCCCGCTGGCGCGCCGAGCGGGGGCCGGTGATCCTGATCTCCAACTCGCCGCGGCCGTCGAAGGACGTGGTGGCCCAGCTCGACTCCCTGAAGGTGCCGCGCGAGGCCTGGTCGGCCTTCGTCACCTCCGGCGACGCCACCCGGCGGCTGCTGGCCGAGCGCGCGCCGGGGCCGGCCTGGCGCCTGGGCCCGGACCGGGACGCGCCGCTGTACGAAGGCCTCGGCCTGTCCTTCGCCAGCCTGGACGAGGCGGCCTTCATCGCCTGCACCGGCCCGATCGACGACGAGACCGAGGGCCCCGGCGACTATCAGGACCGCTTCGAATCCGCCGCCGCCCGCGGCCTGGAGATGGTCTGCGCCAATCCCGACATCGTCGTGCAGCGCGGCGACCGGCTGATCTATTGCGGCGGCGCGCTGGCCCAGCTCTACGAGACGCTCGGCGGCAAGGTCGCCATGGCCGGCAAGCCGCACGCGCCCATCTACGACCTCTGCGTCGCCGAGGCCGAACGCCTGACGGGCGCGGCCGTCGACCGGTCGCGCATCCTCTGCATCGGCGACGGCGTGGCCACCGACGTCAAGGGCGCCAACGCCCAGGGGCTCGACGTCCTGTTCGTCGCCGCCGGCATCCACGGCGCGGAGACCGTCGGCCCGGACGGGCTGAACGCCGAGGCGGTCGGCCGGCTGCTGGCCCAGGAAGGCGCGCACGCCCGCTGGGCGATGGCCGACCTGACCTGGTGAGCCCTACTCCGCCGCCACGCGGGTGAGCGTGTAGGGCATGTCCGCCGGCGTCTCGTTCAGGTCCCGTTCGAGCATGCGAAGGGCGTCGTCGCTTTCGACGCGGAAGTAGCGGCTCGTCTCCGACGTCGCGGGGTCCAGCTGGTAGACCGTGGCGTCCGGATCGGTGGCGCTGCCCCGCAGGGTGCCCCATTCCCCTTCCGTGACGATGGGCTCGCCACGGCCCTGGTAGGTCTCGGTCAGGCGATAGGTCCCGTCACCCCAGTGTTCGCCCTTGCGGGTGAGCTCCAGCCGGGTCTCGATCCCGGGGCAGTCGGCGCAGGGCAGCACGCCCTCGAACACGCCCAGCAGCACTGGGGTCTCGGCCGGCGCTTCGGCCGCGACGGTGGTTTCCGGCGCCGCCTTCTCGGCGGCCTTCCCGCCGCCCTGGCCACAGGCCGCCAGGGCCAGAGCCGCAGCGCCGATCAGCACGCTCGACTTGAACATTCGCATCTTCCCCCCCATTGGAAAGCTCCACGCGGTGGAGAGTGTGGCAGGAGGCCCGCTTCGTCCAGACGGGGCGGCGCA
>CAYQPL010000002.1:38167-39684 GCA_964419395.1 uncultured Phenylobacterium sp. | reverse complement strand
GAAGACTCGTGAAGCCGCAGCAGGGGAGCGCGATTTGCCGGGACTATTCTTCGAGGACCTGAGCCTCGACCAGAGCGCCGAGATGGCCCGCACGGTCACCGCCGCCGACATCGAGGCCTTCGCCCAGGTCTCCGGCGACACCAACCCGCTGCACCTGGACGAGGACTATGCCCGACACACGCCGTTCGGGCGGCGCATCGCCCACGGCATGCTGACGGGCGCCTACATCTCGGCCGTCCTCGGCACGCGGCTGCCCGGTCCCGGCGCGGTCTACCTGTCGCAGAGCCTGCGGTTCCGGCGGCCGGTAAGCATCGGCGACGAGGTGACCGCCCAGGTGGCCGTCCGCGGGCTGGACGAGCGCCGTGGGCATGTGACGCTGGCGACCAGCTGCACGGTCGCCGGCAAGGTGGTGGCCGACGGCGAGGCCGTGGTCGTGGTTCCCAAGCGGGGCGCTTGAACATATGCGGGTCATTCGGGACTGGCGGGGCCTGTCGCCCCGCGATCGCGGCGCGGCCGTCGCGCTCGGCAATTTCGACGGCGTCCATCGTGGGCACCAGACGGTGATCGCCCAGGCGGCCGCGGCGGCGCGGCGGCTGAACGGGCCCCTGGGCGTGATCAGCTTCGAACCGCATCCGCGGCGCATCTTCCAGCCCAACGAACCGGCATTTCGCCTGATGCGGCCCGCCCAGCAGGCCCGCGCCCTTGAGGCGCTCGGCGTCGATCTGTTCTACGTGCTGCCGTTCGACGAGGAGATGAAGAACCTCACCGACCGGGAATTCGCCCGCGAGGTCCTGCACGAGGGCCTGGGCGTGCGTCACGTGGCGGTGGGCTTCGACATCTCCTTCGGCAAGGGCCGGACGGGGAGTCCCGCAAGCATGACGGCATATGGCGACGAGTTCGGCTTCAGCGTGTCGGTCGCCGGCGCGGTGGCCGACAAGACGGGCGAGAAGTACTCCTCCACCGCGGTGCGCGACGCCCTGCGGGAGGGCCAGCCCGCGGCGGCCGCCGCCATCCTCGGCCGCCCCTTCGCCATCGAGGGGCCCGTGCAGCGCGGCCGCCAGCTAGGCCGCGAGCTGGGCTTCCCCACGGCCAACGTCCTGGTCGACGACTATGTCCAGCCGAGGTTCGGCGTCTACGCCACCCGCACCCGCCTGCCCGATGGCCGCGAGGTGCCGGGCGTCGCCAATATCGGCGTCAACCCGACCGTGGGCGAAGTGGCCCCGGTGCTGGAGGTCTGGCTGTTCGACTTCGACGAGGACATCTACGACCAGACCATCGAGACCGACCTGATCACCTTCCTGCGGCCGGAGCTGAAGTTCGACAGCCTCGACGCCATGGTCGAACAGGTGATGCGTGACGCCGCCCAGGCGCGTAAAATCCTGATGCCGGAGTTCTGACGCTGCCGGCCATGCGGGGGCGGAAAGACGTGTCGCGCGCCAAGGCCAGCAAATATCAGACCTTCGCCCGGGCCCTCCGCCGCGAGGCGCAGGCGCCCCGCCGGGCGCCGGCCACGCCAC
>CAYQPL010000002.1:5790-38157 GCA_964419395.1 uncultured Phenylobacterium sp. | reverse complement strand
CCTCGCCCCGCCGGCGGAGACGCCGCTGGACGGCTATTCCCGCGTGGTGGTCACCGCCGTCGAGCAGGTGGGGCCGGCGGTGGTGCGGGTCCATCCCTTCCGCGCCGACCGGGCCGTCGAGGGCGTCGGCTCGGGCGTCATCGTGGCGCCGGACGGTCTCGTCCTGACCAACAGCCATGTGGTCCGCGCCGCCAGCCTGGTCGGCCTGCGCACCCAGGACGGCCGGGAGCTTCGCGCCCGGGTCGTCGGCGACGATCCCGACACCGATCTCGCCGTTCTGAGGGTCGAGAGCGAGGGCGCCCTGCCCTATGCGCAACTCGGCGATTCCAAGGGCCTGCGGCCCGGCCAGCTGGTGGTGGCCATCGGCGCGCCGCTGGGATTCGATGCGACCGTGACCGCCGGCGTCGTCTCGGCGCTGGGCCGCTCGCTGCGCGGCGAGCGCGGGCGGATGATCGAGGACCTGATCCAGACCGACGCCTCGCTCAATCCCGGTTCCTCCGGCGGGCCGCTCGTGGACGGGACAGGCCGCGTGGTCGGCGTGGCCACGGCGATCATCGTCGGCGCGCAGGGGCTCTGCTTCGCCATCGCCAGCAACACCGCCGCCTGGGTGATGGGCGAACTGCTGCGGCACGGGCGGGTTCGCCGCGGCGCCCTGGGTCTCGTCGCCCAGCAGGCCGCCCTGCCCCGCGACCTGGCGCGCGCCCTTTGCCTCTCCCAACCCTTCGGCGTCTGGATCGCGGGCCTGGACCCGAACGGGCCGGGCCGCGCCGCAGGCCTGGCGACCGGCGACCTGCTGACGGCGGTCGACGGCCGGCCGCTGCAGGGCCTCGACGACCTCCTGCGCGCCCTCGGCCCGGACAGCATCGGTCGGCCCCTGCGGCTGGAGGCCATCCGCCAGGGCCGGCGGCTGGAAGTCGTCGCCACCCCGCGGGAGCGGACGGCCGAGCGGCGGCTCGAGCCCCGGGCCTAAAGGGCTCGCCCCCTGGGCGGGCGTCTGCTAGGACGCGGCCATGAGAAGAGGTTGGACGAGCGAGCGAATTATCCGCCCGGCGTGACGCCGCCGGACCGATCGATCCAGCGCGCGCCGGGACGTTTCCGCTCTCCTCCGACCCGATTGGACCCAAAAGATTCCCATGGCTGACGACGCCGACAAGCGCACCGCTTCCACCGAGCCGGGCGCCCGCGACTATCGCGAAACCGTCTTCCTTCCCCAGACCGACTTCCCCATGCGGGCCGGCCTGCCACAGAAGGAACCGCAGATCCTCGCCAAGTGGGACGAGATCGGCCTCTACCATGCGGCCCGCAGGGCCCGGCAGGCGGAAGGCGCGCCGCTCTTCGTGCTGCACGACGGCCCGCCCTACGCCAACGGCGCGATCCACATCGGCCACGCCCTGCAGAAGACCCTAAAGGACTTCGTGGTCCGGTCGCGCTTCGCCCTGGGCTACGACGTCGACTACGTCCCCGGCTGGGACTGCCATGGCCTGCCCATCGAGTGGAAGATCGAGGAGGAGCTGCGCGCCCAGGGCCGCCGCAAGGACGAGGTCTCCAAGGCCGAGTTCCGCGAGAAGTGCCGCGCCTACGCCGCCCGCTGGATCGAGGTCCAGAAGGAGGGCTTCAAGCGCCTGGGCGTCATCGGCGACTGGGAGAACCGCTACGCCACCATGGACTATGGCAGCGAGGCGGCCATCGTCGCGGAGTTCCACAAGTTCGTCATGAGCGGGCAGCTCTATCGCGGCTCCAAGCCGGTGATGTGGAGCCCGGTGGAGCGCACGGCGCTCGCCGACGCCGAGGTCGAGTACCACGACCACGTCTCGCCCACGATCTGGGTGAAGTTCCCGGTGACGCAGGGCTCCGACGCTGCGCGCAACGCCAGCGTGGTGATCTGGACCACCACGCCGTGGACGATCCCGGCCAACCGGGCCATCGCCTATAACGAGGCCGTCGCCTATTCCGTCTTCCTGGTCGAGGCCATGGAAGAGGGGCTGGAGTTCGAGCCCTGGGCCAGGCCGGGCGACCGGCTGATCGTGGCCGACAAGCTGGCCGAGGATGTCTTCAAGGCCGCCAAGGTCGCCAGGTGGCGTCGCATCGAGGCGGTCGACTGCCGCGGCATGGTCTGCGAGCACCCGCTGGCGGCGCTCGACACCCACTACGCCTTCTCCGTCCCGCTGCTGGCGGGCGAGCACGTCACCGACGACGCCGGCACGGGCTTCGTCCACACCGCCCCGGGCCACGGCGCCGACGACTATCTGGTCTGGCTGGCCCACGGTCATCGGGAGATCCCCGACACCGTCGATCCCGACGGCGCCTACTATCCGAACGTCGCCCTGTTCGGCGGCCTGAAGGTGCTGGAGACCGAGGGCAAGAAGGCCGGCAAGTTCGGCCCGGCCAACCCGGCGGTCATCGAGAAGCTGATCGAGGCCGGCGCCCTGCTGGCCCGCGGCCGGCTGGAACATTCCTATCCGCACTCCTGGCGCTCCAAGGCGCCGGTCATCTTCCGCAACACGCCGCAGTGGTTCATCCGCATGGACCAGCCGCTGGACACGCCGCAGCACGGCGGCCGCACCCTGCGCGAGACGGCGCTGGAAGCCATCGAGGCCACGGCCTTCTTCCCCGAGGCCGGCCGCAACCGCATCCGCACCATGGTCGAGAGCCGGCCCGACTGGCTGATCAGCCGCCAGCGCGCCTGGGGCGCCCCGCTGGCCATGTTCGTCGACAAGGAGACGGGCCAGCCGCTGCACGACGAAGAGGTCAACGCCCGCATCATCGCCGCCATCGAAGCCGAGGGCGCCGACGCCTGGTTCACCCGGCCGGTCGGCGACTTCCTCGGCGCCCACGATCCCGACCGCTACGAGAAGGTCGAGGACATCCTCGACGTCTGGTTCGACTCCGGCTCGACCCACGCCTTCACCCTGGAGGGCCGCGAGAACACCCGCTGGCCCGCCGACCTCTATCTGGAAGGCTCCGACCAGCACCGCGGCTGGTTCCAGTCCTCCCTGCTGGAAAGCTCGGGCACCCGGGGCCGCGCGCCCTACGACGCCGTCCTGACCCATGGCTTCACCATGGACGAGAACGGCGAGAAGATGTCCAAGTCCAAGGGCAACACGGTCGACCCGCACCAGGTGATCAAGGAGTCCGGGGCCGAGATCATCCGCCTGTGGGCGGCCATGGTCGACTATTCCGAGGACCAGCGGATCGGCAAGACGATCCTGGCCACCACCGCCGACGCCTACCGCAAGCTGCGCAACACCCTGCGCTACATGCTGGGCGCGCTCGCCGGCTATTCGGACGCAGAGGCCGTGGCGCTCGATCAGATGCCGCCGCTGGAGCGCTACATCCTGCACCGTCTGCAGGAACTGGATCTGGAGGTCCGCGCGGCCTACGAGGCCTACGCCTTCCAGGACGTGATCCGGCCGCTGATCGCCTTCTGTCAGGAGGAGCTCTCGGCCCTGTTCTTCGACGTGCGCCGCGACGCTCTCTACTGCGACATGCCCAGCGCCCTGCGTCGGCGCGCCGCGCGCACGGTGATGGACCTCGTCTTCGAGCGCCTGACCATCTGGCTGGCCCCGCTGATGCCCTTCACCACCGAAGAGGCCTGGTCGACGCGCTTCCCCGACGCCGGGCCCAACGCCCTGCGCGTCTTCCCGCAGCCGCCGGCCGAATGGCGCAACGCGGCCGAGGCCGCCCGCTGGGCCAAGGTCCAGGCGGTGACCGAGGCGGTCACCGGCGCGCTGGAGGTCGAGCGGCGCGAGAAGCGCATCGGCGCGGCCCTGGAGGCGGCCCCGGTCGTCCATGTCGCCGATCCCGAACTCCTGGCCGCCTTCGAAGGCCTGGATCCTGCGGAGGTCTTCCGCACCAGCCAGGCGACCCTGGTCGCCGGCGAGGGGCCGGCCGGCGCCTTCCGCCTGCCCGAGCAGCCCAAGGTCGCCGTCGAGCCGCGCAAGGCCCAGGGCCGCAAGTGCGCCCGGTCCTGGCGCGTCCTGCCGGAGGTGGGCGGGCATCCGCGCTATCCGGACCTGTCCCTGCGCGACGCCGAGGCGGTGGCCGCCTGGGACGCCGCGCACGGGGAGGCTGGCGCGGCCTGAGGGCTGCGTCCATAAAGCCCGCCCGGATTGACCATGAGCTGACGAGGAGACGAGGCCCGTGAAACTGGCGACCCGCCAGGGTTGGACCGCCTATGCGATCGCGCTCGCCGTGATCGTGCTCGACCAGCTCTCCAAGCACTGGATCCTCTATGTCTACGACCTGCCGGGCCGGCTGAGCGAACAGGTCGCCGGACCCTTCCACCTGACCATGGTGTGGAACCAGGGCGTCAGCTTCGGCCTGCTGCGCGCCGACGCCGACCTCGGCCGCTGGCTGCTGGTGGTCTTCTCCATCGTGGTGGCTGTCGTCCTGGCGGTCTGGGCCCGCCGGTCCGACCGCGGGCTGCTGGCTGCGGCGCTGGGCCTCGTCATGGGCGGCGCGGTCGGCAACGCCATCGACCGGGCGCGGTTCGGGGCGGTGGTCGATTTCATCGACGTCTCCCGGCTCCACTTCCCGTGGGTGTTCAACATCGCCGACTCCGGCATCACCGTCGGCGTCGTGCTGCTGCTGCTCGACAGCCTGCGCCGCGAGGCCAAGGGCGTTGGCGCCTGAGGCCGGTTTGCGCTAATGCAGTGGACTTTACGGCCGGGGGCGGCCCTACGGAGCGTTTTGTCATGACCCTCAACCGCATGATCCTCGCCGGCGCCCTGACGGCTGCGGTCGGTCTGGCCGGCTGCACCTCGACCCGTCAGGCGCTCGGCATGACCAAGGTCACGCCGGACGAATTCCGCGTGGTGACCAAGGCCCCGCTGGTGGTGCCGCCCGACTACGCCCTGCGCCCGCCGGCGCCCGGCGAGCCGCGTCCGCAGGAACTGCAGCCCGAGAGCGCCGCGCGCGCCGCCCTGCTGGGCGAGCGCGAAGCCGCCGGCCGCAGCCAGGGCGAGCAGCTGCTGGTCGCCAAGGCCGGCGTCGACCGCGCCGACCCCCTGATCCGCTACGTGGTCGACGACGAGTTCGGCGACATCGCCCACAAGGAGAAGAGCTTCGCCGACACGGTGATGTTCTGGCGCAACGGCTCGTCCAGCGCCGCACCGAGCGCGCCCGGCGCCGACACGCCCGCGCCGGTGGACGCGGCCACCGAACAGCAGCGGATCAACGAGATCACCGGCGGCGGTCAGGTGGTCATCCGTCGCGAGGCCAGTGGCCGCATCAAGCTGCCGGGTCTCTGAAGCCCGGCGCCAGCCTGCGGAATCTCGACGGGGCGCTTCGGCGCCCCGTTTGCGTTTCAGCGGTCGCCCGGCGTGCGGATCTGATAGCCGCGGCGCTGCAGGCGGTCGAGCACGCCCCCCTCGGCCAGCAGCGGCCGCAGCTGGACCACGGCGACGGCGTGGCCCGGCTCGCGCAGCGCCCGGGCGATGGCGTCCGCCAGATCGGCCTTCATCCGCGCGTCGAGGTCGCGCGCGCCCGGCGCCGAGGCGATGCACCGTTCATAGGTCCGCTCGCCGCCCAGGGCGCCGGGGACCTGGCCCCAGGCCCAGGCTCGCGCCGCAGCCTGGGCCGCGCCCGGGCCCGCCTCGATCGCGTCGAGGGCCGCAGCCACGCAGGCGCGCTGGGCGGCCTCCGGGGTTCGGACGATGGCGGCCAGCAGCGGGGCGGCGTCATAGGTCTTGGCCTCCACCCGCACGCCGCGGGCCTCCGCCATGCGCCCGATGGTCTTGGCCGGATCGGCGGCCGTCAGCCGGGCGGCGTCGCGATAGTCGCTGACCAGCAGCAGGGCGGCGGCCAGGCCGTTCTTCGTCTTGTAGCGATCCGCGTCCTTGCCGGCCGCCTCGCGGGCGGCCACGAAGCGCCGCGCCAGGTCCGGCGGCAGAGTCTCCTCGAAGGCCGTGGACGAGCGCAGCCGCATCAGGCTGACCACCGCGCCAGGCACGGTGAGCAGGTTCACGCTGGCGTTGTTGAACGGCAGGATGACCCGGTTGGCGCCGTCCAGCCGCCGCTCCAGCACGCTCGCATCCCAGCCGGCCCCCTTGGGCATGACCGAGGGCACGCCCAGGACATAGACGGTCGAGTCCGCGTCGGAGACCCGCCACCAGGCGGGACCGGCGTCGCGGGCGGTGACCACCAGCTCCTCCACCAGGGTGGCGTCCGGGTCGGCCGCCAGGACGGAGGGGCCTTGCGCCGGGTCCTGGGCCGGCGCGGCCAGCGGCGCGAAAAGGACGGCGAGGCCCAGCAGGGCGGCTTTCAGACGCATGAACTCTCCCAAAGGCCCGCGCGGCGCCTGAATCGTCCTATATTTGGATTTGGACACAAGCTTGACCATGCCGATCCGCCGCCTCCCGCCTGAAACCGTGAACCGCATCGCCGCCGGCGAGGTGGTCGAACGGCCGGCCAGCGCCATCAAGGAGCTCGTCGAGAACGCCCTGGACGCGGGCGCACGCAATATCGACGTCCAGGTCGAGGGCGGCGGCCTGTCGCGCATCCTGGTCGCCGACGATGGCTGCGGCCTCTCGCCCGAGGAGCTGCCGCTGGCGGTCGAGCGGCACGCCACCTCCAAGCTCAGCCCCGACGACGCCGGCGACTACGACCTGTTGCGCATCGCCACCCTGGGATTCCGGGGCGAGGCCCTGCCCTCCATCGGCTCGGTCGCCCGGCTTTCCATCACCAGCCGGGCGCGCGGCGCGACCGAGGCCTTTGGCCTGCGGGTGGAGGGCGGCGCCATGGGCCAGGTCGGCCCGGCCGCCTTCCCCGGGCCGCACGGCGCGCGGCTGGAGGTGCGCGATCTCTTCTACGCCACGCCGGCGCGGCTGAAGTTCATGAAGTCCGAGCGCGCCGAGGCCATGGCCATCGCCGAGGAGCTGAAGCGCCAGGCCATGGCCCACGAGGCGGTCAGCTTCACCCTTGAGGTCGACGGCCGCCGGGTCCTGCGCATGCCGGCCGAGCGCGAGGGGGACGAGGGCCGGCTGGCGCGCCTGTCGGCCATCATGGGGCGGGAGTTCTCCGAAAACGCCCTGCTGATCGACCACGAGCGCGAGGGCGTGCGGCTGACCGGCTATGCGGGCCTGCCCACCCTGAACCGCGGCAACGCGGCCCACCAGTACCTGTTCGTCAACGGCCGGCTGGTGCGCGACCGGCTGCTGCAGGGCGCCTTGCGCGGGGCCTATGCCGACTTCCTGGCCCGCGACCGCCACCCGCTGACGGCGCTGTTCCTGACGCTGGATCCGGCCCTGGTCGATGTGAACGTCCATCCGGCCAAGGCTGAGGTGCGCTTTCGCGATCCGGCCCTGGTGCGCGGCCTGATCGTCGGCGGTCTGCGCCACGCGCTCGCCGCCGCCGGCCATCGCGCCTCGACGACGGTGGCGACCGAAGCCCTGCAGGGCCTGCGTCCGGCCAGCGGTCCGCCGCCGGGCTGGCGGCCGAGCAGCCCTTCCCCGGCCGGCTTCTCCAGCTGGAGCCAGGGCGGCTGGGGTCAGGCCATCGCCCAGGCGATTCCGGGGCTGTCGGAAACCTCCGCACGAACCGAGCCGACCTTCGAGCCGCAGGCCGACGCCGGACCGGCCGGCATGGCCGAAGCCCCGGCGCCTGCGCCGGCCGCGGACTTCGTCGACCATCCCCTGGGCGCGGCGCGCGCCCAGGTGCACGAGACCTATATCGTCGCCCAGACCCGCGACGGCGTCGTCATCGTCGACCAGCACGCCGCCCACGAACGGCTGGTCTATGAGCGGATGAAGGCGGAAATGGCCGAAGGCGCGGTCGCCCGCCAGGCCCTGCTGATCCCCGAGGTGGTCGAGCTCGATCCCGCCGAGGCCGAACGGGTGGTCGCGCGCGCCGAGGAGCTGGCGGGCCTGGGCCTGGTGATCGAGTCCTTCGGTCCCGGCGCGGTCCTGGTGCGCGAGACGCCGGCCCTGCTGGGCGAGGCCGACGCCGGCGGGCTGGTGCGCGACATCGCCGACGACCTCGCCGAGACCGACCAGGCCCTGTCGCTGAAGGAGCGGCTGGCGGAGGTCTGCTCCACCATGGCCTGCCACGGCTCGGTGCGGGCCGGCCGGCGGCTGACTGGGCCGGTGATTACCGCCCTGCTCCGCCTGAGGTAGCCCACGCCCCTTTCGGGCCTGTGCAACCACGGCCGCCCCACCTATGTGGAGCTGAAGTTGGCCGACATCGAGCGCCTGTTCGGCCGCCGCTAGGCGGCCTGCTCCGCCTCGGCGTGGGCGCCGTCCAGCATGCGCGCCATCACCGCCAGCAGACGCTCGGCCTTGATCGGCTTCTCCACCACCTCGTCCATGCCCTGGGCGAGATAGGCCGCCGCGTCCCAGGGATCGGCGTTGGCGGTCAGGGCGATGATCGGCGTACGCGCGGCCGCGCCGGGCAGGCCGCGGATCTGGCGCGTGGCGCCGAGCCCGTCGAGCCGGGGCATCTTGATGTCCATCAGGATCAGGTCGAAGACCTCGGCGCGGGCGGCGGTCACCGCCTGCTCGCCGTCCTCGGCCGTCGTCACCTGGCCGCCGAACATCTCGCAGAGCGTGGTCGCGACCAGCCGGTTGGTGGCGTTGTCGTCGGCCACCAGGACGCGGAAGCCGGCCGGCAGGGGGCCGGCCTCGCCCTCGCCTTCGGTCTCCAGGGCCGACGGCGCCGGCACGTCATAGAGCGGGAATTCGAAACGGAAGGTCGTACCTGGGCCGACATTGCATTCGGCGGCGATCTCCCCGCCCATCTGTTCGACCAGCTGGCGGCAGATGGAGAGGCCCAGACCCGCGCCGCCCTGGCGAAGGCCGGCCTCGGTCTGGCTGAAGGGCAGGAAGATCTGGGCCAGGCGGTCGTCGGGGACGCCGGACCCGGTGTCGCGCACCAGGCCCGCCAGCCGCACGACCATGTCCTCACGCTCGGCCTGCAGGATCACCTCGACGCCGCCGTGGTCGGTGAACTTCAGCGCGTTGCTGATCAGGTTGTTGAACACCTGCTTGATACGCACGGCGTCGCCCAGCGCCCACTGCTCGGCCTCGCCCTCGTAGGAGAAGACGAGCGAGACGCCCTTCTCCTCGGCGCGAGCGGTCCACAGGGCGGCGACGTCGTCCAGCACCGAGGCGACGCGAAAGGGCTCCTCGGCCAGTTCGAGCCGACCGGACTCGGCCCGCGACAGGTCCAGCGCATCGGTCAGCAGGCGCAGCAGGGTCTGGCCGGAATCCTGGATCGTCTGGACGTAGGGGCCAAGCTCGCTGGCGCCGAGCTTGCGCTGCAGGATGTCGGCGATGGCCAGGACGCCGTTCAGCGGCGTGCGGATCTCGTGGCTCATCACCGCCAGGAACTGGGACTTGGCCGACAGGGCGGCTTTCGCCTGGGCCTCCGCGCGCCCGAGGGTCTCGGCCAGCGCCGTCATCTCGTCGGCGTGCCGCCGGTTGGTCTCGTTGGTGGCCTGCAGGAGGGAGAGCGCGCTGCCGACGCCGGCATAGCGGCCGCCCCTGGTGACGATGAAGCCGCGCAGCAGCTCCGAGGCGCGTTCGGCCAGGGCCTGGCCGCAGAAGTCGGCCACCGAGGTGTCGCCCTCGACGACCAGGGGCGAGCGGTTCATCAGCAGGGCGATCGGACGCAGGGCGTACAGGGCGCGGCCATAGTGGGCGGCCATGGCGACGAAGAAGGCGTTGCGCTCCACCAGGCCGACCGGCCGCCCGTCCTGGTCCACCACGGCGATGGCCAGGGTGTCGGGTTCGGCCTGGAAGCGGGCGTAGACCCGCTGGCCCTGGGTGTCCGGCGAGATCGCCGCGAGCGGCGCGGCGAGGTCGAAGAGGTTGGCCGACATGGAGTGGGGGCTCCCGGGGCGAAGACGTGGCCAACCCTTCACCGGTGAAGCTCTAATAGACGGTGAAGCTCCTTGCCCCATAAGGGATTGATTTCTGTCACAAAACTGTCGCGCTTGAAGCGCGTTTGTCCGAAGGCTGACGAACAATCGGCTCTTGTTCCCGCGGCGGCCGGTGCTAGCCTTGCGACTCTGGAACAGGGGACTTGATGCTACCCGTTGCGATGAGCGCCCAGGCCTGAAGCCCGTCGCGGACGCCGCCCGGCGACCGCGATCCTGTCAGGCCCGCACCCCGCCGCCCGCGCCGCGATGGCGCGCGGACGGTATGGCCATGCCTGACTTCCGGGCGCTTCTTCGTGAACATCTCCAAGCCGCAGCAAAGGACGCTGCACGCGCTCGCCCAGGGCGGGACGCTCCAACCCGTGCGTGACGACCGGGGCAAGATCATCGACATCGACTGCATCACCGGCGAAGGCTGGCGCCTGACAGACTGCGACCTCGCCGTCTTCAAGGCGCTGCGCCGCCGCGGCTTCATCGCCAGCCGGAACGGCGGCCCCTACCGGATCACGCGGGAAGGTCTGGCCAACCTGCGCAGCCGGCAGGACACCCGGACGACCTCACGCGCCTGGTGAGTAGCGCAGGAAATGGACGCGTGCGGCGCCGTAGTCGCGCGCGTCCAGAGCCTCGTAGCCCTCGACGCTGAAGTCCGGCTCGCTGACGCCGCGCTCCAGGACGACGACCGCGCCGGGCGCCAGCCAGCCGCCCTCGGCCAGGCGGGCGAGCGCGACCTCGCCCAGGCCTTTGGCGTAGGGCGGGTCGAGGAAGGCCATGTCGAAAGCCGGACCATCGGCGCCGGGGCGAACGCCGAGCTGGGTCGCGTCGCGGCGGTGGACGCGGGTGCGGCCGAAGAGGCCCATGGCGTCGACATTCTCGCGAATGGCCCCGCGCGCGGCCTCGTCCGTCTCCACGAACAGGCAGAACTTCGCCCCGCGCGACAGGGCCTCGAAGCCCAGCGCGCCGGAGCCGGCGAAGAGGTCCATCACGCGCAGGTCGCGCAGGCCCGGCGACCAGGGGGCGTGCTCGAGGATGTTGAAGACCGCCTGGCGCGCGCGGTCCGAGGTCGGCCGAGTGGTCGCGCCCGCCGGCGCGGCCAGCGTCTTGCCGCGGAATTCACCCGAAACGATGCGCATCGGCCTAGCTCCGGCGGCTCGGCTTGCGCGGTCCTGGACGGCCGGGGCCGCCCGAACCTGGCGGGCCGGATCTCGGCTTGCTTGCAGCCGCCTTACCGGAGGCGGGCTTGGGGCCCGTCCGCGCCGCCCGGCCGGGGCGCGCCTCGATCACACGCTCGTCGGCGGCGGAGCGCGGCTTGCCCTTGGCCGGGCGCGGGCCCTTGGCGGCGTGAGGGCGCGCCGGCGCCTTGGGCTTGGCCCAGCCCGGCTTGTAGGTCTTTTTGGCCGCCGGCTTCGGCTCGGGCACGACGGCGGCCTCGTCGGCCGCGGCCTGGCTCCGCCGGCCGGCGCCGGCGCTGGCCCGGCGCGGCGGGTTGTAGGCCGGACGGTCGCCCTTGGGCATGTTTTCGGGCGCGATGAAGTCGGCGAACTGCTCGCGCAGCACGCGGGGCCCGACCTCCTCGATCTGGCCCACGTCCAGCGTGCCCAGCGCCAGGGGACCGTAGGAGAGGCGGATCAGCCGGTTCACCTTCAGGCCGAGGGATTCCAGCACCCGCCGGACCTCGCGGTTCTTGCCTTCGCTCAGCGTCAGGCTGATCCAGACATTGGCGCCCTGCGGGCCTTCCTTGGCCTTGTCGATGCGCGCCTCGATGGGGCCGTAACGCACGCCCTCGACGGTGACGCCGTTCTTCAGGGTGTCGAGCTTGTCCTGGGTGATCCGGCCATGCGCGCGGGCGCGGTACCGGCGCTGCAGCCCCGTCGCCGGCAGTTCCAGCGCACGCGCCAGCTCGCCGTCATTGGTCAGCAGCAGCAGGCCTTCGGTGTTCAGGTCGAGGCGGCCGACGGAGATCAGTCGCGGCAGGCCGTCCGGCAGGGCCCGGAACACGGTGGGGCGGCCTTGCGGGTCGGCGTGGGTGGTCACCAGGCCGGCGGGCTTGTGATAGCGGAAGAGACGTGCAGGCTCGCGCTCATCCACCACCTCGCCGTCGACGGTGAGGATGTCGCCCGGCTCCACCTTCACCGCCGGCGTGGTCAGCACCTGGCCGTTCAGGGCCACGCGGCCGGCGGCGATCAGGCGCTCCACCTCACGGCGGGAAGCGACGCCGGCGCGGGCCAGGGCCTTGGCCACCCGCTCGCCGGGGCCGGCGGACAGGTCGGGCGTCTCCCCGCCCCGCCTCTCGTCGGCGGGGTCGTAGGCCGCCTTGGCTTGACCGGAAGGGGGACGCGGGGTTCGTTGCCGTTCGTGGACCATGATCACCGCACCATGCGCATCGCCCTGCAAGCCGCGCAAGACGCCGCGACGCGCGGCGAAACGCCCGTCGGCGCCTGCGTGGTCGATCCAGCCACGGGCGAGGTGATCTCGGTCGGCGCCAATGGCCCCATCGGGACGCACGACCCCACGGCGCACGCCGAGATCGTGGCGATGCGCGAGGCGGCGCGGAAGCTCGGCAACTATCGCCTGACAGGCCTGACCCTCGTCGTCACGCTGGAGCCCTGCGCCATGTGCGCCGGCGCCATCAGCCACGCCCGCATCGGCCGCCTGGTCTTCGGCGCCGAGGACGCCAAGGGCGGCGCCGTCGTCCATGGCCCGCGCTTCTTCGAACAGCCCACCTGCCACTGGCGGCCGGAGGTGACCGGCGGCGTCCTGGCCGAGGAGTCGGCCGATCTGCTGCGCGGCTTCTTCCGCGCCCGGCGGGCCAAGGGAGCGCCGACATGATCGCCCTTCTCCTCGCCGCCGCCCTCGCCGACCCGGCGGCCAGGCTCGAAGCGCTCGACTGGATGGTGGGCGCCTGGGTCGAGGTGCGGGGCGAGGCGACGACGAGGGAAGTCTGGCAGCCCCCAGCCGGCGGCGTCATGACCGGCGTGAACGAGGCGCGCCGCGGCGACCGCCCGGCCGTGGTTGAGCATATGACCATCGCGACCACGCCCGAGGGCGTCATCTTTACCGCCCTCCTGCCCGGGCAGCCCCCGACCGCGTTCCGCCTCAGACCCGGCCCGGAGGGCGAGGCGGTCTTCGAGAATCCGGAACACGACTTCCCGCAGCGGGTGATCTACCGGCGATGCGAAGCCGATCTCTGCGCCCGCATCGAAGGCGTGCGCGGCGGCGAGACCGTCGCGCGCGACTGGCGTTTCCAACGCGCACCCTGACGCTTGCCTTCCGCCCCGACACGGCGGGAGAATACCTCCCATAAGAATTGATCATTTGGGAGACGACCATGGGATTGCTCGACGGAAAGGTGGCCATCGTCACGGGGGCCGGCGGCGGCCTGGGCGAGGCCTACGCCAAGCTGTTCGCCAAGGAAGGGGCCAAGGTCGTGGTCAACGACCTGGGCGGATCGCGCGACGGCTCGGGCGCCGACCGCAGCGCCGCGCAGAAGGTGGTCGACGAGATCAAGGCGGCCGGCGGCGAGGCGGTGGCCAATGGCGACGACGTCTCCACCCTGGCCGGCGGCGAGAACATCCTGAAGACCGCCCTGGATAACTACGGCCAGATCGACATCCTCGTCTGCAACGCCGGCATCCTGCGCGACAAGACCTTCGCCAACACCTCCGAGGAGGACTGGGACCTGGTGGTGAAGGTCCACCTGAAGGGCACCTATTGCTGCGCCTGGCCGGTGTGGAAGTGGATGAAGGAGAACAACCATCCGGGCGTGATGGTGCTGACCTCCTCCACCTCGGGCCTCTACGGCAATTTCGGGCAGGCCAATTACGGGGCGGCCAAGGCCGGCATCTACGGGCTGATGCGCGTGCTCTCCATCGAGGGGCGGAAGTACGGCATCCGCGTCATGGGTCTGGCGCCGGGCGCCTTCACCCGCATGACCGCCGACCTGCCCGGCCGCCAGGGCAAGGAGCCCGATCCCATGAGCCTGCCGGAGAACATCGCGCCGGGCGTGCTCTACATGGTCTCCGATCTCGCCGCCGACCATTCGGGCAAGGTGCTGGGCGTCTCCTCGCGCGGCGTGCGCGAGATCAAGATGCTGCAGACCGACGGCTTCAACCCCGGCAAGCCCTATACCGCCCAGGACGTGGCCAAGAACGCCGACAAGGTCTTCTTCGCCGACGCCACGGAGCGGACCGCGGCGAGCGCCTAAGGGCGGCGCGGCGAGGCCTTGCGTCCTTCGAGGCTCGCGTGCGCTCGCACCTCAGGATGAGGGAGGGGGACGCCGGCTGAGGCGTCCCATTCCGACCTCATCCTGAGGCGCCCTGCGCCAGCAGGGCCTCGAAGGACGAGGGCGGCCACTGTGGCCTCAGTATGCCGCCAGCCGCGCCTCCAGCCGGCCGCGCACGGCCGACCATTCCTCGGCCAGGATCGAGAAGACCACCGTGTCACGGACGCGGCCAGTCCAGGTGATCCGGTCCTGGCGCAGCACGCCCTCCTGGGTCGCGCCGAGCTTCAGCACGGCGGCGCGGGAGCGGGCGTTGATCGCATCGACCTTGAACTGAACGCGCCGCGCGCCGGCCTGGAAGGCGTGTGCCAGCATCAGCCGCTTGGCCGCCGGATTGACGGCGCCGCCGCGCACAGCGGGCGCATAATAGGTGCCGCCGATCTCCACCGTGGCGTTGGCCGCGTCCGGCGCGATGTAGCTGGTCATGCCGACGCAGACGCCGTCCGCCATGACGGCGAAGGTGATCCAGGTCCCCGACTCGGCCTGACGCATGAGCCGATCCCACGCCGGGTCGAAGTGCTCGCCGGCCATGGAGAAGGGATAGAGGTCGCGCCAGAGCGCCGGATCGGCGTCGCAGGCCCGGCGCAGATCGGCGCAATGCTGTTCGCCGAGCGGCTCCAGCCGGACATGGCGATCCTGCAGGATGGCGGGCTGAAGCCTCATTTTTGCGCCTGCGACATTCTGGACCGAAGAATTTGCGGAATGCCCTATTGCGTTCCGCGCCGATAGGCTTATCTCAGCCTCGCCCTTTTGGGCGTTTCCTCCCTATACCTTTGAGCCGCGCCCGGCTTGGGCCGCGGCTCTTTTTTTGCCCCGCCTCAGGCACGCCCGAGGACGAGCTGGGCGGCCTGGGCCAGGTAGAAGAGGCCGACGGCGGTGACGATCCAGCGGGTCCAGCGCTTGAAGTTCACGTCGCTCATCCGCTCCAGGATCAGCCCGCCCACATAGGTGCCGGTCATGGAGAGCGGGACCGCGAGAGCGAAGATCCACCAGGGCGGCAGGGCCGCCTCGCGGGCGCCGATGAGCAAGGGCGCGCCATAGACGACGATCTTGGCCAGGTGGGCGAAGACCTGGGTCGCGGCCTTGGTGGCGACGATGGCGTGGCGGGTCAGTTCGGTGCGCACGAAGAAGATGTCGAGCAGCGGCCCGGCCACGCCCGCCAGCAGGTTCAGGCCCGTCACCAGGAAGCCGGAGGCGAAGGCCTGGGGCGGTCGGGCGGCGTCGAGCTTGAGCCAGGTCTGCGGCAACCAGGTCAGGCCGGGCACGAGGCCCAGCAGCAGGAAGAGCAGCGGCTTGGACGGGGTGAAGGCCAGCAGCGAGACGAGGCCCGCGGCGACCAGGGAGGCCAGCGCATACCAGCCGACGATGTCCCAGCGGACGTGACGGCGGTGCAGGATGGCCCGCCAGCCGTTGGCCACGAGCTGGAGCACGCCGTGTGTGACGAAGGCGGCCGAGACCGGCAGGACCAGCGCCAGCGCCCCCATCAGCACCAGACCTCCGGCCATGCCGAAGACGCCGGAGAGGGTGGCCGTGGCGAAGGCCGCGACCAGGATGAAAAGCATGGAAATGAGGGGCACGGCTTAGTCCTCCGATGGAGCGGCCGGCTCCGACGGAGGGCACAGGCCGCCGCCGATCGCCGGTCCGCAGCGCGTCGCGCGCGGGACGGATGGGGCGCTGCGAGCCGTCTTCGGCGAGCGCCCGGACAGGACCCGGCCGCAGCCGAGCCTCGATGGAGGACGCCGCGCAAGGCGCGGCGGTCCAGAGCGGCTTACACCGGCCGCGCGCGCCGGCCAAGCTTGCCGCCACGAAAAAGGCCCCGGCGGATCGCCGGGGCCTTCGCAAAGCCTACAGAGACTTTGATCAGTTGCGGAACACCGCCGCGGTGGAGGCGTCCTGCGGCATGTCGCGATAGCGGCGGACCTCGTTGCGGCCGACCACCATGTGGTGAACCTCGTCCGGGCCGTCGGCCAGGCGCAGGGTCCGCTGCGAGGCGTACATCTTGGCGAGCGGCGTCTTCTGCGAGACGCCCAGCGCGCCGTGCATCTGGATGGCCTGGTCGATGATCTGGCAGACCCGCTCGGGCACCATGGCCTTGACCATGTGGATCCAGATGCGGGCCTCGTCACGGGGCAGGATGTCCATGGCCTTGGCCGCCTTCAGGACCATCAGGCGCATGGCCTCGATCTCGATGCGGGCGCGGCTGACATGCTCGATATTGCCGCCCAGCTGGATGATCGGCTTGCCGAAGGCCTCGCGGGTGAGGCCGCGGGTGATCATCAGGTCCAGCGCCCGCTCGGCCTGGCCGATGGCCCGCATGCAGTGGTGGATCCGGCCGGGGCCCAGGCGCAGCTGGCTGATCTCGAAGCCGCGGCCCTCGCCCAGCAGCATGTTTTCCTTCGGCACCCGCACGTCGTCGAAGACGATGTGCATGTGGCCGTGCGGCGCGTCCGGATCGCCGAAGACGTTCATCGGCCCAATGACCTTCACGCCGGGCGTGTCCATGGGCACCAGGATCTGCGACTGGCGCAGGTGGGGCGGGCCGTCCGGATCGGTCTGCACCATGGTGATCATCACCTTGCAGCGCGGGTCACCGGCGCCGGAGATGTAGTGCTTCTCGCCGTTGATGACGTACTCGTCGCCGATCAGCGTGGCGCGCATGCGGATGTTCTTGGCGTCGGACGAGGCCATGTCCGGCTCGGTCATGGCGAAGGCCGAGCGGATCTTGCCTTCCAGCAGGGGCTTCAGCCACTTCTCCTTCTGCTCGGGCGTGCCGACGCGCTCGAGCACCTCCATGTTGCCGGTGTCGGGGGCCGCGCAGTTCATCACCTCCGACGACATCGGGTTCTTGCCGAGCTCGACGGCGATATAGGCGTAGTCGAGGTTCGACAGGCCTTCGCCGGTGTGGGCGTCGGGCAGGAAGAAGTTCCACAGGCCCTCGGCCTTGGCCTTGTCCTTGGCGGCTTCGAGCACTTCCAACTGGCCGGGCGCGTAGGACCAGATGTCGGTCTTGCCTTCGCCCAGGCGGTGGAACTCCTCGCTCATCGGCTGGACCACCTCCTTCACGAACCGCTTGACATGGTTCAGCAGGGGGATGGCCTTGTCGGACATGCGCAGGTCGTTCAGCTCGTCCTGCGGGCGCAGCGTGAAGCTGGATTGTTCGCGTTCGGCGGTGACGGTCATCTGGAGGTCCTCCCACAGGCTAAGGCGATGGCGCGTTCGATTGGCGCGCAGCATCGGCCGAGATTGGCGGGATATCAAACAATCGTTTGAGGCGAAGCGCCAGGGGGAATTCAAACAATTGTTTGAATCGCTGCCGCGCAACTCGTCCTCGAGGATCCCCCGCAGGCGGTGGACGCCGGTGAGACGTCAGGGAGACGGGGGCCTCAGGCCACCCAGTCGCGGCTGAGACGACGCGCGCCGATCACGAACAGCAGGGCGCTGACCAGATAGAAGCCCAGCCCGGAATAGATGGCGTAGCGCAGGGACTCCTGGCCGAAGCGCGGGGTCAGCGCGTCGGAGACGGCGCCGAAATACCAGGTGCCGAGGCCCAGCCCGATCAGGTTGTTGACGAACAGGAAGCAGGCCGAGGCCACCGACCGCTGGGCCGCCGGCGCCAGGTGCTGGACCGCCGTCAGGACCGGCCCCAGCCAGGCGAGGTTCAGGCCCTGGGGCACCAGGAAGAGGACGAAGGCCAGAGCCAGGGACTGGGTCTGCACGGCCAGGAAGAAGCATGGCAGGGCGATGACGAAGGCCGCCGCCGGCACCAGCAGATAGGCCGCGGGCCGCTTCGCCCCGAGTCGATCCCCCAGCCAGCCGCCGGCCCAGACGCCGATCAGGCCGCCCACCAGGGTGATGGCCCCCAGGAACAGGGAGCGGTCCACCAGGCTCATGCCCAGGCTCCGCTCGAAGAAGGAGGGCAGCCAGAAGGCGATGCCATAGCCGCAGACCGACGAGGCGGCCGCCCCCAGCGAGATCAGCCAGAAGCTGGGCTTGCGCAGCAGGGGCCCGACCGATCCGGTGGGCGTCGCCGCCGGCGCCGGCGGGGCCTCGTCGAAGGCGCCGCGCCGAGGCTCCCTGACCACCAGCCGGAAGACGGGGGCCAGCGCAATGCCGGCCAGGCCGACGATGACGAAGGCCGCACGCCAGTCGATGGCGTGGGCGATCAGGCCGCCGAACAGGATGCCGAAGGCCGAGCCGATGGGAATGCCGAAGGAATAGGCCGCCAGCGCCCGGGCCCGCTGCGACTTGGGGAAGTAGTCGGAAATGAGGGAATAGGCCGGCGCCACCCCGCCGGCCTCGCCCACCCCCACCCCCATGCGGGCGAGGAAGAGCGTCCAGAAGCCGGTCGCCAGGCCGCAGAGGGCGGTGAAGCCGCTCCACAGGGCCAGCGCCCCGGTCATGATCCAGGTCCGGCTCCAGCGGTCGGCGAGCCAGGCCACCGGTACGCCCAGGGCCGTATAGAAGAGGGCGAAGGCCAGCCCGCCCATCAGGCCGAGCTGGCTGTCGGTGAGGCCGAGATCGGCCTTGATGGGGCCGGCGAGGATTCCGAGGATCTGCCGATCCAGGAAGTTCAGGGTGTAGGCCAGGATCAGCAGGCCCAGCACGATGATGCGGTATCGGCCGGACGTCTGGGCCGGGGTCGGCGTCTCCATCGGATCTCCGCGCGGACAGACAGGCGCCCGGCGCCCGCGGGGGCGCCGGGCCAAGGCGCTTTAGAACTTCGCTTCCAGGGACAGCATCACCGTCCGCGGCGGGCCGTAATAGGCCGTGACCGAGTTGGCGAAGAGGCCGCCCGGGAAGGTGTAGCCGCCGACGCGATAGCGCTCGTCGGCCAGGTTCTTGCCGTGCAGGCCGACGCGGTAGCGTTCGTCCGGCGAGGTCCAGACGAGGCTGGCGTCGTAGAGCCAGTACGACTCCTGATCCAGGATCGACGGCGTCTCGAACATCGAGAAGGACGAGCGGTAGGAGGCCGCCGGGATGAAGGCGAGCGCCCCCAGGCCGCCCAGGTCGCGGCGATAGGTGAAGCTGACCGCGCCGGTCCATTCGGGCGTGTTCTGGAACACCCGGCTGTCGGCGAAGTCCTCGATCTGGCCGGTCAACGGGTTGAGCGCGCGGTACTCGTCGAACTCGGCCTTGATGTAGCCGAGCGAGAAGTTGGCGCTGAGGTCGGGGGTGAAGAAGGCCGCGCCTTCCAGCTCGACGCCGGACATGTGGGATTCGCCCACGTTGAGCACCTGGCTGGCGATGGAGGCGCCGACCGGCGTCTGCAGGGTGACCTGCTGGTCCTGGTACTGGGCGTAGAAGGCCGCGGTGTTCAGGCTGAGCCGACGGTCGAAGAAGTAGCCCTTCAGGCCGAGCTCGTAGGAATCCACCGTCTCCGGATCGTAGCCGTCCGCCGAGTCCGGCGTCAGGATGGCGTCGGCGCGCATGTCGAAGCCGCCCGACTTGAAGCCCTGGCTGTAGGCGGCGTAGCTCGTCAGTTCGCTGTTGATGTCGTAGCTGACGCTGACCCGCGGCGTGAACTTCTCGTAGGTGTCGGTGCTGGTGAAGTCCGACCGCAGCAGGCCGGAAACGGCCAGGTTGTTGCCGAACAGCGGCGTGCCGACGCCCGTGAAGTTCTGCCGGTAGACGCGGCCGGTCTTCTCGTCGCGGGTGTAGCGCCCGCCGAGCGAGAGGCTGAGCGCGTCGGTGACGGCGTAGGTCACGTCGGCGAAGGCCGACCAGCTTTCGGTGTCCACATGGCCGGCCGTGGCGATGGACAGGTTGGCCTGGCTGAGGATGGTGTCGAACGCGCCGGCCGCCGTGGCGTTCAGGTAGTAGAGGCCGCCGACCGCCTGCACTCGCTCGCCGGTGTAGAGCAGCTGCAGCTCCTGGGTGAACTGGTGGTCGCTGTAGCGGGCGGGGATGTCGAGATAGGGCGCCGGGAGGGTGTCGAAGTCGATGGTCCCCTCGGTCTCGCCGGCCCGGTAGGCCGAGATCGACTTGAAGGTCAGGGCGTCGCTCACCGACCATTCGCCGAGCAGGGAGACGCCGCGGCTTTCCACCAGGTTGTGGTCGCCCGAGCCTGCGCGGGTGTCATAGACGTTCGGCAGCACCTCGCCGCCCGGAATGGGCCGGTTCAGCGCGTCGAAGGCCGGCGTCTCGCGGTGACCGTGCCGCGGATTGGACCGGTCGGTGACGATGTCGCCGGCCAGGCGGAAGAAGAGGTCCGGCGTCGGCGCATACTCCACCGTCGCCCGCGCCGCGGCGACCTCCTTGTTGTAGTGCTCGGCGCCGGTGTTCAGGTTGCTCCCGTAGCCGTCGCGGTTGAAGCTGGCCCAGGTGAGGCCAACGCCCAGGGTGTCGGTGACCATGCCCTTGGCCGAGCCGATGAAGTCGCGCTGGTCATAGGAGCCGAGCTGGCCCTTCAGCTTCAGTTCCGGATCGCCCTCGATCTTGGCGGTGACATACTTGATCGCCCCGCCGATCGTGTTGCGGCCATAGAGGGTGCCCTGCGGCCCACGCAGGACCTCCATCCGCTCGATGTCGAAGATGTCGAGCACCGCGCCCTGCGGGCGGGCGATATAGACGTCGTCCACATAGAGGCCGACGCCGGGCTCGAAGCCCCACAGCGGGTCCTGCTGGCCGACGCCGCGGATGAAGGAGATCAGCGTGGAGTTCGATCCGCGCGCCACCTGCACCGTCAGGTTCGGCGTGGTCTGCTGCAGGGTGGTGATGTCGATGGCGCCGGTGGCCTCCAGGCGCTCGCCGGTGACCGCGGTCACCGCCACGGGCACGTCCTTGAGACTCTCCTCGCGGCGACGCGCGGTGACGACCAGTTCGTCGACGAGCGACACGCCCTGGGCCGGCGCCTGGGCGGCGGCGACGACAGGCGTCGCGGTGATCGCCGCGCCCGCCAGGAGCGCAGACTTGAAGATGGCTTTCATGTTTTCCTCCCCAGCGCGCCGCATCTTCATGCGCAGCGTCGCCCGAATCTCACCAGGTGGTGAATTCCGGGGAGTGTGGCCACAAATGGTCCGCGAGCGCCAGGGGCCTGTCGGCGGGTCGGACGGAATGTTTCCTCAGATGATGAATTTCCGCAACAGTCCCGGGCCGGCTCAGACGTGGCGGCGGACGACCGCTTCGAGCCCGGCGGCGCAGTAGGTGAACAGGCGCTCGCGCACCGCCTGCAGGTCGGAGGAGCGGCAGACGCCCTCCGAGAGCTGGTCGATGCGGCCGGTCTCCGAGAGGGCCAGCATCATGGCGCCGGTCAGGAACTGATAGCACCAGTAGAGGTCCCTGACCTCGGCCTCAGGCAGGGCGGCCTTCAGCGTGTCGATCAGGGCGTGGACCACCGGATCGAAGAAGCGGTGCATGGTCTCGCCGCCCCAGGCGGGCGTGTTGTTCACCAGGGCGACGAGGCGGAAATAGTTCTTCCAGCCGGGATCCTGGGTCAGGGAGAGTTCGAGCAGCGGGCCGATGAAGGCCTCGATCACGCCCTCGACGCGCATGGCCCCGGGATGGGCGGCCTGGTAGGCGGTCATGGCCTCCAGCCGCGCGCGGTTGAGGATCTCCGCCCGCCGCGCGAAGACGGCGTCGAACAGCTGCCGCTTGGCGCCGAAATAGTAGTGGATCAGGGCGGTGTCGACGCCCGCCTCGGCGGCCACCTGGCGCACCGTCACGCCGTAGAATCCGTGCCGCGAGAAGAGGTCTTCGGCCGCGTCGAGGATCGACTCCCGCAGGTCGGGCCCCTGCCCCTTGGGCCGGCGGCCGCGGGTCGCGCCTGCCGCGGCGTTGGTGGTTTTCGCCATGACTCCGCATTGGGACGGGCCTGACGCGATCGTCAAGCAGGTCCGGCGGACGGCGAGATCAGATCCCCGACCGCTGGGTCAGGAGGAAGAGGCTGAGCACGCCCGCCAGGGCGACCAGCGCCGGAAGAAGTTTGAGCAGCTTGACCATGGCCCGCATATGGGGACGGCCAAGGCGCCTTTCCAGTTAAGGTTCGGACAGGTTCGCCCTTCCCGGCCAGGCTGTGATCGGAAAGCCGCACCCGTGGCCCGGGCGCGTCCGGCGCTCGGGCGGCCCCCGTCCCGGCGCGCGTCAGGCCACCCGGCGCAGCCGCGCGGCGTCCACCGGCTCGCCGCATTCCAGATAGCCGCGGGTGATCGGCACGGCGTCGATCCGCTTGGCCAGCTGCAGCTGGAAGACCATGTGGTCGCGGTGGCGGAAGGCGATCTCGCTGACGCAGAGATAGAATTCCCACATCCGGCAGAAGCGCTCGTCGTACATCTGGGCGATCTCGGCCCGCTGGGCCTCGAAGCGCTCGCGCCAGCAGCGCAGCGTCTCGGCGTAGTGCAGGCGCAGGATCTCGATGTCGCAGACGACCAGGCCCGCCCGCTCCACCGCCGGCAGCACCTCGGACAGGGCGGGGATATAGCCGCCGGGGAAGATGTACTTGGCCACCCAGGGCTGCGTGAAGCCGGGCCCGTCGGAGCGGCCGATGGAATGGATGACGGCCACGCCGTCCTCGGTCAGCAGGCGGGCCACCTGGTCGAAATAGGCCTGGTAGTTCGGCCGGCCTACATGTTCGAACATGCCCACCGAGACGATGCGGTCATAGGGGCCGGCCACGTCCCGGTAGTCGGTCAGGGAGAAGCGGGCTTGGTCGGCCAGCCCCGCGGCCTCGGCGCGGGCCCGGGCGGTGGCCAGCTGCTCGGTGGACAGGGTGACCCCGTCCACCTGGGCGCCGGTCTGCTGGGCGATGGCCAGCGCCAGTCCGCCCCAGCCGCAGCCGACGTCGAGGACCCTCTGCCCCGGCTCGATCAGCAGCTTGTCGGCCAGGCGCCGCTTCTTGACCCACTGGGCCGTTTCCAGGCTGGCCCCCGGGCGGGGGAAATAGGCGCAGGAATACTGCAGGTCGGCGTCGAGGAAGCGGCGGTAGAAGTCCACCGACAGGTCGTAGTGGTGGGCCACGTTGCGCCGGGCGGCGAGCCGGGCGTTGGCCTGCAGGCGGCGGTCGAGCCACCAGCGGGCCAGGGCCCCGGCGCGCGGCTGCCGGCGATAGCGGGCGTTGCGGCCGATGAGATCGACCAGGTCGTAGATCCCACCCTCTTCGAGGACGAGACCGCCCTCCATATAGGCCTCGCCGACGGCGAGATCGGGACGGGCGGCGATCCGGGCGAGCCACCGGCGCGACGTGACCCGCACGCCCACCCGGGGCCCCGCGCCGTCGCCCAGGTCCAGCGACCCTCCGCCCGGCAGGCGCACCGTCAGCCGGCCCTCGCGGACGGTCTCGTGCAAATAGGACGAGAGGCCCATGGCCAAACCCTCCTTGCCCGAAGAGGCTGACAGCTAAGCGCGAAACCCCGCTCGCGTCCACGCTGCATTCCCGGCGTCCGCAACCGGCTCGCAGACGGTTGACTCCAGCGCTTCGCCCCCCTACCTCCCGGCCGACGTTAGCACTCGGCTTGGGTGGCTGCTAACAGCCCAGGGCGCGGCTGACGTCACCGCAATTCAGACAGTTCCGAACGGAGCAAGACCAACATGGCGTTTCGTCCTTTGGGAGACCGCGTCCTCGTGCGGCGCGTCGAGGAAGAACAGAAGACCAAGGGCGGGATCATCATCCCCGACACGGCGAAGGAAAAGCCGCAGGAAGGCGAGATCATCGCCGTCGGCCCCGGCGCCCGCGACGAGAACGGCAAGATCCAGCCGCTCGACGTGAAGGCCGGCGACCGCGTGCTGTTCGGCAAGTGGTCGGGCACCGAGATCAAGCTCGAGGGCGAAGACCTGCTGATCATGAAGGAAAGCGACATCCTGGGCGTCGTCGAGTAACGCCGGGATCGACCCGACTTCACGCCGGCCGGCCACGGCGGGCGCAAACCCTTCGGCCCCTTGCGGCGCGGACGACCGGCAGGTCCGGCGCGGCGCCCGGGAGGCCTCAAGACGAAAGAAGAAGAGATGGCTGCGAAAGACGTCTATTTCTCCGCCGACGCCCGCGACCGCATGCTGCGCGGCGTCAACACCCTGGCCAATGCGGTCAAGGTGACCCTGGGCCCCAAGGGCCGCAACGTCGTCATCGAGAAGTCCTTCGGCGCCCCGCGCTCGACCAAGGACGGCGTCTCGGTGGCCAAGGAAATCGAACTGGCTGACAAGTTCGAGAACCTGGGCGCCCAGCTGATCCGCGAAGTCGCCTCCAAGACCAACGACAAGGCCGGCGACGGCACCACGACCGCCACGGTGCTGGCCCAGGCCATCGTCACCGAGGGCCTGAAGTCGGTGGCCGCCGGCATGAACCCGATGGACCTCAAGCGCGGCATCGACAAGGCCGTCACCAAGGTCATCGAAGAGATCAAGTCCAACGCCAAGAAGGTCTCGGTCAATTCCGAGATCGCCCAGGTCGGCACCATCTCGGCCAACGGCGACACCGAGGTCGGCGAGATGATCGCCAAGGCCATGGACAAGGTCGGCAACGAGGGCGTCATCACCGTCGAGGAAGCCAAGACCGCCGAGACCGAACTCGACGTCGTCGAAGGCATGCAGTTCGACCGCGGCTACCTGTCGCCCTACTTCATCACCAACGCCGACAAGATGGAGGCCGATCTCGAAGAGCCGCTCATCCTGCTCTACGAGAAGAAGCTCTCCACCCTGCAGCCCCTGCTCCCGGTCCTGGAAGCCGTGGTCCAGTCGGGCCGTCCCCTGCTGATCATCGCCGAGGACGTGGAAGGCGAGGCCCTGGCCACCCTGGTGGTCAACAAGCTGCGCGGCGGCCTGCGCGTCGCCGCCGTCAAGGCCCCGGGCTTCGGCGACCGCCGCAAGGCCATGCTGGAAGACATCGCCATCCTGACCGGCGGCCAGCTGATCAGCGAAGACCTGGGCATCAAGCTCGAGAACGTGTCGCTCGACATGCTCGGCCGCGCCAAGAAGGTCACCATCACCAAGGACGACACCACGATCGTCGACGGTTCGGGTGACAAGGCCGGCATCGAAGGCCGCGTGGCCCAGATCAAGAAGCAGATCGAGGACACCACCTCGGACTACGACAAGGAAAAGCTGCAGGAACGTCTGGCCAAGCTGGCCGGCGGCGTCGCGGTGATCCGCGTCGGCGGCGCCACCGAGGTCGAGGTGAAGGAGCGTAAGGACCGCGTCGACGACGCGCTCAACGCCACCCGCGCCGCGGTCGAGGAAGGCATCGTCCCGGGCGGCGGCGTCGCCCTGCTGAAGGCCTCCAAGGTCCTCGAAAGCTTCAAGGGCGACAACGACGACCAGGAAGCCGGCGTGGCCATCGTCCGCCGCGCCCTGCAGGCCCCGATCCGTCAGATCGCCGAGAACGCCGGCGTGGAAGGCTCGATCGTGGTCGCCAAGGTGCTGGACTCCAGCTCGGCCACCTTCGGCTTCAACGCCCAGACCGAAGAGTACGTCGACCTGGTCCAGGCCGGCGTCATCGACCCGGCCAAGGTCGTGCGCACCGCCCTGCAGGACGCGGCCTCGGTCGCCGGCCTGCTGATCACCACCGAAGCGGCCATCGTCGAATCGCCGAAGAAGAACGCTCCGGCGCCCGGCGGCATGCCCGACATGGGCGGCATGGGCGGCATGGACTTCTAAGTCCGGCCATCCAGCGCTGAGAACGACGAAGGGCGGAGCCTCGCGGCTCCGCCCTTTTTCTATGGAATTACGAGGACGTAGTGGTGAGCCGCCTACTTCCGCGTCTCTTTGCAGACGTTGATGCCGCCGTACTTTTCGCTCGGACCACATCTGTATCCGCACTCGTAGTCCCCCGTTTCAGCAAGACCCAGCACTCGAAGACCGCCAATCGCAGCCACCTGGCATTCCTCGAACGAATTGAATGATCCCATCTCCACAACTCGCGTGAGATCGGATGCGTCTGGATAGACATAAGCCTGCCAAGTGTTTGGGCGCTGATCGCAAGCGCCAATTCCCAGCAGAATGCCGACTATCCAGAAGCGATAACTCACGCGCCCTTCTGGTCCTCGCGGATGATCATGTGGCCGAACCAGCTCGTGACCCCGGTGACGACGGCGGCGACGAGACCGGGCCACAGGCCATCGCCCATGAACCCGTCGAGCAAGACGGCCACCAGGCCGATCATGGCGGCGTTCAGCACCAGCAGGAAAAGGCCCAGGGTCAGCAGGGTGAGCGGCAAGGTCACGACGAACAGGATCGGCCTCAGGATGGCGTTGACCACGCCCAGCAGGACGGCCGCCAGGATCAGGCTGCCCATGTCGGTGAAGGCGACGCCGGCCACCAGCATGGACGACAGCCAAAGGCCGATGGCGGCGAAGATGGCGCGGACGATGAATCTGGCCAGCATGCAGGCTCCCCCCAGACGCAAGTTTGCCCGGCATCATCGACCAATCGGGCCGGATCGTCACCCCGAGGGCCCATTTCCGCCGCAACGGGGCGCCAAAGCGCAGCCTTGGGGCGGGCAGGTTCGAGGGACGAGAAGAACATGCGTTGGACGATGCTGGCCGTCGGCTGCCTCTGGGCCACGGGCGCCCTGGCCCAGCCTGTGAGCGGCGAACGCCCGGGCGATGAGCGGCCCGGGCCGCCCGGCGGCGGGCTCTTCATCAGCCCGGCCGGCGAACCCTTCCGCGGCGGCGACGGTCGCGCGGCCTGGTTCGCCGGCGCCGATCGCGACGGCGACACCCTGCTGACCGAGGCGGAGTTCCGGCTGGACGCCGAACGCTTCTTCGCCGTGCTCGACGCCGACCACAACGGTTCGATCGACGGGTTCGAGAACCAGGCCTATGAGCGGGAGGTCGTTCCGGAGATAACCCAGCTCGCGGGACGGCTCGGCGGCGGGCCTCAAGACGGACGGGGCGAAGGCGGACGTACCGAGGGGCGACGCGGAGGTCCTCCCCCCGGCGGCGGTCGGGGCGGCCCAGGCGGCGGCGAGGGCGGGCTGCGCGGCCTGCTCGGCAAGGGGCCCGAAGGCGGCGGCGAACGCCGCGACGGGGCGGCCCGCTATTCCCTGCTCAACATTCCCCAGCCGGTCCGCGGGGCCGACGCCGACCTGAGCGGCCGCGTCTCCCTGGAAGAATGGCGGGCCGCCGCCAGCCGGCGCTTTTCCCTGCTCGACACCGACGGCGACGGCGTCCTGACGCTGGAGACCTTGCCGCGGACGCCGGGCGGACCGCCGCGAGACTGACGGCCCTAAGCCGACACCGCCTCGACCTCCGGAATCGTCTCCGTCAGCCGGCCGCCGACGCGGATCGGCTCCACCCGGCGGGCGAGGCCGGTGGCGTCGTCGGTCTCCACGAAGACGCCGCAGACCGTGGCCGGGCCTTCGGCGGGCTTGTAGCGGCCGCCGGAGATGCGGGTGGTGAAGCGCCGCAGGGGCTCTTCCTTCTGGTTGCCGATGACGCTGTCATAATCGGCGCAGGCGCCGGCGTCGGTCTGATAGGCCGTACCGTTCGGCAGGATCTGGCAGTCGGCGGTGGGCACGTGGGTGTGGGTGCCGACCACCAGGCTGGCGCGCCCGTCGCAGAAGTGGCCCATGGCCATCTTCTCGCTTGTCGCCTCGGCGTGGATGTCGACCACCACGGCGTCGGCGGCCAGGCCCATGGGCGCCTTCTCCAGCTCGCGATCGACGGCGGCGAAGGGATCGTCCAGGGAGTCCATGTGGACGCGGCCCAGCAGGTTGATGACCAGGATGCGCCGGCCGGAGTCGGTCTCGAACAGGTTGGCGCCGCGGCCCGGCGCATCGGCCAGGATCGGGTAGTTCAGCGGCCGGATCAGACGCGGCTCGCGGACGATGAAGGTCAGCGCCTCCTTCTGGTCCCACGAGTGGTTGCCGAGCGTCAGGCAGTCGGCCCCGGCGTCGAACAGCTCGCGCGCGGTGTTCTCCGTGATGCCGAAGCCGGCGGCGGCGTTCTCGGCGTTGATGATGACGAATTCCAGGCCGAGCCGTCGGCGCAGCATGGGCAGGTGGTCGGCCAGGCCGTCGCGACCCGAACGGCCGACCACATCTCCGAAAAAGGCGAAACGCATAAATCTATCCTATCGCACTTCGACGAAGCCCGCCTCGGTCGCAATCGCGTCCAGGGGCTGGTCGTGCGGCTCCATGGGCACCTCGGGCGCCTCCTGTCCGGCATAGGCGTAACCCACGAGGTAGGGCGTCCGTTCGCCGGAAAGCGCGGCGATGGTCCGGTCGTAGATGCCCGCCGGCCCGGTCGAAGGCCAGAAGGGGCACGAGGAGCAGGTCGGGCGCCAGCACCTGCGCCTCAGGCCGCGGCGCCGGGATGCCGAAGGCGTCGGGCGCGAGCGGGTCGCCGGGCGTCCAGGCCCGAAAGACCAGCGCGCCCGCGCGGTCGGCGGCGGTGGGCAGCGCCAGGCGCCGGCCCGCGCTCGCCAGCCGCGCCATCAGCGGCGCGGGATCGAGCTCCGAGCCCTGGGCGAGATAGCCGCCGACCACCTGACCCGGCAGACGCTCCAGCGGCGTGGCCTCAGCGGCGCGCACGGCGGCGTCGGGATCGGCGGCGGCCAGCCGCATGCGGCGCGCCCGGTAGCGCCGGCGCATCTGCGCCTTGTCGAGGGGAAGATCGGTCACGGCCGAGGTCTTAGCTGAACCTTCGGCCTGAGGGAAAAGGTGGCGGCGCCGCGTGAGCCGTGAAGGACGGTTTTAATTCCCTCGACCTGGATAACCAGGTGGGCGCCGTGTTGCCCGAAGCCACGGCTCCGGACAGGGACAGCTCCCTTCGAGACAATTAAGGTCGCTGGAATTAGGTTGCCTTCGACGCGAGCCGCAGCAAGACCCGCCGGAGCGCTAAGTTAGGGAGGCGCACAGGCCTCCACAAGCGGCGACGGCGGACTATTCGGTCGCCAGCTTCTCGATGCGCTTGGCCGCGCCGTCGAGGGCGGCGACGGCCTTGGCCTCGATGCGCGCATGGTCGGATTGCAGCCGTGCGAGTTCGGCCTGGACGCTGGCCATACGGCTGCGCGAATCCCACAGCTCGTCGGCCAGCAGAAGGGCGGCCATCAGGAAGAGGCGGGTCTCCGACAGCTGGCCCATGTCCTGGGAGACCGCGCGCACCTGGCGGTCGAACAGGCGGACGAGTTCCAGCAGATGGGCCTCCTGTCCGTCCTCGCAGCCCACCTGATAGGGCCGGCCGTTCACATCGATGGTCAGCTGGGCCATGGCTCAGTGCTCCCTCGCCGCATCCGAATCGTCGCTCTCGTCTTCGGCGGTCAGGGCGAACGCCGCCTCATCCGCCGGCTCGTCCTCCTCCGCGGGCTCGTCGAGCGCCGCGCGGATCTCGCCGATGGCGCGGCCGAGCGCCGCAGAGGCCTCGGCCCCGGCGGCCTCCAGCTCCTTCTGCCGGGCGCGCGCCGCGTCGAGGTCGGCCGCCAGCTTGGAGCGGTCCTGGTCGAACAGGCCGCCGGCCTCGGCGCCCGCGCGCGACAGGCGCTCGCCGATCCTCTGCTCCAGCAGGGCGACGGCGCGCTCCAGCCGCTTGGCGGCCTGGTCGAGGGCGCTTTCGCTCGCGGGCTCTCGGATCATTCGGGACTCCTGAAGTGTGACCGTTAATCTATAGACTGCGCCGGGCGAGGCCCGAAAGCGGCGCATTTCTTGACCCCGCTTCCGTCGCGTGCGACCCCGCGCCCACGCCCGCCCCTGACCATTCAGCAGCCCCCGCAGAACGCCGCCCATGCCCGCTCCGCTCCAAACCATGGCCGACGCCATCCGTGTCCTGTCCATGGACGCCGTCCATAACGCCAAGTCCGGTCACCAGGGCATGCCCATGGGCATGGCCGACGTGGCCACGGTGCTGTGGTCGAAGTTCATGAAGTACGACGCCGCCGCGCCCGACTGGGCCGACCGCGACCGCTTCGTGCTGTCGGCCGGCCACGGCTCGATGCTGCTCTATTCGCTCCTCCACCTGACCGGCTTCAAGGCGGTCACCATGGAGGAGGTGAAGAACTTCCGTCAGTGGGGCTCCACCACCGCCGGCCACCCCGAATACGGCCACACGCCGGGCGTCGAGACCACCACCGGTCCGCTGGGCCAGGGCATCGCTACGGCCGTCGGCATGGCCATGGCCGAGCGCCACCTGGCCGCCCGGTTCGGCGACGACCTCGTCGACCATCGCACCTGGGTCATCGCCGGCGACGGCTGCCTGATGGAGGGGGTGAGCCAGGAGGCCATCTCCATGGCCGGGCGCTTCAAGCTCAACAAGCTGACCGTCCTCTTCGACGACAACAACACCACCATCGACGGCGAGGCGACCATCTCGGAGACCGGCGACCAGATGGCCCGCTTCAAGGCGGCCGGCTGGGCGGTGAAGGCCATCGACGGCCACGATCATGGCAAGATCGCCGGCGCCCTGCGCTGGGCCATGCGGCAGGACAAGCCGACCATGATCGCCTGCAAGACCAAGATCTCGAAAGGCGCGGGCCGCAAGGAAGGCGACCCCCACAGCCACGGCTACACCCTGTTCGACGACGAGATCGCCGACGCCCGCCAGGCCATGGGCTGGAGCAGCGAGCCCTTCGTCATCCCCGACGAGGTCTACAAGCCCTGGCGCGCCGCCGGCCGCAAGGGCCGCAAGGCGCGCAAGAGCTGGGAGCAGAAGCTGGCCGCCGCCCCGCTCGGGGCCGAGTTCAGGCGCGCCATGGCCGGCGACCTGCCGGAGAACGCCTTCGAACGCCTGGACGCCTATCTCGCCGACTTGCCGGCCGCCAAGCCGGCCAACGCCACCCGCGTCCATTCCGGCTCGGCCCTGGAGCAGCTCGTCCCGGCGGTGCCGGAAATGGTCGGCGGCTCGGCCGACCTGACCGGCTCCAACAACACCTTCGTCAAGGGCACGCCGGCCTTCGACGCCCCCGATTACGCCGGCCGCTATGTCCACTACGGCATCCGCGAGCACGGCATGGCCGCGGCCATGAACGGCATGGCCCTGCACGGCGGCTGCATTCCCTACGGCGGCACCTTCCTGGTGTTCACCGACTACTGCCGCCCGGCCATCCGCCTGGGCGCCCTGATGGGCGTGCGGGTCATCCACGTGATGACCCACGACTCCATCGGCCTGGGCGAGGACGGCCCCACCCACCAGCCGGTGGAGCACCTGGCCTCCCTGCGGGCCATGCCGAACCTGAACGTCTATCGCCCCGCCGACGCGGTCGAGGCCGCCGAGTGCTGGAAGCTGGCGCTCTCGACCAAGACCACGCCGTCCATCATGGCGCTCTCGCGCCAGAAGGTCCCGGCCGTGCGCGTCGAGGCGGCCGACGAGAACCTCTCGGCCCGCGGCGCCTACGAGCTGCGCGCCGCCGAGGGCGGCGAGGCCCAGGCGACCCTGTTCGCCACCGGCTCGGAAGTCTCCATCGCCGTCGCCGCGCGCGACCTGCTGCAGGCCGACGGCGTGCCCACCCGCGTGGTCTCCGTCCCCTGCTGGGAGCTCTTCGAGGCGCAGGACGAGGCCTACAAGGCTCGCGTCATCGGCCTCGCCAAGGTCCGCGGGGCGGTGGAAGCCGCCGTGCGCCTGGGCTGGGAGCGGTTCATCGGCGAGGACGGCGTCTTCGTCGGCATGAGCGGCTTCGGCGCCAGCGCCCCCTATGACCGGCTCTACAAGGAATTCGGCATCACCGCCGAGGCCCTGGCCGCCGCGGTCAAGGCCAAGCTCTAAGGACTCCTCCCATGCGCCTGGGCACGCCGCTCTCGTCCACCGCCGTCAAGGTGATGCTGCTGGGCTGCGGCGAGCTCGGCAAGGAGGTGGTGATCGAGCTGCAGCGGCTCGGCTGCGAGGTGGTCGCCGTCGACCGCTATGCGGACGCGCCCGCCATGCAGGTGGCTCACCGCAGCCACGTCATCGCCATGACCGACGCGGCGGCCCTGCGGGCCCTGGTGGAGGCCGAGGGCCCGCACCTGATCGTGCCGGAGATCGAGGCCATCGCCACCGACGAGCTGGCGCGGATCGAGGCCGACGGGCTTTCGACCGTCATCCCCACGGCGCGGGCCACCCAGCTGACCATGAACCGCGAGGGCATCCGCAAGCTGGCGGCCGAAGAGCTTGGCCTGCCCACCTCGCCCTACGCCTTCGCCTCGACCGAGGCGGAACTGGCGGCCGGCGCCGCGGCGGTCGGCTATCCCTGCTTCGTCAAGCCGGTCATGTCGTCCTCGGGCAAGGGCCAGTCCTTTGTCGAGGATCCGGCCGGCGTCGCGCAGGCCTGGCGCTACGCCCTCGAAGGCGGCCGGGTCGCGCGGGCGCGCGTCATCGTCGAGGGCCGC
>CAYQPL010000002.1:2701-5780 GCA_964419395.1 uncultured Phenylobacterium sp. | reverse complement strand
GATGGCGGCGGGGGCGGCGGCGGTGGCGGTGGCGGCGGGGGAGGGCACGGTGGTGGCTAGGGCCCGGTGAGCCTTTCTTCTCCGCTCTGGCCCAAGAGATTTTGCTCTACCGGGTCGAGCGGGCGCGCGTCATCGTCGAGGGCCGCATCGATTTCGACTTCGAGATCACCCAGCTGACGGTCCGCGCCCGCGGCCTGGACGGCGAAGTCTCCACCCACTTCTGCGCCCCCATCGGCCACCGCCAGGTGCGCGGCGACTATGTGGAGAGCTGGCAGCCCCAGGCCATGAGCCCGGCGGCCCTGCAGCGCGCCCGCGACATCGCCGGCCGGGTGACCGCCGCGCTGGGGGGCCTCGGCCTCTTCGGCGTCGAGCTCTTCGTGAAGGGCGACGAGGTCTGGTTCTCCGAGGTCAGCCCGCGCCCGCACGACACCGGTCTCGTCACCCTGGCCACCCAGACCCAGAGCGAATTCGCCCTGCACGCCCGCGCCATCCTCGGCCTGCCGGTGGACGTCTCCCAGCGCGAACCGGGCGCCAGCGCCGTCATCTATGGCGGCATGGAGGCCAAGGGCGTGGCCTTCGAAGGCGTCGCCGAGGCTCTGACCGTCCCCGGCGCCGACCTGCGGCTGTTCGGCAAGCCCGAAGCGTTTGAGCGCCGGCGCATGGGCGTGGCGCTGGCCCGCGCCGAAACCGTGGACGTCGCCCGCGCCCGCGCCGCCGAGGCCGCCGGCAAGGTGCGCGTCGTCGGAGGCGCATAGGCGGCGAAGCGGCCTAGGCCTGTCCGCCGTCCGGCCAGTCGATCTGTTCCAAAGACCGCAACAGGGCGCTGCTGGTCACCGGCTTGGTGATCCAGCCCAGCGGCTGCGCCGCCTCCGCACGCGCCCGAAGGTCGGCGTCGTTGTGGGCGCTGACGAAGATCGAGCCGATGCCGAACTGCTCCCGAAGCTGGATCGCGGCGTCGATGCCGTCCCGCGGCCCCAAAAGGCGGATGTCCATCAGGACGAGTTCGGGCGGATTGGCGCCGCAGGCCCGCACCGCCTCATCCGCGCTTACGGCGATACCGACGACCAGATAGCCGGCGTCCTGCAGCGCGGCCTCCAGCTCGACCGCCACCAGCCAGTTGTCCTCGACGATCAGGACCTTCCGCTGAGACTCGCCTTCGGATCGGTCGGTCATGCCTGGCGGACGCGGCGGCGGGGTCGGCCCTTCTCCCGATCCGAACCAGACGCCTGCGCCGATCATAGGCCTTCTCCCTCGAACGAGACGGTGACCAAGGTCCCCGCGTCCACCTTCACGTCCAGACGCGCGCCCATCTGGCGACACAGGCCCCGCACCAGCCCCAGGCCCGACGACCGCCGTTCCGGGGTGGCCGGTGGAAGCCCCGGGCCGTTGTCCTGCACCTCGAGCCGCACCTCCGACTGCGCCATCCGCAGTCGCAATTCAACCTTCGGATCGGGGGATGTGGTTCCGTGCTTGAGGGCGTTGAGCAGGAGCTCGTTCGCGATCAGCGCCAGCGGGAAGGCGGCCTCGTTGGAGATGACGATCGGCTCGGTGTGACAGATGATCGGAACATCGCTCCCCGCAGCCTTCGGCGCCACCTCCGCCAGGCTGCGGAGCATGGCTTCGGCCGAGACGCCCCGTCGATTCTCCGCCAGATACATCAGCCTTTGGGCCTCGACGATGGCGCTCAGTTGGGCCTGCAGCCTTCGGATCAGCGCCTGATGAGAGGGGTCGCCCGCCTCTCGAACTGCGGCGGAGAACAGGCCCAGCATCATCTGCAGGTGATTTTTCACCCTGTGCTGCAGCTCTCGATAGAGGGTTTCGTTGAGGGCGAGCGCTTCCTCGAGCCGGGCCTGCGACCGGCGACGCAAGCCCACCTCGCGGTTCAGCTCCCGCACCTGCTGCGAGAGCGCCTTGAACTGGTTGTCGTTGACGACCAGCAGCTGGATGGCGAAGCGGGGCGTCGCGCCTCGCTCAAGCGTCACCGCGTGCGCCGTGACACGACGGACCTCGCCTGACGCCATCCGGACGTCCAGCGATCCCACGACATAGCCGGACGTGCCGGACGCCGCCGTCAGGAGCGCAGCGTAACGGCTGTCGACGGCGAAGATGTCGTCGGCGCGAGCCGGGGACGCCTGACCGGTCAGCGCTCGGGCGTGGGCGTTCAGCTCCAGCACCGCGTGGGAGGAATCGACGACGATCAGCGGATCGGGGATCAGCTTTTCGAGGGGATCCACCTCAAGCCGGCTCCACCGGAATGCGGCGGAAATACTCGCGCGCGCCGCTCTCTTCGTCGGAAGGCGTCAGGAAGACCGTGACGCGGCAGCCTGGGTCGCCGCGGGCGATCGCTTCATCGATCTGGACGCGGGCATAGCCCAGGTTCTCGGCCGCAATGGAACCGAAGACATTGGAGGTCATCATGCAGAGCGAGGGCCGCCCTTCCACAAACCGGCCGAAGGGGCATGACCGGCTCGCCAGCACGATCCGGTCCTCACGCTCGTCGGCCACGTAGAAGTCACCCTTGATCCGCTGCTTGAGGTCCACGAGCACTTCAGCCACCTGCTCGCGCGTGAGACTCTCCACCTGAAGCGCCGACCGGTAGGCCGTGTCGATCTGGCGGCCGACCGCCCCGCCGACAACGCTGATATAGCCGGAGGCCTCCTCAAGCCCGACGACATCCTGAAGCGTGCCCGCGAGCTCACGCAGAAGCGTGCGCAGGAAGGTGTCGCGTTCCAGTTCGACACCCAGCTCCGACACTCGCGCCATGCCCTCACTCCTGCCCAGAAATCCCAGAAGGCGCCGCGCCTGCCCCGCAGCTTGCAAGGCGACGCGATGTCCGCGCCTGCGCATCTATACTCCCTGATCGGCGCCGCGAGCACCATGGCTTTCGTCGTTCCTGAGGGCGCGTCCCAGGCCGTCGGTTGTGGCCCGAGCCCAAGGCCTGGTCCTGAAACGGCGGATTTGGTCCGCAGGAGGTTCGGATCGGGTTCACTAAGCCTTGACTTGCGCGCGCGCGCCCGCACAAAACCCCCGCAATTCAATCGGAAATCGCCGCCGCCCGGCCCAGACCGCAGGAGAACTC
>CAYQPL010000002.1:0-2691 GCA_964419395.1 uncultured Phenylobacterium sp. | reverse complement strand
GTTTCGGCCGCATCGGCCGGCTCGTCCTGCGCTCCATCATCGAGCATGGCCGCACCGACATCGAAGTGGTGGCGATCAACGATCTGGGCCCGGTGGAGACCAACGCCCACCTGTTCCGCTACGACAGCGTGCACGGCCGCTTCCCCGGCGAGGTGAAGGTCGACGGCGACACGATCGACGTGGGCCGTGGCCCCATCAAGGTGACGGCGATCCGCAACCCGGCCGAGCTGCCGCACAAGGATCTGGGCGTCGACATCGCTCTGGAGTGCACCGGCCTCTTCACCTCCAAGGAGAAGGCGTCCGCCCACCTGGACGCCGGCGCCAAGCGCGTGCTGGTCTCCGCCCCCTGCGACAACGCCGACAAGACCATCGTCTTCGGCGTGAACCACGACGTCCTGACCAAGGACGACCTGGTGGTCTCCAACGCCTCGTGCACCACCAACTGCCTGGCCCCGATCGCCAAGGTGATCCACGAGCTGTGCGGGATCGAGCGTGGCTACATGACCACGATCCACTCCTACACCGGCGACCAGCCGACCCTGGACACCATGCACAAGGACCTCTACCGCGCCCGCGCCGCGGCCATGTCCATGATCCCGACCTCCACAGGCGCGGCCAAGGCCGTGGGCCTGGTGCTGCCGGAACTGAACGGCAAGCTGGACGGCTCGTCCATCCGCGTGCCGACCCCGAACGTCTCGGTGGTCGACCTGAAGTTCGTGCCCGGCCGCAGCGTGACCAAGGACGAGATCAACGCCGCCCTGAAGGCCGCCGCCGAGGGCGCGCTGAAGGGCGTGCTGGCGGTCTCCAACGACCCGTTGGTCTCCATCGACCTGAACCACGTGGCCGCCTCCTCGACGGCCGCCCTGCCCCAGACCCAGGTGATCGAAGGCCAGCTCGGCCGCGTGCTCTCCTGGTACGACAACGAGTGGGGCTTCTCGACCCGCATGAGCGACACCGCGCTCGCCATGGCCAAGCTGATCTAGCGCCAGGCCCCATTCCGCCGCCGAAGAGGGCTTCGACCTCGGGCCGCGGGCGGTCCGCAGCGGTCGAGGCCCGCAACGCCTCTCCCCGGACCGCCAAAGGCCCCATGACCTTCAAGACCCTCGACGACGCCGCCCTTTCCGGACAACGCGCCCTGGTCCGCGTGGACCTCAACGTGCCCATGGCGAACGGCGAGGTCACCGACGACACCCGCCTGAGGGCGGCCAAGCCGACGGTGGACAAGCTGCGCGCCGGCGGCGCCCGGGTCATCCTGCTGGCCCACTTCGACCGGCCGAAGGGCCGGCGCGTGCCGGAGATGAGCCTGGCGCCCGTCGTCGGCCCGCTGGCCCAGGTTCTGGGCTGCGACGTCGCCTTCGCCGAAGATTGCGTGGGCGAGGCGGCCGCAGCCGCCGTCGCGGCCATGAAGGACGGCGACGTCCTGCTGCTGGAGAACGTCCGCTTCCATCCCGGCGAGGAGAAGAACGCGGCCGATTTCGCAGCGGCCCTGGCGGCCAACGGCGACCTCTATGTCAACGACGCCTTCTCCGCCGCCCACCGGGCGCACGCCTCCACCGAGGGCCTGGCCCGCCGCCTGCCGGCCTATGCGGGCGAGCAGATGCGCCGGGAGCTGGACGCGCTCGACGCCGCGCTGGGCGCGCCCAAGCGGCCGGTTCTCGGCATCGTCGGCGGCTCAAAGGTCTCGACCAAGCTCGACCTGCTGAACAACCTAGTGGGCAGGCTCGACGCGCTGGCCATCGGCGGCGGCATGGCCAATACCTTCCTGGCCGCCCAGGGCGTCGATGTGGGCGGCTCGCTCTGCGAGCATGACCTGGGCGACACCGCCCGCGAGATCATGGCCTCGGCCGAGAAGGCTGGCTGCCGCCTGCTGTTGCCCGTGGACGTGGTGGTCGCCACCGAAGTCGCGCCGGGCGCCCAGGCCCATGTCCGCGCGCTGGACGCCGTGGGCGCCGACGAGAAGATCCTCGACGCGGGGCCGGAGACGCTGGCGCGGCTGATCGCGGCGATGGACGGTTCGGCGACGCTGATCTGGAACGGCCCCCTGGGCGTTTTCGAGGTGCCGCCGTTCGACAAGGCGACCGTCGCGGCGGCAAAACACGCCGCAGGTCTCGCCAAATCCGGTCGACTGGTGGCTGTGGCCGGCGGCGGTGATACGGTGGCGGCACTGAACGCGGCCGGCTGCGCGGAGGACTTCACCTTCGTCTCGACGGCCGGCGGCGCGTTCCTTGAATGGATGGAAGGCAAGACCCTGCCCGGTGTGGTGGCTCTGAGCCAGTAAGAGACAAGAAGAGAAACGGACGGATACGGCGATGGCCCGGATTACCCTGAGACAGCTTCTCGATCACGCCGCCGAGCACAGCTATGGCGTGCCGGCGTTCAACATCAACAACATGGAACAGGGCCTGGCGATCATGGAGGCCGCCGACGCGGTCAACGCGCCGGTCATCATCCAGGCGAGCCGCGGCGCGCGGTCCTACGCCAACGACATCGTGCTGAAGCACCTGATCGACGCCCTGGCCGAGATGTACCCGCACATCCCGATCTGCATGCACCAGGACCACGGGAACAACGAAGCCACCTGCGCCACGGCGATCCAGTTCGGCTTCACCTCGGTGATGATGGACGGCTCGCTGATGGCCGACGCCAAGACGCCCGCCGACTACGACTACAACGTCAAGGTCACCCGCAACG
>CAYQPL010000001.1:62929-112242 GCA_964419395.1 uncultured Phenylobacterium sp. | reverse complement strand
AGTCCGCATGTCCTTTTGCTATCGGTGACCGCAGCTTCAGCGCTGCGTCATCCTCCGGTGCAGCAGCATCGGAGAAGAGACATGCCCGCGCTTTACATTGGCCTCGACGTTCACAAGGTCAGCATCTCGGTCAGCGTTGCGGAGGAAGGTCGGGATGGCCAGGTCCGCTTCCTGGGCGAGATTCCCAACACGCCCACGGACGTCGCCAAGCTGGCGAAGCGATTGGCTAAGGACGGCGCCGAGCTGGAGTTCTGCTACGAGGCGGGCTGCTGCGGCTACGGTATCTACCGCCAGCTGGCCGAGCTTGGCCATGGCTGTACGGTCGTCGCACCGACACTGATCCCGAGAAAGCCCGGCGACAGGGTGAAGACCGATCGGCGCGACGCCCAGAAGCTCGCCGTCCTGCACCGGTCAGGCGATCTCACCCGGGTGTGGGTGCCGGATCCCGTCCATGAGGCGATGAGGGACCTGGTGCGGGCGCGGCTCGACGCGGTGATGGCGTTGATGCGGGCCCGCCAGCAGCTCCTGGCGTTCCTCCTCCGGCATGGCCGGACCTACGAGAAGGGCAAGAACTGGACGCAGCGTCACCGGGTTTGGCTCGCCGGCCAGGTGTTCGACCAGCCTGTGCATCAGATCGTCTTCCAGGACTATGTGGAGACGATTTTCACGGCGCAGGATCGGCGCGATCAACTTGTCACGCGGATCGAGGCGCTGTTGCCGACCTGGTCGATGGGGCCGGTGGTCGAAGCGCTGCGCGGGCTTCGTGGCCTGGAGCTGATCTCGGCCGTCACCTTCGTTGCCGGCATCGGCGATCTCCGCCGGTTCGACAGCCCGAGCCAGCTGATGGCCTATCTCGGCCTCGTACCGTCCGAGCGGTCCAGCGGCGACAACATCCGCCGGGGCGGGATCACCAAGACCGGCAACCGCGAAGCCCGGCGGATGCTGGTGGAGGCGGCCTGGAGCTATCGCTATCCGCCGCGGGTCGCGCAGGAGAAGGTGGAGGTGCTGGTGCGCCTGCCCAAGCCTGTGCGCGACATTGCCTGGAAGGCGCAGAGCCGCCTCTGCGATCGCTTCCGGAAGCTCTCGCATTCGGGGAAGAAGCCGACGGTGGTGGTCGCGGCCATCGCCCGCGAGCTGGCGGGCTTCGTTTGGGCGATCGGACAGGAGGTCAGACCGGCCGCGCCTTGAGCGCCACGCCCTGTCCGGGCTGTTAGGCCGGGGGCGGGGTGGAGGTCAGGGTGATCCTCGAGAGCCCCATGGGCCAGCTTCAGGCTGACGCCCGCGCTTAGTGAGAGGCTGCCCGCGACGACACGCGTTCATGCGGTACCCAACCCGCGTATGGAAGTCTGATCGACCGTCGCCTTCGCCACCCCGCCTTCGACCTAACAGCAAGATCCAATGGCCAGAATCTCCGCGCCTGCGGCGCGGAGGGGGTTTCGCACGTCTCATCACTGAAAAAGGACATGGAAGGGGCTTCGCCCCTCGCGCCGGGAAGACCGGGCCCGCGGTCGCCCCAACCTTCCTTCGGTCGTGCAGGCCGGGTGATCCCCTCCCCGGCCCCGGTCATCCCTCTGCTACCCCCAGCCTCGCCCGCGGGCAGGGGCGATGCGCGACGCATCGGCCCGAAGGGAGATCCCGCCATGTTCCATACCGACGACGAGCGCGCGGCTGAGACCGCTCGCCTGAACGACCTCGCCCGCACGAACCCGCAAATGGTCAACGCCGCTTGATTCACGACCCACGGCGTGGCCGCGCTGGTCGGCGACGATCCTGAGAAACGGCGCGCGCTGGTGGAGGCGGTCGCGGGCTTCAGTGACTTCAGCGAGGACAACAACCCCTTCGGCGAGCGCGACTTCGGGGCTTTCACCCTGTGGGGGGCGAGCGGCTGTTCTGGAAGATCGACTATTACGATCTGGAGCGAGACGAGCACTCGCCGGTCAAGTGGAGCGCCGAACTGACCCGGCGCGTGCTGACCCTCATGCTGGCCTCGGAGCATTGAGCATGCCGGGGCGCCCAGAAATCCACGGGGACCGGCGGCCGGATCGGCTCCCAAACAAGCAGGAGCCGGACGCCGGAGCCGCCGCAGGCGGCGCGCCCGGAGCGGTTCTGGGCGCGGCGAAGCCGCCCTCCCCCACTCGCGCCCGGGACGCGCTTTCCGCGGGCGGCGGCCCCAAGTTTGGACATACAAACGCCCAACGCCGTCACACAATTTCTGCGTGTAAACATCATTATCTTCTGGCCGAGAAAAACATAATGATGTATTCTCTGACTGTCTGAACCCCCTGAAGGAGTCACTCAATGAACCGCATCAGCCTTGTGGGAAACATCGGCGGCGACGTCGAAATCCGCAGCACGAACGCCGGCGCCAAGGTCGCCGCGTTCTCGGTCGCCACCAACGACGGCTACCGCAACAGCTCCGGCGAGTGGGTCGACGATGTAACCTGGCACCGCGTGGTCGCCTTCTCCGAGGGGCTGGTGGACATGCTGGAGCGGAACGCCAAGAAGGGCCGCACCGTGGCGCTGAGCGGACGGATGACCTACCGCAAGTGGCGCAAGGACGGCGAGCAGACCGACCGCACCCAGGCCGAGATCGTGCTGGATCGTAACGCCGAGATCGAGTTCCACAGCCCGCTCGCCGAGTAGGGCGCCGAACCGGCGGCGCGCTTGTCGCGCGCCGCCTCCCCTCTTCCTCAGCGGAGGCGTGCGGTGGGCAGAACCTTCGAGGGCTTGCAGGTGGACCAGACCCTAGAGCCGACCGTCAATGTCTACGAGCGCGGCCGACGTGGTCGATGGGTGCTGGTGGACAGCTTCGAGTGCCGGGTGCGGGTGCGCCGCCTGGTCTTCCGCCCCAGGGGCGCCCGCGGATGACGACGTTGGATCCCCGGCCCGCCCGCGACGCGGTTGCGCGCCTCGTGCGCGAGATCGACGAGGCTATGGAGCATCGCCGCGCCGATGACGACGAGTTCCAGGAAGCCGCCGCCCAGGCGCGCGACCTCGTGGCCAATTCGGCGTCCATGCTGGAGACGCTGCAGCACATAGAGGAGCTGACTGTCCGGTTCATGGCCGATCCCAAGAGCGAGCCGAACCCCACGCAGCTCTTGATCGACATCTTCGTGGTGGCGCGCATCGCGCTCGACCCCATCGAAGGGGTGATCGAACAATGACCGACGCGCTCACCGAACGGCAGATGGAGGCGGTCGAGCTGATCCTGGCCCGCTGCGCTTCAATTCCCGGCGATGGCCGACGAGGCCACACGCGAGGCGCTGGACTTCGCCCGACCGCTCCTGGAGACTGCGCCGGCGCTCTCGGCCTTCGTGGCCCAGCTGGCCCACGCCCGCACCGGCGCAGACCAGACCCCCCAACGGCCGCGCGCTGGCGCGCTCGGCGGGCGAGCTCATTCAGCTCGCCCGACCCGTCTGACGCCGGGCGGCCGTATGGGGAGGCGCTTGACGGCGGCAGGCCCGTCCGCTGAAGCTCAGCCCAAGGAGCCCACATGCCAGAGCCGCTGAACCTGTCGCTCACCCTGAACCCCGATGAGGCCCTGGCCCTGGCGCAGTTCGTCAAGGGGGCCGATCGGGACACGGCGCGGCGCCATGCGGGCGATGAGCGGGAAGCTGACCTCATCTTTGAAGCTTGGATCGCGCTGCGGGCGGCGCTGGCGGAGGCAGGTTTCGCCCCGCGTTAGGCCTTGCCTGCACGCGAGCCACTCGAGGCAGCGCAAGGGTTCTACACCCCGTCGTCAGGTCCCCAGCGGATCGTCCTCGACGTGTCGCGCGAGGTCCATCGCGTCGTAGAGGACCCTTAGGACCAGGACCAGATCGTCGGACGGGTGACGGTAAATCAGGAAGTGCCGCGGTCGGCCCACGGCCCGGCCGCCGCCTTGGGCCCTCTCGCGGCTATGGCGAAGGTGGTAGGCGAAGAGACCAGGCCCCAGCTCGGGGCATTCGCGGCTGCCGTTGGGGTGGCCTTCGGCCAGGGCGCGGAGCGCGGTCTCGAGCAGGCGTTCATAGCGCTCACGGCCGGCGTCGCCGAACTGATCGGCGCTCCGATCCAGAAGTTCTGCGATGTCCTGTTGGGCCGCGCTGGTCAGCCGGACCTTCCGCGTCACGCACGCTTCCGCTGTCGGGCGGTGCGCCCCACGCTCGCGATGTAGGGACCTATCTCATCGCCTGCGAGCTCGACAAACTCGCCGCGCGCATAGGCCTCTTCACCCTCGCGGACGGCGGTCCGCAGCAGCTCAAGCTTCTGCTCGTCCTCATGCTGCTGGCGTTCCAGCAACCGAAGGCCTTCGCGCACGACTTCGCTGGCGTTCTGATAGCGCCCGGTCGAGACGGCGCCTTCGATGAAGCGATCGAAGTGCTCGGTCAGATTGACGTTGCGGCTGGGCATGCGTGCGCTCCTCAGGCCTGGAATATGGGGTCACTGTCAATCTTTGACAACTGGAGACCGCGCACCGCAAAAACATCATTATTGCAACGCCCCTGGCAATCCGCGGTTTTCTGAGTTATATGAATAACTCGGAAAACAGGAGCTCGGCATGCGGGTTTCGACGGCCGATTTCATTAAGAACTATAGCAGCCTCGCCGACCGCGCGCTGGGCGAGCCGGTGACCATCACCAAGCATGGCCGCGATCGGCTGGTGATGGTCTCGGCGGCCGAGTATGAGCGGCTGAAGCGGCGGGACCGGCAAGTGTTCCAGTCGGCGGACCTGCCCGACGCGGTTCTCGAGCAGATCGCGAAGGCGGAGGTCCCGGCCGAGTTCGCCCATCTCGACGCGGAACTTGAAGACCGGAAGGCGTGAGCTGGCCGGAGCCGAAGCCCGGCCTCGTCGTCCGGTATTCCTACCTGTGGCAGCGCGAGCATGCGGCCGGACGCGAGGAGGGTGTCAAGGATCGGCCCTGCGCGATCATCGTCGCCATCGCAACCGAAGGCGGCGACACCCAGGTCTATGTCCTGCCGATCACCCACACGGCGCCGCAGGATCCTGACGACGCCGTCGAGCTCCCCCCGGCGACCAAGGCCCGCCTGGGGCTCGACAGCGTGCGCTCGTGGATCGTCGTCAGCGAGGGCAACAGCTTCATCTGGCCCGGGCCCGACCTTCGGCCGGCGCCCGGCCGGGGGATCGAGTCGGCCGCCTACGGGATGCTGCCGCCTTCCCTCTTCTCGCTCGTCAAGGCGCGCTTCTTCGCCCGGGTGCAGGCGCGCCGCGCCGGTCTGGTGAAGCGAACGGAATAGACGGTCCGTAGGCTGGCGGGCGCCACAGGCGGCCCGCCGCGCGTCGGCGCGAGGCGCAGGTGAGGCGTTGGGGGTGCGCACCTTGCGGCCCTCCTGGAGCGGACGGGTTTAATGCCCGCCGCACGTTTCACCTGGGCCCAATTCAGCCATAAGCGCTATGGGTGGTGTGGCCGATGCGGGTAGCCACCGTCCCTAGCGGACTGAGTCGCGCTATGCGGACTCGTTTCCGGAACGGCGTCAACTGCCCGAATCGGCCCTTTTTGCCCAAAAGGGTGCAATTCCAAGCCTTCAGGATTCGTCAGACTCACTGAACGCTGCCGTCGACCGAGTCGCGTGGCGGACCCTCCGCGCGCGCCTGGTCGCCTCAGAGGACTTCATCTTGACCTAGACGAGACCCCTAAACGGCGAGAGCCCCCCGTTGGCGCGGGAGGCTCTCGGAAATCGCAGGCGCCGTGTGGTAGCGGCTTGATTGATCGGGACCAGCCTAGGGGGCGCTTTTTGCGTCGTCAAGGCCCCGAACAGGAGACCTATGGTCTTTTGCCTGCCGGTTTCGCGCCGTGAATCGGCCTCGTCCCAGCCAGGAAGGGACGGTATGCGAACGGCCTTATCCGGCGACGACTGGCGACCAGGTTTCGCCAAGCGCGCCCCCAACTTTGACGCGGTCTGCGCGCAGGCCCGCGCCTGGCGCTGGCGGCCCGGCGTCTCTGTCGCACGGATCGCCGCGGCGGTGCTGAAAGGGACGCCGATGCTGACCGTGCAGCAGCGGATGACGCTGCTGCTCTATGTCGAGCACCTCAACCAGGACCGGCTTGAACAGGACGTGGCGACCGTTTGGCCCGGGACCAGTCTGATCGCGGACTATCTGGGCTGCACCGAGAGCAACGCCCGGGCCCACAGGCGCGCCCTCGAGGCCGCCGGCTTCATGGTCCGCGACTACACCCGCGCCAATCGGCCGGCTGGCGTCGAGGCCTATGACCTCGCCCCCCTCGTGGCGCGGTTGGACGAGCTGGAGGCGGCGGATCTCGCCGTCCGCGAGGCCGCTCAGGCCCGGAGGGCCGCCTATTCCGAACCGGTCGTCTTCAGTGAAAGAACAACCGCCCGGGCGCCAAGATTCACTCACCTAGAACAGTCCCATCAGAACGCCAGTACTTCTGTACGAGGAAAGGACGCGCCTACGGCGCGACACCAATCTGACGAGCGGCGGTCTTCGCCCGCCACGCACGGCCAAGCGCCCAAATCCTCGGGCAAACCTCGCGGTAACGGACAGGCCCGCGCCATTTGCTCGCCGGGGGGAGCAAGCGGGTTCTCCAGCGCCTTTTCAGAGGGCTCCGCGCCCGCGGAAATGGTCCGTCAGGAGCTTAGGGCCGCCTTCCAGGTCTCTCCACGCATCGCCGCGCTGGTGGGGCCTGCCGCCGTGGCCGACCCGGCCAGCGTCACGCCTGCCGACCTCGCACGCGTCGCGGCGGCCGTCGACGAGCTCTTGCCCGAACGCGAGCGCAACAACGACCAGACCTTCGCCTGGGCGCTGAAGCGGCACGGGGTCCGCGCCATCGCCATGCTGGCGATCGCCATCGAAGATCCAGACGTCCGCAGCCCGTGCAAGTACTTCGGCCGGATGGCCTCCTACGAGCCGAACGGGGCGCCAGACCTGCGGCTCAACTTCGCCCGCGTTCTGAAGGCCAAGGGCGACATCCCGCCGCCCGAACCGCCGCCGGCCTTGATGGCCGCGCCGGGCGTCGACGATCCGGTCTGGCGGAAGATCGATGCGCCGTTGCGCCGGCTGGTCCGCGAAGGGGCCTACGGAAGCTGGTTTAGCCGGGTCGGATTCCATGGAATCGATAACGGCGTGCTGACCTTGTCGACGCTCAGCCAAATCGCCGCCGACCGGATCAAGCGCGACTACGTCGATGCGATCCTGCACGCCGCGGAAGTCGCCGAAGTCTTCGTCGACCGGGTGATCATCACCCTGCGCAAGGACCGGCGATGATCCGGCGGCTGGGCGCGCCGGCGGCGGTCATCCCGGTTCCAGAATGTCCGTCGGCTTCAGGCCGTGGCGTGGTCCTGCCTGTCGGACGCCGGCGGCGCGCCGGCGTTGCTCGGCTGCCGGTCCGTCGACAGCGTGATGGGGCCGAAATAGCCGAAGTCGTCGCGGCACATGGCGATGGCCCGGGCGACGTCGCGGTAGACGCGGGGTTCGTCCGACTTGAACATGGCCAACCGGTGCTCGCCCGAGCGGCCTGTCAGGCGCAGCCAGACGCTCCATTCGCCGGTTTCCGATTCGGTGAGCCGGACTTCCTTGATCGAGCCGCCGCGGTCCAGGAACCAGTTGACGTTGCGGGCGCGGATCGGGAAGTCGGGATTGGTGGCGATGACCCAGGCCTCTTCGCTGCGCGCGTCGGTCTCTGTCTCGCGGTCAGCCATTGTCTGGTGCGGCAAAGCCTGCTCCCCTTGAATCGTGCTTAAGTTGGCAGAAAAGCACTGTGCTGTCTCGGGGCCGTTGGCCGGAGCCCGTGCGGTTTCGCCAGGCCGGCGTCGTAATTTTGAACGTCTTTGTTGAGACCTGTGCGTGGGTCAACATCGGGAGGATTGGGAGTTCGAGGAGGGGGAGCGCCCTCCCCCTGAGTCGCAGAGGCGAGCCTTGAGCGCCTACCCCCCTCCAGCGGGGGCGGTCCCCCCGCAACGCCCCCTGTCGGCATTGTCGGCCGACCCGCTGGGCGACCGAAGGGATGGAGAAAGGGCGTCGGAGACGACCCTTGAGGGACAAAGGAGGTTGGACCCATGTCCTTGAAACCCATCGTCCAGGCCCTGGGCGGCGATCTCTACGATCGCGGCCTGCGGGCGAATATCCCGGCGCCGGGCCATAGCGGCGCCGATCGCTCGGTCTCGCTGCTGCTGAAGGAGGGCCGGGTGATCGTCCACACCTTCGGCGACGGCGACTGGAAGGCCGTGCTGGATTTCCTGCGCGATCAGCAGCTGATCGACGCCGACCATGCGCCGCTCGGCGGGTCCGGCCGTCCGGTCGGCGCATTGTCGGCGCGCGCGGTCGCCTCGCGCCTGGAGCGGCGCGACGCCGCCTTACGTCTTTGGGAGGCTGGGCGCGCTATTCCCAAGACCCTGTCGGAGCGTCACTGCCGCCTGCGCGGCGTCGAGCGGCCGCTGCCGGGCCCGGAGGTCCTGCGGCACAACAGCGAGGCGGCCGTCTCGGCCTATCGCGGCCAGGGCTATCGCCGGCCGGCGTTGCTGGCGGCCATCCAGGACGCGACCGGCGCCTTCACGGCCGTCGAGGTGACCTATTTGGCCGCCAATGGCGCTCGCGCGAGCGATTTGCGCCTGCCGCGCAAGACCGTCGGGCCCGCGCCGGGCGGCTGCGCCGTACGCCTGGACGAGGCCGCCGAGGAAATGCTCGTGGGCGAGGGCGTCTTCACCACCCTGTCCGCGACCGAATGGTTCGGCCTTCCCGGTTGGGCCCTGCTCTCCACGCGCAACCTGCGCGTCTGGTCGCCGCCTGACGGCGTGAGCTCTGTGCTGATCGCCGCCGATCGCGGCAAGGACGGCGAGGCCTCGGCCGCGCAGTTGCAGGGCCGCCTGGTCCACGCCGGCGTGGCGGCGAGCGTCGCCCTGCCGCCGGAACCGTTCGGGGACTGGAACGAGTGGTCCGATCATCAGCAGCGGCAGGGCCGGCGCCAAAGGAGGGGGGAGGAAGGGACCGGGCGGGTGCGCCCAGGGGCAGGATGACCCTCGCCCAGGCGCTGGAGCCTGACCCCGATGACCGACGTCCAGACTGAAGCTTCCGAATCCCCCGCGCCCGCCGCCATGGCCCGCGTCCAGGTGCGCCTGGGCGATCTCGGGCTGGCGAAGGAGAACCTTCGCTGCGCCGAGCCGGCCGACGACGGCGTGCCGCAGCTCGCCGAGACCATCCTCGCCGCCGGCGTGGTGATTCCGCCCATCGTCCGTCCCGGACGCAAGGGCGAGGAGCGGTTCATGGCCCTCGACGGCCGCCGCCGCCGGTTGGGCCTCATGCTGCTGCGCGACCGCGGCGATATCACCGACGACTACGAGGTCGAATGCCTCTTGGCCGAGACGAAGGCGCAGCAGGCCGCGGCCATCGTGCTGCCCAACACCGAGCACGCGCCCGTGCACGTCGCCGACGTGATCGTCGCCATCGGCCGGCTGCGCAAGGCCAAGATGGACACTGGCGCCATCGCCCGGGCCCTGGGCTACGCCGAGCTTGAGATCAAGCGGCTCGAGGCGCTGGCCGCCGTCCACCCCTCGGTGCTGACGGCGTTGCGCAAGGGCAAGCTGACCCTAAAGCAAGTGCGCCTCTTCGCTCGCCTGCCCGACAAGAAGCAGCAGGCCGAGATCGCCCAGACCGCGCTGGACGGCTACTTCCAGGACTATCAGATCCGCGCTGTCGTCGAGCGCGGCCGGGTGACCGCCGACGATCCGCGCTTCATCCTGGTCGGCATGGACCGCTACCTTGTCGCCGGCGGCCGGGTCACGTCCGACCTGTTCGGCGAGCTGCCGGACGCCGTGCTCGACCCGGAGGTCCTGCAGGCGGCCTGGCGCGAGCGCGTGCAGCCGATCGTCAACCATCTGCAGGCCGAGGGCCTGGCGGTCTATCTCGGCGAGGACGGCGCCTTCGGCGCGCCCGACGGCTTCGCCCGCCTGCCCTATGTCTACCGTCCGGACCTGACGGAGGCCCAGGCCGAGGCCCTGGACGACGCCCGCTACGAGGTGACCCGCCTCTCGTCGGCGCTGCAGGACGTCGACCCGCAGGCCGACGACGCCCCGGCCGGTTTCGGGCCGCTGGTCAGCGCCATGGCCGCCGTCGCCGGCGCGCCGCTCAGCCGGGACAAGATCGGCGCCGTGATGCTCTCCCCGGCCGACGCCGACTATGGCTTCGCCGCCAGCTTCTATTCGGTCCCTCTGCCGGCCGACCAGCTGCCGGAGGAGATCGAGGACGAGGCGGACGAGGACGATCACGCCCTGGAGGTTGGCGCGCGCTATGGCCGCAGCTCGGCCGACGTCGAGGTGCCCAAGGCCGATGTGGAGGTCGACGGCTCCACCCATGTCTTCCACGAGACCCGCACCGACGTCGCCACCCGCGGTCTGATCCGCGATCTGGCCGACGACCCGGGCGCGGCGCTGACGGTGCTGGTGGCGCAGCTGTTCAAGCAGCTCGCCCTCCACTCGGCGGGTAGTCTCGAGGCCGCCGCCGTGCAGATCTCCGGCACCCGCTACAGCCGCGGCTCGACGCCTCCGATCCCCGCGCTCGACGGCGAGATCCGCGACCGGCTCGAGGCGCGGCGGGCGGCCTACAAGGCCTCGGGGCTGCGGCCCATCCCCTGGGTCGAGACCCTCGCCCACGGGGAGAAGATGGCGCTGATGGCGGAGCTGACCGCGGTCTCGCTGAACCTGCGCGAGGCCCGCACCTCGCTGATCCGCCACGCCGCCCGCGCCGAGGCGGCCGAGATCGCCGCCCTCTGCGGCGCCGACATCTCGGCCCACTGGACCCCGGACGCCGCCTATCTCGCGGTCCACTCCAAGAAGCAGCTCCTGGCGCTGCTCGAGGAAATGGGCGTGGAGGACGACCGGGCCAGGGCCTTGAAGAAGGACGACCTGGTCGCCTTCGTCGCCGAGAGCGCCGCCGAACGGCAATGGGCGCCCTCGGCCCTGGCGTGGGACCGGACCGTCGCCGAGACCGATGAGGTCGAGACGGATGAGGCCGAAGCGGGGGACGCCGCCGGCGGCGTTCCCGAGATCGGCACGGACGACGCGGCGCCGGCCGTTCCGATCGCCGCCTGACCTTCGCGGCCCGCTCAAGCGATGGCCCGGCCTCCAAGCCGGGCTATCGTGCTGCGACGAGCCCTCGGCGCTCAATGGGCGGCGCGACTGACCTGGGCCGAGATCGCCGCCCATCGCTCGAGAAGCTCACCCTGGAGGGTGTCGGTCTCGCGGGTGATCTGGCCGAGGTTGGCGAGGTGTCTGTTGAACTCGCCCTTCGGCAGCAACCCGCGGCCTTCCAGCAGCGAGCCGATCAGGGCGATCGCCAGACCGGTCGCCTGGACGAGATCGCTGTGCTCTGGGTCGGCCATCGGAACCTCCATCTGGGTGCAGGACGCGCATGGTGACGCAGCCTGGTCGGCGGCGGCGATGCGTAAGCTTACGCCCTCGCCGCGGTCGACCTCAGGGTGTTGCGCAAGGCGTCCCCAGCGGAGAAAGGGCGAAGGAAGAGGCCGGACGGGCGAGCCCGTCGGGTCTGGAGGGAGGAGCCCTCCGCGGCGGGTGATCGGAATCCCGCCCATGAACGCCCTTCTGCCCCTGTTCACCGCCGCCGGCGACGCCGCCGACCAGAAGGCCGCCAACCTGCTGGCCGCCGCCCGTGCGCTGGCCCCGCATCTCAACCGCTCTCGCGCGCTCGACCGGAAGCTGGTGTCGGGGGTGATGACGACGACCTTCGGCGCCTCCGACGCCGAGGGCGCCTGGTTGTGGCGCGACGCCTACGACGCCATCGAGGCGGCCTTGGTGCTGCAGCTGCGCCGTCTCGCGCCCCAGATCGGCCGGCTGGAGGACGCGCCCGCCGACATCGTCGCGCTGTTGGCCAACCTCTCGGCGCTGAGCCTGACCCACACGCGCCGCTCCCAGGAGCAGGTGGCGATGGACCAGTTCTCGACCCCGCCTGAGCTGGGCGCCCTGGCGGTGCTGGCCGCCCAGGTGCGGCCGGGAGATCAGGTGCTGGAGCCGTCGGCCGGAACGGGCCTCCTGGCCATCCTGGCGGAGGCCTGTGGCGGCGCCCTGACCCTCAATGAGCGGGCCGCCGCCCGCGCCGCCCTGCTCGAGGGCCTCTTCCCCCTCGCGGCCCGCGTCCAGCACGACGCGGCCCATCTGCCTGATGTGCTGCCGAGCTCGGGGTCGTTCCACGTCGCCCTGGTCAATCCGCCCTTCCAGCACCTGGAGGACCATCTGCACGCCGCGCTGGACACCCTGGCCGACGGCGGGCGGATGGCGGCGATCGTGCCCGAGCGGCTGTTCGCCGACGCGGCGACGATGCGCGCCCTGGCCGCGCGGGGCCGGATGGCGCTGCGCCTGCGTTTCCCCGACCGCGCCTACGCCAAGCACGGGACCTCGGTTGAGACCGGCCTCCTCGTGGTCGACCGCGGCGGCGGCGACGGCGCCATCCCCGAGGTCCTCTGCGCCGAAACCCTTGCCGACGCCGCCAAGACGGCCGCGGCCGTCGTGTCGCGGCCGACCGCCCAGGCGCGGCAGTTCCGCAGCGTGAATCCCGTCGCGCTGCTGGCGCCGAGGGCGCGCGCCCTGGCGACGCCGGCGGGCCGGCTCGCTTTCCTCGCGGAGACCGCGCCGGTCGCCTACGAGACCTGCGGCTGGTCGGGCGAAGGCCACGATGTGGGCCTCTACCAGGCCTACCGGCTCGCCCGGGTCCGCTTGCCGCAGAGCGCGCCGCACCCCTCCCCGCTCGTGGAATCCGGCCCGATGGCCTCGGTCCCGCCGCCCGCGCCGACCTATCGGCCGGTCCTCCCGGCCAAGGTCGCCGGCGAGGGGTTGGTGTCGGACGCCCAGCTGGAGACGGTGATCTACGCCGGCGAAGCCCACGCCCAGCGCCTGCCCGGCTCGTGGATCCTCGGCGAGGCCCCGCACCAGCTGATCCTGGTCGCCGACGACCACGACGGCGCCGTTCGCTTCCGCAAGGGCTTCTTCCTCGGCGACGGCACCGGCTGCGGCAAGGGTCGGGAGATCGCCGGCGTCATCGCCGACAACATCGCCCAGGGGCGCACCCGGGCGGTCTGGCTGTCGAAGAACGACGCCTTGCTGGAGGACGCCCGCCGCGATTGGTGCGCCATCGGCGGGAGCGCCTCGGACATCACCCCGCAGTCGGCCTGGAAGCAGGCTGACGCCATCCGCATGGACAAGGGCGTCCTCTACACCACCTACGCCACCCTGCGGCAGCCCGCCCGGGGCGAGCGCCCCTCGCGGCTCGACCAGATCGTGACCTGGCTGGGCGGCGACTTCGACGGCGTGATCGTCTTCGATGAAGCGCACGCCATGGCCAACGCCGCCGGCGGCGGCAAGGGGGCGCGCGGACCCAAGAAGGCGTCGCAGCAGGGCATGGCGGGCCTCGCCCTGCAGAACCGCCTGCCCAACGCCCGCATCCTCTATGTCTCGGCGACCGGCGCCACCACGCCGGAGAACCTCGCCTATGCCGCGCGGCTGGGGCTGTGGGGCGGGCCGGAGGCCCCCTTCCCCACCCGCGAGGCCTTCATGGACGCCGTGGAGACCGGCGGCGTGGCGGTCATGGAGCTGATCGCCCGGGAGCTGAAGGCGATGGGCCTCTACGTCGCCCGCTCGCTGTCGTTCGAGGGCGTCGAGTACGAGCCGCTGCGCCATCCCCTCACCGAGGAGGACATCGCCATTTGGGACGCCTGGGCCGACGCCTACCAGCTGATCCACACCCACCTGCGCGCCGCGTTGGAGGCGGTCGGGATTACCGAGGATGGCAAGCCCAAGTCCGGTCAGGCCGCCTCGGCGGTCATATCGGCGTTCGAGGGCGCCAAGCTGCGCTTCTTCGGCCATCTGCTGTCCGGCCTGAAGGCCCCCTCGCTGGTGACCTCGATCCGGGAGGACCTCGCCGCCGGCCGCTCGGCCGTGGTCCAGGTGGTCTCGACCAACGAGGCGGTGATGGAGCGGCGCCTCGCGGAGATCCCGCCCGAGGAATGGAACAACCTCGCCGTCGACCTGACGCCGAAGGACCAGGTGCTCGACTATCTGATGGGCGCTTTCCCGGTGATGGCGATGGATTCCGTGGAGGATGAGGACGGCAATGTCACCCTCGTTCCGGTGACCGACGCGGACGGGCGCCCCGTGGTCAGCCAGGAGGCTCTGCGCCTGCGCGACGAGTTGGTCGCTCACCTCGCCGGCCTGCCTGCGGTCCACGGGGTGCTGGACGCCGTGCTCGAGCAGCTGGGGACCGAACAGGTCGCCGAGATCACCGGCCGCTCGCGCCGGGTGGTCACCCGTGACGGCCGCCGCGTCGTGGAACGCCGTAGCGCCTCGGCCGCCAAGGCGGAGACGGACGCCTTCATGGCCGGCAAGAAGCGGGTCCTGGTGTTCTCCGACGCCGGCGGCACGGGGCGCAGCTACCACGCCGACCTCGCGGCCCAGAACCAGCAACGGCGCGTCCACTACCTGGTGGAACCCGGCTGGCGCGCGGACGCCGCCATCCAGGGCCTGGGCCGCTCGCACCGGACCAACCAGTCCTGCGCCCCGCTGTTCCGGCCGGTGACGACCGATATCCATGGCGAAAAGCGGTTCACCTCGACGATCGCCCGCCGCCTCGACAGTCTGGGGGCCTTGACGCGGGGCGAGCGGCGGACGGCCGGCAACGGCCTGTTCCGCGCCGAGGACAATCTGGAGAGCCCTTGGGCGCACCGCGCCCTGCAGGCCTTCTACGTCGCCCTGCACTTCGGTCACGTCGCAGCGATGGACCGGGAGACCTTCGAGGCCAAGACCGGCCTGCGGCTGGTGGACGGCGACGGGGACCTCAAGAAGGCCGACGACATGCCGCCGATGAACACCTTCCTCAATCGGCTGCTGGCGCTCAGGATCGCCGACCAGAACGCCCTGTTCGCGGCCTTCGACGAGATCCTCGGCTCGATCCTGGAGCGGGCGGCGCAGTCGGGCGCCCTCGATCGGGGCATGGAGGACATCGTCGCCGACGATGTGGTGATCACCGACGAGGAGGTGGTGCGCCAGGATGCGGTGACTGGCGCCCAGACCAAGCTGCTACGCTTCCAGGTCCGCACCCGCCGCGCGCTGACGAACGCCGATGACGCCGTCGCCGGCCTCGACGCCGATGGCGTGATCTATGCGGTCAACAGCAAGTCCGGCCGCGCCGCCCTCGTGGTCCAGGGCCTCACCACCACCAACGACGACGACCGCCTGATCCCCGCCGTGCGCCTGATCCGCCCCGAGAAGCGGACCATCGCCTCCCTGAAGGGGTTCGAGGAGTCGGCGTGGGAGGCGACCGACGAAGCGAGCTGGCGCGCGGCCTGGGATCGGGAGATCGCCGAAGCCGACCCCTGGATCACCCGCGACCTGGTGTTGGTCTCCGGCCTCCTGCTGCCGATCTGGACCCATCTCCCCGACAAGGGGACGTCGGTGCGCCGCCTGAAGGCGCCGGACGGCCGCCGTTGGCTCGGCCGCCTGCTCGACCCCGGCCAGGTCCCGGCGCTGAAGGTGGCGCTGGGTCTCTCCGATGTCGCCAGCGCCTACGGCGATCCGGCCCAGGTCTCAGGACTTGTGCTGCAGGACGGGGCGGCCCTGGCCCTGGCCGGCGGCCTCTGGCTGCGCCGGGCCAAGGTGATGGATCGCTACCGGATGGAGGTGGTGGGCGCGGCCGCGCAGCGGTCGTCGTTCACGGCGCTCGGCTGTTTCGTCGAAATTATCGCCTACACGCCGCGCGTGTTCGTGCCCATCGACCAGCTTGAGGTCCTCGCCGCCGTCTTGGCCAAATGGCCGCCTCAGACCGTGCTGCCTAAGGCCGCCTAGCCCCCTTTGCGGCCACCACGGCGAGACGCCCCACCCGGTCTCCGGGTGGGGCTATTCGTTCAGGCCTCGTCCGAGGCCTCCGGCTCGGGGCGGTCCAGCGCCGTCAGCATCTGGCCCGGCCGCGCCACCACGACCTTGGAGAAGAAGCGCTCGATCCCGTCCTTGTCGGTGAAGCGGTCGTGGCGGATCTCGCCCTGGACGAGGACCTTGGCGCCCTTGGGCAAGCCCTTGTCGGCCAGCCACTTGACCGTCGCGGGGGCCCAGATCTCGATCTGATGCCAGGTCGGGTAGTCCTTGCGCTCCCCCTCCTTGCGGGTCGTGCGGCTGGTGCAGACCCGCACGGTGGCCACCGACTTGCCGCCCTGGGTGGTGCGGATCTCGGCGTCGGCGCCGGTGAAGCCGATCAGTTGGACTTGGTTGAGCATCGTCGTTCTCCTGCTGGCCCGGTGGGGCCCGGGCGGCCTTGCGGTGCTTGCCGCGATCACGCGACCGCCTCGGGCGGGGCTCAAGCGCAGGGGTGACGCCCGGACGGGCTGGAAGCCGGTCTGCAGCGCCGCGAAGACCGGAGGGTCCGGCTCGGCCGCCTCGCTGGCGAGGTCGGCTTCACGCCTACGCGCCCCGCCCTAGGGTCGCCGGGTGATCGCCCAGGGACCGCTCGCCGCCTTCGGCCGCCGGCGGCAGGGGACGCTCGAACCTCACCCGCGTCCCACCTGCTTCGCGGCGCTGTCGCAGTGTCCACGAGGACCTCGGGCGGCTGGGTTCGGCGGGTCTCTGCTGCGGCCGTGCCGGGTGCGGGGCAAAGAAAGGGACGGGCCGGGCGAGCCGGCGGGAGGAATGGGCCTTCGCCGGCGTGCCGGAGGCCGCCATGTCCCCTGCCCCACGCTCGCCGGTCCTCGCCGCCTGGGGCGCCGGTGTCGACTCGACGGCCATGCTCATCGAGTTGATCGGGCGGGGGGAGCCGGTCGACCAGGTCCTGTTCGCCGACGTCGGGGCTGAGAAGGCGGAGACCTTGGCCTTCGTGCCGGTGTTCCGCGCCTGGCTCGCCGATCACGGCGTGCCGTCCGAGGTGGTCCGCTACGCGCCGAAGAACTTCAAGAACTGGCCGCCCTACCGCACACTGACCGAGAACCTCCTGACCAACGGCACCTTGCCGGGCATCGCCTTTGGCCGCGGCACCTGTTCGCAGAAGTGGAAGGCCGCCCCGCAGCACGCCTGGGCCAAGGCTTGGCCGCCGGCGCAGGCGGCCTGGGCGGCCGGGCGCAAGGTGGTGAAGCTGATCGGGTATGACGCGGGGCCGGCGGACGAGCGCCGGTTTCGCGTCGCCCAGGCGATCGACGATCCCCAGTACACGCATCGCTATCCGCTGCGGGAGTGGGGATGGACACGGCCCGACAGCATCGCGCGCATCCGCCGCGCGGGCCTGCCGGTTCCGGTGAAGAGCGCCTGCTTCTTCTGCACGGCGGCGCGACCGGCGGAGATCCGCGCGCTGCCAGCCGAGCAACTCCGACAGATCGTCCTGATCGAGGCGCGGGCCCGGCCGCGCCTGCGCAATGTCGACGGGCTCTGGCGCACGGCGGTGAAGGGCTCCCGGGGCGCAGAGCCTAGGCCCGGGTCGATGACTGCCTTTATCCGCCAGCAAGGCCTGCTCGATGCCGACGAGATCGAGGCGATCTGGGAGACCGCCCCGCGCAGCCTCACCCGCTGGCAAGCGGCCGTCGCCGGCGCGGTCGAGCGGCCCGAGATGCGGCGCTGGCTGACCGTGTTCGACGCCTTCGCAGGCCGGACCGCCCGGCTCGACGCGGCGCCAGGGCTCTACGACGGCCTGGAGGGTCGGCCATGAGCGCTGTCGATCCCCGCGCCTACGACCGGATCGTGGTCGCCTTCAGCGGCGGCAAGGACAGCCTTGCGGCGCTGCTCCATCTGTTCGATCTCGGCGTGTCGCCGCCGGCGATCGAGCTGCATCACCACCTGGTCGACGGCCCGGGGGCCGGTGCTGATGGACTGGCCGATCACCCCGGGTTATGTGGCGGCGCTGGCCGACCATTTCGGGCTTGCCCTTTACCACTCCTGGCGCGAGGGCGGCTTCCGCCGGGAGATGGCCAGGGACGGCGGTCCGACCGCCCCGATCCGCTTCGAGCAGCCGGGCGGCGGCCTGGGCGTCTCCGGAGGGCATGGGCCGCCGGGCGTGCGCGGCCGGTTCCCGCAGGTGTCGGCCGACCTCTCCGTGCGCTGGTGCAGTCCGGCGCTGAAGATCGACGTCCTGGCCGCCGCCATTCGCGGCCAGGCGCGGTTCGAGCAGGGCCGCACCCTGGTCGTCACCGGCGAGCGCGCCGAGGAGAGCCCGTCGCGGGCGCGCTACCGGCCGATCGAGCCGCACCGGACCGACTGCAGTCGCCGCCGGGTCGACCACTGGCGCCCAGTCCTCGGCTGGGCCGAGGGCCAGGTGTGGGACCGGATCGCGGTGGCGATGATCCGGCCGCACCCCGCCTATAGCCTTGGCTGGTCGCGGCTGAGCTGCCGCGCCTGCATCTTCGGCTCGCCCTCGCAGTGGGCGACGATCCGGGCGCTCTTTCCCGCGATCTTCGCCGAGGTCGCTGACCTGGAGGCCCGCTCTGGTCAGACCATCCAGCGCGCCGTGAGCGTGGCGGCGCTCGCCGATCGGGGCGCCCCCTACCCTGCGGCGCTGGCGGACCCCCAGCTCGCAGCCCTCGCCTGTGGGGAGACCTGGACCCTGCCGGTGCTGCAGCGGCCGTGGCGGCTGCCGGCCGGCGCCTTCGGGGAGGCGGGCGGTCCCAGCTGAGAGGGGGAGCAAGGGACGAGCGGGGCGAGCCCGGCGGGGAATGGTCCCGGCTGGGCCCAGGAGCTCTGGTTATGCCCCCAACCCCTCGCGGGCCGCGCCTGTCGCGCCGCCATTTCCTCGCCGCCGCCCCGACGGTCGCGGCCATCGAGGCCGGGGCCGCGCCGGCGCGGCCTCTGCCCGAGTTGGCCCGAGCCTGGCATGAGGCCCGCCACCAGCTGCGGTGGCTCCTGCTGCGATGGCAGGACCTGGAGAAGGACCTCAAGCGGCGAACGGGCTCGCTCGACTTCGGGGCGGCGGCGCGGGCCCGCGATGCGGCCGCGCTGGAAATGATCGCCATCGACAAGCGCCTGCCGGCCTTGTTCGAAAGCGAAACGGCCGGTTCGGCCGCCATGGCCGCCCTCCCCTGCCGAACGCTGGCCGATGCGCTGGCCAAGCTCGAGGTCGGGATCACGATGGTCGGGCCCGAAGACACCGACCCGACCGCCTGGGCGCTGCTGCGAGAGGGCTATGACCATCTGGTTGGCAGTCTTGGCGCTCCGGAGGCGACCCGCCATGGCTGAGCACGGCGAGCTTTTTTCGCTGGGCGTGGCCGAAGTCTCGGCGCCGATGGCGATTGTGGCGGCGGCCGATTCCGCCGACGAGTTGCGCGAACGCTTCGTCACCTATGGGCCGGCGGCGTTGGACGAGGGCGACACGCTCACGCTCGTCCTCGCGCACTGCCTGCGGCCTGGCGCGAACGCCGCCCGTGCGGCCGAGGCGCTGATGGCGCGGTTCGGCGGGGTGGCGCGCGTCTTCGGCGCGCCCGAGCCGGAGCTCGCCCGGGTGATCGGCCGCGACGCGGCCCGCGAGCTGACGCTGCTGCACGCCCTGCTGCTGCGCCTGCTCGAACACCCCCTGCGTCAGCGACCCTTGCTCGGGTCGTATGAGGCTGTGAACACCTATTTGCGCGCCCGGATGGCTGCCTTGCCGCGGGAGGTGTTCCACGTCCTGTTCCTCGACATGCGCAACCAGCTGATCGCCGACGAGCGGCTTGGCGTCGGGACCGTCGACCATGCGCCGGTCTATCCGCGCGAGATCGCGCGCCGGGCGCTGGAGCTGTCGGCCAGCGCGGTCCTGCTCGCCCATAACCATCCGTCAGGCGATCCCACCCCCTCGCGGGCGGACATCGAGATGACCCAGCTGGTGGTGGAGGCGCTGCGGCCCCTGCGGATCGCCGTGCACGACCATGTGGTGGTGGCCGGCGACCAGCTGGTCAGCTTCCGGGCCCAGGGGCTGATCTAGGGAGGCGGAGGAAGGGAACCGGAGCGGGCGAGCGCTCCGGAATGGGTCCGGGCGCCGATGGGAGCCCTGCCATGACCCTCTCCTTCGACAGCCTGATGGCCGAGATCATCGCCCGCCTGGAAGCGGGCACGCTGCCCTGGCGCCAGGCCTGGAGCGCGGCCGGGGCCGATCCGCGCGAACCGCTTCGGTCAAACGGCGAGCCGTTCACCGGCTCCAACGCCTGGCTGCTGTCCTTCGCCGGGGCCGCGGCCGGATTTATCTCGCCCTACTGGTTCACCTTCCGCCAGGCCCTCGACATCGGGGCGCCGGTGGCCAAGGGCGCCAAGGCGACCCCGGCGATCCTCTACAAGACCCGCGTCGTCGAGGACGAGGCCTCGGCCGAGGGTGAGGACGCCGAGGCGCGGGTGCTGCGCTATCTCCGGGTCTACGGCGTGTTCAACGCGGAGCAGCTCACGGACTGCCCGGTCCGGTTCCTGCGCGCGCCGCCGGTCGACCCGGCCGTGCGCGCGGCGGCCCGCAACGCGGTGCTGGACGCGATCCCGAGCCGGGTGGAGTTCGCCGGCGGGACGCCCTGCTATATCCCGGCGTTGGACCTGATCCGGATGCCGGCGCCGGAGCGCTTCCGGACCGTCGAGGACTTCCTGGCCACCAAGGCGCACGAGCAGCTCCACTGGAGCGGGGCCGAGCATCGCCTCGCCCGCGCCTTCGGCCGGCGGTTCGGCGACGAGGCCTACGCCTTCGAAGAGTTGGTGGCGGAGATCGGGGCCGCGGCGCTGGGCCTGCGCATCGGCCTGCCGCCACGAATGCTGGACGACCACGCGGCCTACCTCGGCCATTGGGTGAAGATCCTCAAAGCCCGGCCGGGGGCGCTGCTGGAGGCCTCCGGCCACGCGCAGCGGGCCGTGGACTACCTGCTGGCGTTCAGCCAGGGCGGCGGGCCCGCGGGAGGCGAAAGGCAGGGACCGGTGGAGAGCGCTCATTCCGAGCTTTCGGAGGCCCTCCCATGACCAGCTGGTCCGAACCCCGCATCACCACCCTGTGCACGCTCTGGCTCGACGGCCTGTCGGCGTCGCAGATCGCCAAGCAGCTCGGCGGCGTCACCCGCAACGCCGTCATCGGCAAGGTCCATCGCCTAGGATTGAGCGGCCGGGGCGCGCCCTCGGCGCCTGGCCGCGCATCGCGCAACAGCATGCCCCGGCCTGCCCGTCCCCGGCGGGCGGCCGTTCGCGCCGCGCCGCGCGTCATGGCCCCGCCGCGTCCCCCGGTGGCGCCGCCGGTCCCAGCCGTCGAGGGCCCAGGCCTCGTCACCGACATGGCGCGGCTAGGCGTCCACGCTTGCAAGTGGCCGATCGGCGATCCGAAGAGTCCGGACTTCAGCTTCTGTGGCCGCCATGCCGACGGCCGCTACTGCGCCGCCCACGAAACCCAGGGCGTGCGGGCGGGGACGGCCTGGCGCGCCGACCGGGACCCGGTCGTCCGGCGCGCCTTGGCCGGCCTGATCTGAGCGGTGTTGCGCCATGCTCCCCTCCCCGCTCCTGCGCTACGCGCACGAACTGCCCGTGGCGGCCACCGCGCCGCCACGGGTTCCCGGCAGCGGCATGATCATTCCGCCCTTCACCACCCTCGCGGCGTGGCTGGCGGAGATCGATCGCCAGGGCGCGCTGATGCGGCCCAGGAGCCGGCTCTACGAGCGGTTCGACCGCACCGCCCGCACCCTCACGCCCGGGCGCATCCGCCGGGCGGACGACCCGGTCGCCATCGCCGAGCTGGTGGGCCGCCTACGGGCGGCCCGCCATCCGTGGGGCCATGATCTGCATGAGCTGGACCACGTGTGGTCGCGCGCTGAGCTTGGCGTCCTGCTCACCGAGGCGGTCAATCGCCAGCGCCAGCTGGCCATCGGCCGGATAATGCCGCGGCCCAAGGGGCCGCCGTTGGATCCTCGGCGACTGCCGGATGACCGGCTCGATCACCTGATCCAGCATCATCGCGACCTTCAGGTGGTGGAGGCGCTTCGCGCCGAGCGCCGGCGGCGTGAACTCGCGGAGGTCGCCTATGCGACCGTCTGACCGGTCTTACCCTCTGACGCGCGATGTCGACTTCCGTTTCTACGTTGGCGTCCATCATCCGCGTCTGGCCTGGCCGCTAAGCTTGCGCGGCCTCCGCGTGTGCATCTCGGCCAACGTCTTGCGGGAGCGCGTCCGCGAGGTCCCCTTCCTCGGCTGTGACGAACCCTGGTTGCTGGATTCCGGCGCCTTCACTCAGGTCGCCCTGCAGCGCGGGTTCAGCCATTCCCCCAAGGCCTATGCGGCGATGGTCCGCCGCTACGCGGCGACCGGTCTGATCGCCGCCTCGACCCAGGACTACATGTGCGAGCCGGTGGCGCTGAAGGCCACGGGCCTGACCGTCGCCAGGCATCAGGCGCTGACTCTGGACCGGTTCGACGCGATCCAGGACGCCGGCACGGGACGCGTGCATCTGCTTGCCGTGCTGCAGGGGCATACGCCTGACGACTACCGCCGTCACCTCGAGGCCTATGGCGACCGCATCGGTTACGGCGCCTGGGTGGGCGTGGGGTCGCTCTGCAAGCGCCAGGGCGACCCGGCGGTGATCGCGGCCATCCTCGACGCCATCCTGCAGGACCGGCCGGACCTGCGCCTGCACGGCTTTGGCTGCAAGCGCACCTCGCTGCTCGACCCGGAGGTGCGCCCCCGCCTGGCGAGCGCCGACAGCATGGCCTGGTCCTATGCGGCGCGTTTCGAAGGGCGCGACCAGAACGCCTGGGACGAGGCCGGCCGGTTCGCGCTGGGGGTGGGCGGGTGTCCGGAAGCGGTGGATCGGCTGGGCGCGGCGGCGGGCTGGCGCCGGGCCGTGGAGGGGTCCGCTGCAGCGTCCGAACGCAGGGTGGGCGCGGCCCTCTGGCTCTAGTGGACCTCGCCATCAATCGTCGGCCCCCACAAGGGGCGCTGCGCTCAAAGCCCTTGTGGGGTCCGCCGCTGGACGGCGCGAGGCGGTCCCGAGCCGACGGGCTCGCACCCCCAACCCCGCGAAGGGACTTTCCCATGCAGCTTCCCCCTCCCCTCTCCTCAGACCGCCTGACCGCCTACGAGGCCCAGGCCCTCCAGCTGGAGGACACCCGAACCCACCCGCCGGAGGCGGCGCTTCACCAGCTCGGTGCGAGCCTCATGACCGAGCTGCTCGACATCGTCGGCGAGTCCGCCCTGGAGGACTTCCATGTCCTGATCGGCGAGGCCCTGATCGGCGCCTTCCACTCCGTGGCCCAACGCATCGAGCGCGACGCCGACAAGGCCCGGGATCAGCTGGGCGGCCTGGTGCGGGACTTCGACGGATCCGAGGTGCTCGACACCGAGATCCAGGAAGCCACCCTGAAGGCGCGCGCCGCCGACGTCGCTACCCTGGCGATGGAGATCGTGCGCGATGCGGCCGCGGCCACCTACACGACCACGACCGGCGAGGTCTGGAGCCCCTGGAAGGGCTCGGTGAAGGCCACCCGCACCACGGCGGCCCAGATCGAAGCCCGCGACGCCCTTCGCGCCGCCAAGGCCCGAAAGCACGCCGCGACGGACCCCGGGGCGATCGTGGTCGCCTTCCGCGGCGCGCCGCAGGCTGACACCGCCGAGGATGCGGGGCGTGTCTTCGACGCCCTCAACTGGGCGCGCGAGCAGTGGCCGGACATGGCCCTGGCGACCTCCGGCGCCAAGGGCGCCGAGAAGCTGGCCATCAAGTGGGCCAAGCAGAAGGGCGTCACCCTGGTGCTGGCCAAGGCCGACTTCGACCGGCATGGCCGAGCGGCGCCGTTCCGGGCCAACGACGAGATGCTGGACCTCGATCCGGTGTGCGTCCTGACCCTGGCCAACTCGATCAACCCCGAACGGGCTGCAGACCTGAAGCCCTTCGGTCCCGCGTTGAACCTGGCGCAGAAGGCGGGCGAACGGGGCCTGCGCCATCATCCGGTCAAGGCGCGGGCCTGATCCCGCCGGTGCGGCGGCCGCAAGGTCGCCGCATCTTCTTGTCGGCAAGCCGCGAGGGTGGGTGGAACCGTGTGGGCCCCGACGGCTAGCCAAGGACCTCCAGGCCGGTTCGGGCGGGCTGAACGCGATCTCTCAAGGCGAGCCTTGGCCGGGGCCGTCCGGGCTCAAGGCGACCTCGCCAAGAGCGAGGCGCCGGCGCCGGACCCTCCGGCCTTCCGTCGCTGCGCTCTCGTGCAGGCCGGTTTCCAACGCCAACGACCCTGAGCCCGCCCCTCTCCCCGACCTGACCGGTCGCATGATCGCGGGATGAGCCCGCCGGTCTAGCAACGGAGGCCGATATGGCGAGCATGGCGATGGCGCAGGCGGTTCTGGAACACGCCCACCACTTCTACGACGTGGACAACTGGTATGTGGTGGCCGAGTGCTGGGACGCCTGGTCGGTGCTCGAGGAGTTGGACCAGCGTGAGGAAAAGACCCAAATCCCCTTCCACCTGGACGCCGCGGCCATCGCCCATTTCGCAAAGCTGATCGCCGCGCGGCGGACGATGCACTGACATCGCGGGGCGGTCCTGGTGAGGGACCGCCCTACCCGATTGGAGTGAAACGGGCTCTGAACAGGCTCCGTGCCCTAAAGAGTGCGGCGGCTATCGTGTGAACAAACAAGGAACAAGTTCGCAACCCCTAGGGGGCTGCGCGCCTGCGCGTCCCGGGCGCTGGGGTTGATGATTCTGCCCTGCCCCGCCTCCATGGATAGGGGGAATAGGGGCGCCGCCGCCGTCCACCCCGAAAACCGGAAGCCCCGTCCGGCGACCACGTGGAGGCCGCTCCGTTCCCCGCTGGTCTAAGGCCGGGCCGACGCGACAGAGCCCTGCGGCGCCGATGGCGTTCACCTTTGGCGGAGACGGATGGCGTGGATCCCGGAAGGCGATCACGGCTGGATCGGCCGTGTGACAACACAGTGACGCTTGAAGCCGTCGGAGCGAGGCTGAGGTGGTGAATCCAGTCGAGCGTTGCGCGAGTTCCGTCCAGTTCTCGGCCCCCTTGGGCGGAGGTGCGAGCACGGTTGGCGAGCTTGACAGGACCGGGGTGGCGGTGGGCGTGGAGTCGGTGACGGTTGGCCTGGCGCAACATCGTCTTGCGTCATCTGGCGGTGCAGCGCGGCGGCAGACGGTCCCGCGCGATCAATCACGCAAACCTAGGCCGGGTCGCTCGGGGTTGAAGCCGACCTCGCCAGCGAGGCGGCCGGCCCGGACCCCCCGGTCTTCGTTCGCTGCGCTCCCTGCAGCCCGGTTTCCAGGCCCGCCGGGCTTCATCCCCTCTCTTGTCCCCGTCCTGGGGCGGTCGCGTGATCGCGGCAGGGACCGCGAGCCGCCCGGGCTCCTCCGGGCGGAAGACGGAGAAAGACGATGCTGAACCAAGTCCAACTGATCGGTTTCACCGGCGCCGACGCCGAGGTCCGCACCACCCAGGGCGGCAAGAAGGTCGCCATCCTGCGGGTCGCCACCAGCCGCTACACCAAGAAGGGCGCTGAAAAGAAGGATTACACGACCTGGCACACGATCGAGATCTGGAACCAGGCCACGGTCAACTGGCTCGCCTCCAAGCCGCTTCCGAAGGGCGCCAAGGTGTTCGTCCAGGGCGAGATCCGCCACGACCGCTACACCGACAACGACGGGGTCGAACGCTTCTTCTCCAAGGTGGTGATCGCCGCCCCGGGCCATGAACTGAAGTCGCTCGATCGCCCGGAGACCAACCCTGCCGAGGACGAGTAGCCGCCCCGCCCCGCCCGGTTCGCCGGGCGGGGCTTCTCATCGCGTGTCCTATACCGCCGGCGCCGCCGACACGGCGATGTTCAGGGCGCGCAGCGCACCGGCGAAGCCGGCAGGGCGCGTCGTCTCGACAACCGGGCGTCGCGGCCAGCACCTGGTAGGCCTGGTCGGCTGGCGAACCGCGGGACCCGAACCTCCTTCGTGAGGTGGCGGCGGCGTCCTCGATGACCCCTGAGGCCCTGGTGTGGGATCAGTGTCGACAACCGAGTCGGCAACCGTTGATGCCGGTCACCAATACCCCGACTGCTAGCAGGCCAGGTGCGGTCGGCGCCGATCAATCCCACGCTCCTAGGTCGGGACCGCCCGGTGGCCGGCTGGTAAAGGCCTAAAGGAAGGGGCGCTTGAAGGTGGGCGCGGGTCGAGTTGCCAATTGGCAACTTGTGCGTCGAAGGCCCGCAGGCCGCGCCCTCCCCTACCCTTCCCTCGCACAAATGAGCATGGTGTCGCCCAAGATGTCCAAGCGCGCGATTCGACAACAAGAGTTCGATCTCTTCGTCCCTCGGATGAGCAGCCTGCCGCTGAAAGACCAGCGGGAGGTGATGGAGCGACCGTTCTTTTCGCTCAGCAAGCGCAAGCGCCTGAAGCCCATCGAGTACACGAGCCCGGACGGCGAAGTCTGGGTCCACGTCAGCGCCAACCCGGCGTTCGGCATCGCAACCATCTGGGATGCGGACATTCTCATTTGGGCGACATCGCGGATCAACCAGATGCGCGAGCAGGGCGTCAACGACCTGCCCCGGACGCTGCACACCACGAGCTATGACCTCCTGAAGGCGATCAAGCGCGACACGGGCGGCAAGGGTTACAAAGAGCTGCAGGCGGCGCTGCAGCGCCTCGAGGCCACCACCATCCAGACCTCCATCCGCGGTTCGAAGCGCAACACCAAGGCTCAGTTCGGTTGGCTGGACGAGTGGGTGCTCGAGTCCGATCCCACGACGGGAGCCCCGAAGGGCCTTAGCCTGACCCTGTCGAACTGGGTCTATGAGGGCGTGATCAAGGACCGCGCCCTGCTGACGCTGCATCCCGACTATTTTGCCCTGGCGGGCGGTGTCGAGCGGGCGATCTACCGCATCGCCCGCAAGCACGCCGGCGACCAGCCCGCCGGCTGGACCTGCCGAGTCAGCGTGCTGCACGACAAGACGGGCAGCGAGAGCCCGCTCAAGCAGTTCAACTACCTCCTCAAACGGATCGTCGCGGCCAACGACCTCCCGGAATACGATCTCAGCTTCGTGAACACGGCCGACAACTCCCAGGCCATCCATTTCGTCCGGCGCGACGCGGCCGAGCGCGCCGCCATCAAGGCCGACCTGGAGCGACTCGCCGCCGAATCGGCACGCCGCCAGCGAGAGGACGCCCGGGCGTTGGAAGTGGACGCCCTGTTCGAGAAACGGCGGGTTCCGCCCACGGGGGATCGGTGACCTTTCCCACGGGGTATCGATGACCGCCGGCCCGGGGGATCAGTGACCCTACCCTCGGGGTTTCGGTGACCGGCCGTTGCTGAAAGTCATTGCAGAGCTTGGGTTTTCTGGCCTCGCTGGGGCCTCTAACTCTGTTTAACCTTAGGCCTAAGATATCTTCTAACGGGGTGCGGCGGACAGGCTGGCTTGCCGTCGCCTTGAACCTTGAGGGTTCAGGCTCGGCGCGCTGTTAACCCATTCTTCATTGTATCCGACCGAAAACTTGGCAAATTCTAGACATCCCGTCGGATATTTGCAAAGGAGGCGGACCATGGCGAAGCAAGCCCTAGCCGAAAGCACCGCCTCTGGACCGGTGTTGCTGGACGCGATGTCCGCGCTCAGCGACCGGGCGCATGACGTCATCACCCGGTTGCGGGCGACGGTGTTTGCGCCGGGCGAACAGAAGATCGTCGACCTGCGCTTCTCAGTGACCAAGGCCGCCGAAATGGTCGGCCGCACGGCCGAAGCCATCCGTCAAGCGGAGGCCGATGGACGCCTCCCTGCGCCCCGCCTCAGCCCAACGGGCCGTCGCGAAGGCTACAGCCTGTCCGAGGTCAATCACATGCGCGACGTGTTCGGCACGCGGCCGAGGCGGGGGCCCGACGACCCCCCCATCGTGCTGGCGGTCCAGAACTTCAAAGGCGGCGTCGGCAAGAGCACGCTCACCTGCCATGTCGCCCAGTACCTGGCGTTGAAGGGCTATCGGGTGGCGGTGATCGACTGCGACAGCCAGGCCAGCACGACCACGATCTTCGGGTTCAATCCGGATATCGACATCGACGATGAGCAGACCCTCCTCCCCTTCTTCCGCCACGGGGGCGAACCGGACCTGAAGTATGCCCTGCGGTCTACCGCCTGGCCGGGCATCGATCTGGTGCCTGCGAACCTCGGACTTTACCAGGCGGAATACGAGGCGGCGGCGCGGCTTCGGGGCAATCCGGACGCGCTGGACCGCCTGCGCCGGGGCGTCGAAAGTATGGCCGGGGACTACGACGTGGTCCTACTCGATCCCCCGCCGGCGTTGGGCATGCTTTCCCTGGCCGTGCTGCGCGCGGCCAACGCCCTGCTTATCCCGACGCCGCCATCGACCGTCGACTTCGCCTCGACGGCCCATTTCCTGCGCATGATCGTCGAGACGCTCGAAGTCATGCAGAACCATCTGGGCCCGCGGGGCTATCATTTTCTGCGCGTGGTGGCGACGAAAGTCGATGAGGGCAAGAGCGCCCACACGCAGATCCGCGACATGATGGAGGCGGTGTTCGGCGTCGACATGCTGTCAGCCTCGCTGCTCGATTCGGCAGAGATCGACAACGCCAATGTGCAGCTACGCACGGTCTACGAGCTCACCGGCCCAGCGACGAAGACCTATGAGCGCTGCCGCAACAACCTCGATCGGCTGAATGGCGAGATCGAACTTCTTGTCCGCAAGGCTTGGCCGAGCCATCGGCCGGACCTGCGTCGGCTTGGACTAGGGTAGGGGAGGGCGGTCATGGCATCCACAACAGGCAAGAACCGCTCCATCCTCGCGGGCTTGGTGAGCCCGGTCACTGAAACCCCGACGGCAGACCGTGGGGCGCCGGCCCCTGAGCGGCTCAGCACCCGCCTCACCGGTTTGGCCCGCGTCACCTCCGGCGATGTGAAGGAAAAGACCCTCAAGCTGGTCGACCCGAGCCGGTGCCGAATGTGGGAGCGCCACAATCGGCGCTATGATCTGCTCAACGAAACCTCCTGCGCGGACCTGCTGGAAAGCCTGCGCTCGCAAGGCGAGCAGGAGTTCCCGGCGATCGTGCGACGGGTCGAGGGCGACCCGGCTTTCGACTACGAGGTGATCTGCGGCGCGCGCCGGCATTGGTCGGTCAGCTATCTGCGCAATGTCGAGCACCGCGAGATCCGCTATCTCATCGAGGAGCGGGAGCTGACGGACGAGCAGGCCTTCCGTCTGGCGGACGTCGAAAACCGGTCGCGCAAGGACATCAGCGATTACGAGCGCGCGCTTGATTATCGCCACGCGGTCGAGACCTTCTATGGCGGCGTCGCCCAGCGCATGGCTGAACGCCTTGAGGTCTCGAAAACCTGGCTGTCGCGCTTCCTCGATCTGGCCAAGCTGCCTACAGATATCGTGGAGGCGTTCGGCGACATCCGCGTCCTGCGCGAGCACCATGCCCGCGAAATCAAGCCGCTGTTGGCCGACAGTGGGTCGCGCCCGAAAGTGATGGCGGAGGCCAAACGCTTGGGCGTCCAACAGGCCGCCGCAGTGGCGGCCGGCCATGCGCCCCTGGAGCCGTCGAAGGTCATTGCGGCTCTCAAGGCGGCCGCGGCCGGCCCGAGGACTCAGACAACGCAGGGGACGCGCGGCACAGTCATCTCTAGCGAGAACGGCGCGGCGTTGTTCACCCTGGCCCGTAAGGGCCCCAAGAGGGTCATGCTCGAGCTGGCGCTCGACGCTGACGCCAGCAATGCGGACTTCGCGACCGCATTCCAACGTGAACTGCAACGGCTGCGGCCGAAGGCCTGAGTTGCCAACTGGTAACGCCGGGGCACCCGTTTTCTGGGCCTCGACGGCGCGAGTTGCCAATTGGCAACTTTGCGCCACTCGTCGGGGTATCAGTGACCGACGGGGTCTCGGCCGGCGTGATACGCAATCGACGCATCATCACCGCGAGCCACGACGAGCCGAAGGCGCCTTCTGGCTACGTCGCCCAGGCGCTGGATCTCACATGGCCGAGTGGTGGCCGGCGACGGCGAAGAGCTTCTTCTCGCGCGTCTCTAGCCGACCGTCCTCGCCGCCGTGGCGGAAGGTCTCCACGTGTAGCGGCGGCGAAAGCGCCGCGTTCAAGAAGGCGGCGTCGCCAAGAGGCTGAGAGGCGCATGGGGCGCAAGGGTAGTCTTCTCGACTCATCGGCGCCGCGGCCGACTTGGTCAGGGCCCATCCCGTCTAAACACACCAGAAAAAAACATCATTATCTTATCGCACCAAAAACATAATGATGTATTATCATCCTAAGACGGAGCCGACACCATGACCATCCCCGCGGCCAGACGGTGGGCAGAGGCCGCCCCCACTTGGCGCCGCCGCTTGAAGCTGCGCCCCGCGTTTTGTGCGTCCAAACTTTCCAGGAGCCTGCCATGCTCGCCGCCTTCCTCGTCTTCATCGCCTTCGCCCTCGTGGCCGGCATTCTTTCCCCGTGAACCCGCCAGGAGGCGGACTGGCTGCTGTGGCGGCAGAATCAGGAGCGGCGCGGGGATGACGGCTGAAACATCATTACGTTCTGGGTATGCTGCCCCCGGCACACCGCGGCCGAGCGAGTCGGCCGAGGCGTGCCGGGCGATGAGGAACGAGCGTGGACGAGAATGGCGCGGGCGAAACCATGATGAGCCTGAAGGTCCCGACGCAGCTGCGCGACGAGATTCGGGCCAAGGCCATCAAGGAAGGGGTGACCCTGCGGGTGATCGTCCTTCGCGCGCTGAAGGCGGCCGGCTTCGAGGTGGACGACGCGGAACTATCGGACCGTCGGCCGGCCCACTCGGGCAGGAGAAAGGGGTCGTGAAGACGATCGTCGTCAACAACCAGAAGGGCGGCGTCGGCAAGACCATGCTGGCCGTCCACCTGGCCTGGTTCCTGGCCGAGGAGCGCGGGGCGCGGGTGCTGTTCATCGACCTCGACCCGCAGGGCAACGCCTCCTACACCCTCGACGGCGAACGCAACGGGGGCTCGAGCTCCGCCCTCTTCTTCGGTCCCGACGTGCGAATCGAGGGCCTGCCCGGCATCACCGTGCTCCGCGCGGACGAGAAGCTGCATTCCGTCGAGCAGAACATCAACACGGCCGTCCCGGCGATGGCCAAGCGCTTCGTGACCTTTAAGGATCAGTTCGACTTTTGCGTGATCGACACACCGCCGACCTGGGGCGGACGAAACTTCGCGGCCCTGCTGGTGACCGACTATGTCATCTCGCCCATCGACCTCGAGGACTACTCTCTGCAGGGCGTGGGCACGCTGCGCAAGCAAGTCAAGCTGGTGGAGGATCAGGCGCGGGGCGGCCGCCGGATCGGCTTCCTCGGCCTTCTTCCCTCCCGCCTCGTCAGCAACTCGCCTCGTCAGCGGGAGCACCTGAGGACCCTGATCCAACAGGCCGGCGCGTCGCTCTTGTTCGAGGGCGTGATCACCCAGCGCCAGGGCTACGCCGAGGCGCTGAGCGCGAAGACCCCCGTCTGGACCATCAAGAAATCGGCGGCGCAGGACGCGGCGCGGGAACTCCGGGGCGTGCTGGCCACCATCAAGAACCGCATGGCGGCTCCTATCGCCGCCTGAGAGGATCGTTATGGCCGAGACTAACTTCGCACAGCTCGTCGGCGGGCTCGTGGACGATACCGGGGAGCCCGCAGGCGTGCGCCTGAAGGACATTCCACTGACGGAGATCTACGAGGACCCCAACAATCCGCGAATCACCTTCGACAAGCGGGAATTGGAGGCGCTGGCGTCGTCGATCCGCGAGAAGAGCCTGCTCCAACCCATCACCGTGCGCCCCAAGGACGAGCAGGGCCACATGATCCGCTACGGCGCGCGGCGCTATCGTGCGGCGCTGCTGGCGGGACTGGAGAAAATCCCGGCGATCATCACCACGAGCGACGCGAGCGAAGCCGATATCCTCGCCGCCCAGGTGATCGAGAACGATCAGCGCGAAGGCCTGAACACGGCGGAGATGGCGGGCGCAGTGCAACGGCTCCTCGACCTGGGCCTCAGCCAAGTCCAGATCGCGGAGAAGCTGGGGCGGCCGAAGGACCAGGTTTCCATGTATGCGGCGGTGAAGGACATGCCGCAGCCCTTGCAGGACCTCGCGCCGAAGCTCGGCGTACGAACGCTCTATGAACTCTCCGGCGCCTGGAAGCGCGACGCCAAGCGGACGGCGGCGCTGGTGGCGGCGAAGGGCGCGGAGATCACGACCGCCGAGGCCCGCGCGCTGTCGGCCGAGCTGAAGGCCGCCAAGGCCTCGCCCGCGGCCGGGAAGGGCGCTTCGGGCGGCAGGGAGCCTACGGCGGGATCAGAGGCGTCTGCGGACGCGGGAAAAGGCCACAGAGAGCGGGGGAGTTTGGACATACAAACTTCCGCCGAGGCCGCCGACGCGCCACGGCCGCGAGGCGGCCGGCTGGCGGGCTTTGACGTGAAGGTGGGCAAACGGACCGGGCGGCTCCTGTTGGAGGCCGGACCCGATCCGGAGACGGTGTTGATCGCTTTCGAGGGCGGGGGCAGCCTAGAGCCCACGCCGGTCGCGAACGTGCGGTTGGTGAAGTCCCGGAGCGAGTAGTTGGACGCCCGCGGCATTGGAGGCGCGATCCTTCGCGGAGCTGTGACGACGGTCCGGTACGTCGTCGTTTTCGTCATGCTCCATTGCCGCCCGCTCGTGAAGGTCGCGCTGCGGGCCTACATGTTCGTGGGCGCGGCGTTCCTCGCCGGACGGGCGGCGGCTCTACCTCGACGTCTAATTGTCCAGGAGGTCGCTCACTAGGAGCTCCATCAGTTCAGCCCGAGTGGCGCGCAAGGTCGCGATCGTAGCGTCGATCGTGGCCAGGCGCTCACGCCGGCGCTGCAACTCCTCGGGCGCTGCGCCTGTGGCCGCCGGTTCCGAGATGCGGTTGATGAAGGTGCGGATCTCGCCCGTGGTGAAGCCGAGATCCACCAGGTGACCGATGCGCCGGGCGACAGGTGCGGTTTCCGGCGGATAGTCGCGATAGCCGTTCTCGGCGCGGTGGCCCTCGATCAGGCCTTCGCGTTCGTAGTGGCGCACCTGGCGGGTGGTGAGCTGGGCGCGGCGGGCGAGCTCGCTAATCTGCATGGCGTTCGTCTCCGGCTGTGCCCTTACCGGTAATGGCAAGGTCCTTCGTGGAAGGCAGGGGTGCAGGCCCCGCCCTGCACCCCTGCCCGCCGGCGAGGCTGGGGGTAGCAAGTGGGGCGCGGGCCGGGGGGAGGGGGATCACACGGCCTGCACGACAGAAGGGAGGAAGGTCGGGGAGACCCCCCGGCCCGGTAGAAGCGCAGCGGAGACTGCACGCCCCGCGCGCGAGGGGCGACGCCCCTTAGCCTATCCCGGTGAATGATGTGTCTCGGCGCCATAGTGTCGGTTGCTTCCCTGAGTGGGAATTGAGAACGATTTGCAAGTGTGATTCAACCTATGGTGCCCCCGCGCGAAGAATCCAAGCTTAACGACGCGCCCGCCAAGCCAGACTCCCCGGCGCGACTCGTGCGATAGTGTGTTTGCGTGGGGAGAGTCTGTAGGCGTGTGAGGGCAGGATAGGCTTTGCGCCGGCATTTTTATAAACTACGCTGCGCTCATGGCCATGTTCGCCTTCCAGCTTCCCGATGCGCTGGCCGCGAAATTCGACGCGATCGCCTCCGGCGGCCGTTCGAAGCGGCTCCGCGAGCTGGTGGCTGAGGCCGTCGGGCAGGAAGCGCCCAGGCCGCCGACGGCGGCGCGAGGCCCGTCGACGAAGCTCACGATCCGGCTGAAGGACGAGGACCAGGCGGCGCTCGACAAGGCGGCCGACGCCGACGGGCTCATGCGGACCGAGTGGGCTCTGGCGGTCCTGCGGCGACGTCTGCACGGGCGGCCGAAGTTCGGGCGGCGCGAGGAGCTGGCGTTCTACGCCGTACAGGAGGAGCTGCGGCGGATCGGGGTGAACCTCAATCAGATCACGCGCGCCCTGAACACCGCCGTGATGCCGGGGACCGTGCTTTCCGCCGAGATCGCCCAGCTCGAGGCGTTCCGCGAAGAGATCCGCGCCCACGTGCGGGGGCTGAAGGGCGCCTTCCGGGGCAATCTCGACTATTGGGAGGACGAGGCGTGAGCGACTTCCGCTCCGTCCGCGGGTTCGACAATCTTTGGCGGCCGCCGGCTGGCGGGCGGAAGATCGTCCCCAAGGACCCGGTGATCGCCGGGCCCTCTAGGCGCGGCGGCGGGGGCGGGGAGGCCAAGGCGCGCTTGGCGCGCGTGGTCCAGAAAGCTCCCGAGGTGATGGTGAAGATCACCGGGCGGACGAAGGATGGTGAGCACCTAGCCGCGCATCTGGAATACATCTCGCGCAAGGGCGAGCTCGATCTGGAGCAGTCCGACGGGGCGCTGATCCATGGCCGCGGCGCGGTGCGCGAGCTGGCGGACGACTGGTCCGAGGTGGGGGAGGGGGACAGCCGTCGGCGGGCGAACAGCAACATGTCGGTGTCGATCGTGCTCAGCATGCCGGTCGGGACTGACCCGGACCGGATGAAGGACGCGGTGCGGGCTTTCGCCCGGGCGGAGTTCGGCGACACTTTCCCGTATGTGTTCGCCTTCCATCAGGACGCGAAGGGCGAGCAGCCGCACATCCATCTCAGCGTGCGGGCGCTGGGCGTGAACGGCGAGCGGCTGAATCCGCGCAAGGCGGACCTGGCGGACTGGCGCGAGCAGTTCGCCCGGGAGCTGCGGGGCCGGGGCATCCAGGCCGAGGCGACGCCGCGGCGGGCGCGGGGCGTCACGCACAAGCCGGAGCGGACCGCGATCCGCAAGGCGCGGGAACGGTTCGAGCGGACCGGCCAGAACGAACCGCGGGTGCTGCGCGAAGCGCGGCGAGAGGCCGAGGCGCTAGCCCAGGGCGGGGCGAAGCCGCAGCCCTGGGACGAGCAGATGCGCCGGCGTCAGGCTGAGGTGCGGGCGACGTACCACGCGGCCGCCAAAATGCTCGCTGCGTCGCCCGATCCGCGGGACCAAGCGCTGGCGAAGGACGTCCAGGCGTTCGTCAAATCCATGCCGCCGCCGGTGAGCCGCAAGGTGGCGCTGGCGCGTCAGATGGTCATCGAGCGGCGATCGGCCCGGAAGAGACCTGAAGCGGCGCCCGAACGGCGCGGGCCCGACAAGGGAAAGGGGCGGAGCCGGTGATGTTTGGACGTACAAACCGATAAGGGAAGGCGGCTGTGCAGGAAGAGGCGAGCGCGATCGCGACGGCATGCGAGGCCTATTTCGTGCGCGTGCGTCGTTATGGCAAGGAACGGGCGGCGCAGGATGAGCGCCTACTGGGCTACACGCTCAACCCGGAGGCGCACTACCCACGCAAGGCGGAGGCGTGGCGGGCCGGATACGCTGCAGAGGCAGCGCGCCTCAAGCGGCAAGGCGGGCGAGCGGCGGCGGCGCTAACCGCGGAATCGCGTTAGGCATAGCTCTGCGGTCGTGGGAGGATTCCATGCAGGGCGGCTCGGTCGGCGTGCACTTGAGCGCAGCGCTCGCCGTTGCCCGGGAGCTGCGCAGCGCGTCTTCACGAAAGCTGCGGGTCCGGTTCATCACCGACCCTGACGGCGATCCCGGTCTCCTGGTCTGCGCGACCATCGGCGCGCGAACGAACGCGGAGCTCGAGGCTCAGGATGGAAGGGGACGGCGGTTTATTCCGCTAGACGAGCTTGATGCCCGGGCGGGGGAAATCCCGGACATGGTGCGGAGCGCGGTGTCCGAGGTGCAGGCGGCCGTCGCCGCCGCCCCAGCGCCGCCGCCTCGGCCCAGCGCCGCCCTCGACGACGCGGCGGTGTTCGAGGAGGTCGTCGACCGGGCCTACGAAGGATTTGTGCGACTCTCGGGCGAGATGACCGGGGGAGCGGAGCTCCCGAGGGCGGCGGCCGTCGAAGCCGTCGTCGTCGGCGCTATGCGGTTTGCGGCGCTCGCGGGCCTTGCTGGCGGCCTGGACAGGAGCGACCTGCACGACATGGTCAAGAACGCCATTTCGGAGCTGTCGGGCCGGTCGGAGCTGGCGAAAGCCACGTACAGGCTGGACAGCTGACTCAGCAGCCTTTGCCGCCCGAGGCGGCCCGTTCCTCACTTACGGTGTTGGCCACTGGAACACCGGGGAATTTCACGCCGACCTGTATGAACTGTGCCTTGGGGGGCGGAGGCGGTTCGCGCTGCGAAGACGCTCTGGGCGCGTGCATTGCGCTCCCGACGGGCCGGTCGCTGACCTGGCTGGCTCCGTTGGGCGCTGACGGCTCCGACATAGTTCAATACCCGGCCTCCTTCTGATGGCGTACGGCCAGCATCACGACTGTCTCGTCTTCAACGCGATAGAGGACCACATAGCCACTGTTGCCGAAGTCGATCAGCCATTCCCGATACTCGGCGTCCATGTCCGCCACAGGGCGGCCGATGCGCGGCCGGTGCGCTAGGATCTTGACCCCCGACCGGATCGCCTTCACCGCTCGTTGCGCGGCGTCGGCGTCCTTCGGCGCCAGAAACCGGTAAAGTCGCTGAACGTCGGCCAGTGCATCCGGCGTCCAGATCAGACGTGGCACTTCGGAATTTCCGCATCTTCTCCCGCTTCCAACTGCGCCAGCCAGGCGTCAGCTTCCTCGAGCGTCAGATGCGCGCCGGTCCGTTGATAGTCCTCCCAGGCACGAAGGGCGTCTTGCTTGAAGGATTCGCGCTTCTCTTCGCGCTCGACATACTGGGCGATCGCCTCTCGCATGATCCAATGTGAGGTGCGGCGGCGCGCGGCGGCCAGGTGCTGGACGCGGCCCTTGAGTTCATCGTCGAGCTTGATTGACGTGGCCGTCGGCATGCTGGCCTCCGTAGCGACAGGTAATACCTCACGCTACTCTATCGCTGACGCAGTCTGGAGTCGACCCTGGCCCGCTGCCCCCGCACACCTGCGACACCACCAGCTCGTCGGAGAGCCGCGGGCGCGCGCCCAGCGCCCCGCCTCGATGAAGCGCGAACCACGCGCTAGGAAGAGAGGCGCCAGGGTTCGGTCATTCGGCATCGCCAGGCTCCTGGGCGGCGGAGCGGATGAGGTCGGCGAAGAAGTTCCGCTTCGACGCGGGAAGGCTGCGCCAGGCCTGCAGGAGCGCGATGGCGCGGGGGTCGGCGGCCAGCTCTTCGGCGATCGGGTCGGCCGCCCCTTTCGCCGGATGCGCATTCCAGTGATCGTGGGCGCTCATTCCACGCGATGGCGGGCGCCTATTCCACGTGATCGTGGGCGGCGCAGTCGGCCGATGTGGGCATGGAGTCAGGCGTTGGTCTGAGCGTCAAGCTCGCGGTGGCCGGAGAGCCGTCGCATGCTGTCGCCGGCGAGGGTCAGCCGGTGAGCGTTGTGCACCAGCCGGTCGAGGATGGCGTCGGCCAGGGTCGGGTCGCCGATCACGTCGTGCCATTGGTCGACGGGGATCTGGCTGGTGACGATCGTCGAGCCGCGGCCCTGCCGGTCCTCGAGGATCTCGAGCAGATCGATGCGCTGGTTGGCGGTAAGCACGGCCAGGCCCCAGTCATCGAGGATCAGCAGATCGACGCGGCTGAGGGTTTTGAGCAGCCGGGCGTGGCGGCCGTCGCCGCGGGCGAGCGCCAGCGCTTCGAAGAGCCGCGGGACGCGCTGGTAGAAGACGGAGCGTCCGTCACGACAGGCCTTGTGGCCAAGCGCGCAGGCGATCCAGCTCTTGCCGACGCCGCAGGGCCCGGTGATCAGGCAGTTCTGATGGCGGTGGATCCAGTCGCCGGCCGCCAGGCGTGCGACGAGCGCGCGGTCCAGCCCGCGCGGCGTACGCAGGTCGATGTCCTCGACGCAGGCGTCCTGCCGGAGCGCAGCAAACTTCAGCCGGGCTGTGAGCCGCTTGGTGTCGCGCTCGGCCGCCTCGCGGTCGGCCATGATGCCGACGCGTTCCTCGAAGCTGAGCGCGGCGAGATCGGGCGCGGCGCGCTGCTCTTCGAAGGCCTTGGCCATGCCGGTGAGGCCGAGCGCGATCAGGCGCTCATGGGTGGGATGGGCGAGCATTGGGTCTCCTGGTTTGAGGATCAGTGGAAGTAGTTGCGGCCGCGGATGTTGCCGTGGCGCAGGGGCTCGTGATCCGGCTCGGGCTCGAGGAAGCCGCGGTCGAGGCCAGTCTGGAGGATCGAGCGGACGGAGCTCGCCGAGCGCGCCTTGATCTGGGCGGCGCGCTGGCAGGCCGCCTCGAGCCGGGCGCGGCCATAGGTCTTCTCCAGCGCGAGGATGCCCATGCAGCTGCGGAAGCCCTGCTCGGGATGCGGCCGCTCGGCCATGATGGCGGAGATCAGCGCCGCCGCGGCGGGACCGATCTTCCCGGCGCTCGCCATCAGCCGCGCCGGCGTCCATTCCGCGTGGCGCCGATGCGAGCTGGGCATGTGCTCGGGGATCGTCGTGTGTCCGCGACGTCCGGGAGATCGGGCGTGGCTGGCGACGCGTTGGCCCTTGTGGAAGATCTCCACCGTGCGCTCGCTGGCCCGCACGTCCACCTGCTCGCGGATCAGCCGATAGGGGACGGAGTACCAGGAGCCGTCGATCTCGACATGGTAGTCGAGCGCCACCCGGCAGATCTTCCATTCGGCGAAGGCGTAGGGCTCGGCCGGCAGCGGCTTCAGCGCCGGGACATCCACCGCCGCGAAGAGCTCCGCGCGGCTCGCGCCGTAGGCGCGCATCACCCGGGCATTGAGCTCTGCGACGAGCTCGGCGATCGCCGCGTTCAGCTCGACCAGGCTGAAGAAGCGTAGGTTGCGCAGCCGCGCCAGGATCCAGCGCTCGGCGAGCAGCACGGCCTGCTCCACCTTCGCCTTGTCACGCGGCTTGTACGGCCGGGCCGGGATCACCGCGGTTCCGTAGTGCCGCGCCAGGTCCTGGTAGGTCCGGTTGATCTGCGGCTCGTAGCGGTCGCCGCGCGCCACGCCGGCCTTGAGGTTGTCGCAGACGATGGTCGCCGGCACGCCGCCGAGGAAGGCGAAGAGCCCGACATGACAACCGATCCAGTCCGCCAAGCCTTCGCTGGGCCGCGCCTCGGCGTAGACGTAGCTCGACGCCCCCATGGCCGCCACGAAGAGCTTCATCGGCCGGGCCTCGCCGGTCTCGGGATCGATCAGCTCGATCGGATCGCCGGCGTAGTCGACGAAGACCTTGTCGCCCGCCAGGTGCTTCTGGCGCATCGTCGGCGATCGCCGCGCCTTCCAGGCTTCATAGTGCTCGCAAAACCAGGCGTAGCCGTACCCATCGGGATGTTCGGCCCGATATTCCTGCCAGAGCAGAGATCGGGTCACGCCTTTGCGCCGCAGCTCTCGGTCCACGGCGGCCCAGTCCGGCTCGGCCCGCGGTGCCTTGCTTGGCGGCGGCCCGGGGAAAAGCCGCCGCTCAAGCACCGTGTCGTCCAAGTCCTCGGGCAGCGGCCAGCCCAGCCCGGCGACTTGAACCCGCTGCAGGTAGTCGCCCACAGCGCCTTTGCTGATCCCCAGCGACGTCGCGATCAGCCTGGTGCTCAGGCCGACCTCGAACCTCAGGCGCAACAACTCTCTTATCCGGCGCATCGACAATCTCTCGGTCGGCATCGGGCCCCCTCTGCTCAGCACAGGGGACCTTTAGCCCTCAGATTGTCGGCCGAACCGCGCTCACCCCCTCAGATCAGAGGGCGCCCATGATCCCGTGGAATCCGTGCCCACCTTCGCGTGGAATCCGCGCCCACCTTGCCGTGGAATTCGTGCCCGCGATCGCGTGGAATTCGCACGCCGGAAGCGGCATGCCCTCCACATCGACGAAGAAGTAGTCGATGGGAACGCCTAGGAAGATGGCGGCCTTGGCCAGGCTCGACGCCGAGATCCGGTTGGCTCCTTGCTCGTACTTCTGGATCTGCTGGTGGCTGGACAGCCCGATGCTCTCGGCGAGCTGGCCCTGGCTGAGGCTGCGGGCCTTGCGGGCCATGCGGAGCCGGCGTCCCACAGCCACATCGAAGGGATGCGGCTGCGGAGTGTTTGTATGAACAAACTCGCCCGTCGACCCCTGGGGCCGCGAGGGGTCGGACATCAACGGCTCCGCGTGCGTTCGGGACCGGATTTGGCGGATTCCGGTCGCACGGCGCGCGCGGCTTCTACGGCGGGCGCTTGCTCAGGGGACGGCCGCCCTTTGTCGACCACGGGCTCGCGCACCTGGGCGGGCGCGAAGCGGCCGCCCTGCTCGATGTGGGCGGCGATCTTCTCCTTGGCGCCGGCGATCAGGCGCTCTTGCATTGCAGGGTCCGGGTGGCGGTCCTTGACTATGGCGGCGACGACGGCGAGGCGACTTTGGGCGTCGCGCAAGGCCGGGTCGCGCGCCGCCTCGGCGGGCGTGGCGACGCGGAAACGCTCGGCCTCAATGGTCCAGCGGTTACGGGGCACCTGGCGCTGCTGAAGGCTGATCTCGCCGGTCTGCTTGTCGCGCACCTCGAAGGTACGAGAGACGCGCTCCACGCCATCGCGACGCAGGGTGATCTCGTCGCCCACCTGGGCGCCGGAGCGCTGAAGGGCGGCGGGAAGGCCCACGCCCCAGACCTCGATCTGGCGCCCGTTCTTCTGCTCGACGCGGACGAAGGGCGTGAGCTCCTGGCCGGATCGGTGCTTGTACGGCGCTTCGCCGCTCTCCAGCAGCTTGCCCGTGACGCCCTGGTCGTAGTCGATCCTGGCGGGCTTCGCCGCTGCGCCAGCCGCCTCGGCCGCCGTGCGCGTCTGGTCTGGCGACCCGTCGGCGGCCCGGGCTGTGTTGCGCGCCGGCGCGATGGTGTTGACGTCACGGGCGTCCTGGCGACGGGCGAGCTCCTGCAGGTCGCGTTCGGCTGGCTTGTAGCCGCGGACCTCGAGGCCGACGGTGCGCGCCTCCAGCCAGACCGCGCGGCGGAAGTCTTCCTCGCCGCGCACCTCAATCGCCTTCCAGCCGCGATGTTCGGCGATCGCGACGAGATCCCTCACCACGTCGAGATGGTTGTCGCGGGCCGTCAGCTTGCCGCCGGCGTCGCGGAAGGCGGGCCGGTCGCTCCTCGCGTCGGTGAAGAAGCGCAGCTCGGCCGAGAACTGTGGCTCCTCCGAATAGTACCGGCGCTTGACGGCGTCTGGGACGTCGCCGCGTTCGACCGAGAACCGCTCCGGCTGGTTCTCATTGGCGGGTTGAGGCGATGGCTTCGAGGCGTCGGCGCTGGTGCGCTGGGTTTTCTCCGAGGCGTCGCGCTCAGCCGCGCGTTCCAGAACCGGGGAGATGCTGTTCTCCGCAGGATCGCGGTCCTCGTCTTCGGGACGCTTACGCGGTTCGGACCTGGACGCCGTGGCGGTCTGAGGCGGGGGAGGGGCCGGCGTCGGTTCAGCGCCAGCGTCAGTTTCGTCGGCCACGGGAGGCCTCCTCTACGGTCAGCGTTCGATGGCTTCGGTTTCGAGCAGCAGGCCCGAGTTGATGTAGCGGTCGATCCACGCCTGCGACTGCTCCTCGGTGGCGCCGGCCGGCAGGTCGTCGAGGTCAACCGAGTCCAGCTCGAGCGAGATCGCCTCGATGCTCAGCTCAGTCTCGCCAGCGGCTTCGCTCTCGGTGAGCGGGCGCTGGACGATGCGGGCGTGGATTTCACCGACGGTGCGGGTCAGCGCCGCCAGGTCGGCCGCCATGGCGTCGAGCCGACCGGCCTCGCCTGCTGGGCCCGGGCCGGCGCCAGCGACGTCCGGCAGGACCGGGATGACGGGCGCGGGCTGGACGCGGCGGGCGAAGTCGGCGCTCTTGAAGAAGTAGATCTTACGGCCCTGCACCGGGGGGATCCCGCCGCGCAGCACGATCAGAGCGTCGCGGGGCATCTGCAGCAGCTCCTGGGGGAGCATGAGCGCGCGGCGCTGTTCGGAGGCCGTGGTGGTCCACTTGCCGGAACCGACGAAGGTCGGGCGGCTCTTCGATCGGCCCTCGTAGGTGTAGTAGCCCAGGCGCTCGGAGAGGTCCTGGGCGACCTTGAGCTCCTTGGGCGTGAAGACCAATTCGACGCCGCAGTTGGTCATGATCTCGTCTGCGACGTCGGGGCCGTACTCGGCGCGAAGCTGCGACGGACTCTGGATGACCGGAAGGAGCCGCACGCCATAACCCGCGACATAGGAGAAGCCCTTGGCGATGACGGCGGCGTGGCCCAAGCGGGCGAACTCGTCGAGGAGAACGAGCAGCTGCAGGGGGTGGCGGTCCTTGGCCGGCAGCTCGCGGGTGTTCAGGTCCACGAGCTGCTGAAAGAAGAGGTTATAGAGGGGCGCTGCCCGGACCATGTTGTCCGGGGTGACACCAAGATAGATGGACATGCGTCGGGTGCGCAGGTCGCGCAGGTCGAAATCGCTGGCGCTGGTGGCGGCGTCCACGCGCGGGTTGAGCCAAAGGTTCATCCGCGCGGTGATGGTCTGGCGGACGCCCGCGAAGGTGTTGTCCGACGAGGCGCAGAAGTCGTTCAGGGCGTTGACGCAGCCGCGCGAGAGGGGGCTCGGACCCCTGGCGCGGGCTTCGATCACCGCCGGGAACTTGGCCTTGGGATTGCCGGTCGTGAGCTGGCGGTAGATCTCGCCGATGGTGAAGGGCAGGTCCGGCGTCTCTGCGACGTAGGCGCCCACGCCGAGGAACCCGGTCCGCGCCGCTTCGGCCCAGAAGGGGTCGGACTTGTCGGGCGCCGGGAAGAGCATGGTGGCGAGCTTCTGAAGCTCGTCCAGAACCTTGACGCTGTTGCGGCGATCGATCCAGCCCAAGGGGTTGTAGCGGGCCGTGCGGCCGTCCGGGTCAAGCGGATCGAACATCACGACCTTCTGGCCGTGGGCGGCGCGGAAACCGGCGCTCGCCTCCCAGTTCTCCTTCTTGATGTCCAGGACCACGACGGAGTCCGGCCAGTTCAGCAGGTTGGGGATGACGACGCCGACGCCTTTGCCGGTGCGAGTCGGGGCGTAGAGCATCACGTGCTCGGCGCCGCCGAAGGTCAGATAGCCCCCGCCCTTGCGGCCGAGAATGATCCCTTTCTTGGCGCGGAGGCCCTCTCGGGCGATCTCGCCCTCGCTGGCCCAGCGCGCCGCGCCGTGGAGCGGGCGGCGGATCCGAACGGCCGCCACGACGCCGAGCGCCAGGATGAGCGCGCCGGAGCCCAGGGCGGCGACCTTGAACCAAAGCTGCACCTCGGGGTGCGCGCGATAGGTCCAGAGCCAGGCCGGCACGGCGACGAAGTCCACGTTGGCGCCGAGCCGCCCGATCCCCGCCAAGGTGCCGACCATGGTCAGCATCGCCCAGAGGGCGACGAGGAGGGCGGTGACGGCCGCGATGAAGGCCGCCTTAGCGGCCGGCGTGGCGCTTGCGAAGCGGGTCATAGTAGAGCTCCGTCATCCGGAAGCGGCCGTCGACCTTCTTCATCTGGACGACGACGTCGACCAGCAGGTGGAGAAGGCTGCGAATATCTTCGCGGGCCAGGTCGCGGCCGCCCTCGGATTCCTTCACGAGGAGGGTCAGTTGCTCGAAGGCGAGGGTGGCGGAATCGGCGTGCACCGTCGTGATGGAGCCGGGATGGCCGGAGTTCACGTTGCGCAGGTAGAAAAAGGCGGTTCCGTCCCGCAACTCCTGCAGCAGGATCCGGTCAGGCCGCATGCGCAGGGCGCTCTCCAGGAGCTGCTTTGGGCCCACCTTTGCGAGCCCTTGCTGGTCCTTCGAATAGATGAGGTGGACGACGTTGCGATGAGGCACCGTCAGCTCGCGGGTGTCCTCGATCGTCAGCAGGCGCTCGTGCTCAGGGATGAGCTGGATGAGCCCCTTGCTGAAGGTGGTCTTCCCCGACCCCGTCGCGCCGCTGATGAGGATGTTCTTCCGCGAACGCACAGCCAGCTCGAAATAAGCCGGCCAGGCGCCGGCGTCGCGCAGTCGCAGCAGCTCCTCTTCGGTTTCGTCCAGTTCGTCGCTGGCGGCCTTGGCTGCCTCGAAGAGGCCGGCCCGGGTGAAGTCCTCCATGCCGAAGGTCACGCTGGACGGCTTGCGAATTGTGATCGAGACGGTGTCCGTCGGCACCGCCGGCGGCAGCACGATCTGGCAGCGTTCGCCCTGCGGCAGGACGGTGGAGCAGATCGGCGTCTCGGCGTTGACGTCCTGCCGCGTGAAGGCTGCGGCGGCGTTGGCGAGGGTGGCGAGCCAGGCGGAGGACAGGTCGGGCAGCTCGTGCCAGCGCCAGCCGCCGGGCCCTTCCACCCCGACCTCGCCTGGGCGATTGATGACGATCTCCGTCACGTCGGCTGGCTCCAGCAGCCGCTGGAGCGGCTGCAGGTAGTGGACGAGGACGGAGGAGTCCGCGTTCACCGCGCTGCAACCCCGTAGACGTCGGAGAAGTCGAAGTCCTGGGCGACCATAATCCCGACATCCTCGCCTTGGTTCTTGCGCAGGATGGGCGGCAGGTTGATCGAATTCTGAAGCGCGACGCCGGCGACGTCCGAAGGGACGCGCACGGTGTTCTGAAAATCGCGCCGGTCGCCCTGGGCGGCGATGTAGACCCCATCATCGACAAGGGAGAGGAGGAGGGCGCTCCCGAACCGCTCGAAGAAGCGGTTGTCGAGATCGCCGCCGAAGCCCGAGCGGCCCAGGGCGTCGGCGGCCGGCGAGGCGAGGTCGATCGCCACGCCGCGCGGGGTTACAGCGCGCGTCCAAAGGACGAAGAGCCGGCGCTGGCCGCGTTGCATCCCGCCGCGATACTCGCCGAGCACCTTCGTGCCCTTCTCGAGCAGCACGACCCGGCCGTTATCCGAGAAGACGTCCCGCGGGATGATGCAGGTGGTGTAGCCCGGCAAGGAGGAGTCCATGGCCGTCTGCAGGACGCAGGGAATCTGCGTGCCGGCGAGGATCATGTAGCTGCGATCGCCGAGCACCTTCGCGCGCGCCGTGTTGATGGCCGAGCCACGGCGTAGGGACTCCAGCTCTGTCGGGGTGCGTGGCGGCCCCTCGTCCTGCGCTATGCTGGCCCGGGTCGCGGCGCCATAGGCGGCCGCTGGTAGGCCTTGGCCTGAGGCGCTGTAGGCCAGGATCGGCGCCCGGCGGGAGAGGTCCGCCAGGTTTTCGCGCGGCTGCCCGCCCGCCGCGCCCGCGGGCCCGCCTCCATAGGGGGACGGAGCCGGCACGACCTGGCCGGCTGCAAGCGGCTGACCGGTGAGAGGATCCACGCCGGGCGCGACGCCGCCGGCCGTCGGCGCAGGCGGCAGGGGAGGGGGCGGGGTCTTGGCCACCTGGTCGTAGCTCACGACCTGGCGGGCGGGCTCCTTGGGCTCGTCCTTGGCGCCCCGCGCGTCGCCGCGGTCCCAGGTGAGGACGAGGAGGAGGGAGGCGCCGCCCACCATGGCCGCGATGCCGGCGATCTTGGCCTGATTGGAGCTGAAGCGGCCCGCCACCGGCGTGATGCCGCGCTCCCCCGGCACGCCGGCGCCTCGGTCGGGTTCCCGGTGCTCCGGCGGGACGTCGGACTGGTCCGGCGCGCGTCGGCGCATGAAAGGGTCGGCGACGGCCTCGTCGCGGCGGACGTCTTCAGGGCGGCCCGGCACGCCGGGATCGTGGGTGTCGCTCATGGCTTACTGTCCCGGGTTGCGGGTGGTGCGTTCGACGGACGAGGAGGCGGTGTAGGTCCCGTGGTTCACGCCGTAGGGCTGGACAGCCTCGTTGAAGATGCAGAGGACTTCGCGGCCGCGGCGCAGGATGAGCTTGGGCGCCACCGTGTGGATCACCACGAACTCGTCGCGCACGTCGAAGGGCACCTGGCTCTCGGATCCGTCTGGATTGACGGTGAAGAAGCTCGGGAGCTCCTGATTGGCCGGAAACCGCAGCACGGTGAACTGGCCGTTGTCGGAGACCTCGGACGGCTGGAGGCGAGACGAGCCTTGGATGGTGTAGTTGAGGTTCCGCGGTCCCTCGACAACGGCATGGTCGAGCATCAACCCCGTGCGGGCCTTCTCGATCATGCCGGCTTGACGCGCGAGGACCTGGGCGGCGGCGCGACGCTCGTCCTCGGGATAGCGGAAGCGGACCTGGAAATAGGTGTCCGGCGAAGTGGCGGTAATTGGCCCCGTGCGGATCGTCAGCTCGAAGGTGTAGTTGCGCAGCTCCGCGCCGCGGCGGGTAGTCACGATCAGGTTGGTGGGCGTGCCGCGCTCGCGAGGCTTGATGAAGAGGATGTTCGTCTCGGCCGCGACTTCCCAGGAGACGGTGTCGCCGAGCGCAACATGCTGGATCTCTTCGCCGGGCCCGAAGATGATCTGCGTGGCCGTGCGGAAGGTCCCGACGATGCGCACGACATCCTTCGGGTCGTAGTCGACCTCGCGCATCCGTGGATCGGCTTGCCCCGGCTTGGGGATGTCGCCGGCGGCCGCGGGGAAGGCGGCCGCGGCCAACGCCGCGCAAGCCGCGGCGGCGAGCAGCTTGCGCATCATTGGGAGATCTCCGGGTCGGCCCGGTAGTTCTGGACTTGGAAGCCGAGCGGATTTCGCAGCCGGTCCGATTCCAGCATGGGGGCTTGGGTGTAGGTGAAGGTCAGTGTGGCGATCCAATCGTTCGACTGGACCTCTTGGGCCTTGCGCACGGTCCTGGTGAATCGGACGTTGGCCACCTTGGGGTTGATGAAGCTGATGTTGCGGATCGCCACGGTGGCGACTCCGTCGGGGCCAAGGACGGCCTGCGGGCTCGTGGGGTTGGTCGACCGGTATGCGTCCGCCCAGCGTTGCTGTTCGTCGGGCGTGGACATGATCGAGACGAACCGGAAGTTTTCTTCGGCCGCGGGCGGAAGGTAGCCTTCGCGGGCCCGGACGTACTGGCCGAGGAAGTACTTGCTGACCGCCTCGTTGTAGGTGACGTCTCGGGAACCCTTCAGGCCGGTCATGACGTCGACCGCGCCCGTGCTCTCGTTCACCCGCACCACGAAGGGCTCGACCGTCTTCAGGGGGGCCAGCGCCACGACTGCGGCGATCGAGGCGACGGCGAGGCCGCTCGCCACGGCCGCCACGGTCCAGGCCAGTTTCTTCGAACGGTTCGCCGCCTGCACCCGGTCCTGGTCCCAGCGCCGGGCTTCTTCGAAGTAGCTCTTAAGATCGTCCGCACGCACGCCGGTCATCCGCGGGCTCCCTGTCCGCAACTCGCAAAGGCTTGCGGGAGAGCCGAGATCCGGCGCGGCTTCGCGGTCGGGCGAGCTGAGTTGGCTGTCGGGGTTTTAGGAACCACCCCGGGCACAGTGGGCGCCGGTGCGGCCGTGCTTTTCGTGGGCTTGGCCGGCTTGCCGTTCGGGCCCGGGGCGGGCGGAGCCGGAACTGGCGCAGTTTTCGCTGGCACTGGAGAGCCAGGGAGGATCGAGCCGTAGATGTTGACGGGCCGGCGGCTGTGGCCGTCACAGGACTTGGGCTTGGACGTGCTGGTGGTCGAACAGGCCACCAGGGCGAACGCGCAGGCCGTCAGCGTCAGTGTACGCAACACGCGGTGGTCTCCTGAGGGGCGAAGGGAAATGTCATCGGCGAGGATGGCCGTTGCCGCTGCCGGAGGGGCGCACAGAGCCGCCCTCACGACCCCCGAACCGAGAGGCGAGAGTTCGAGCGCCGCGATACCCGAGCTTCCCCGCACCTAAGGCGGCGGCCGCCGCTCCGGCGGCGCCCGCTTGGCCAGCGTTGAAGAAGTCGCCGATCCCAGCGGCTGCCCCGCCCGCGATGCCGGCGGCGATATTGGGGGCTTGGAGGAAGAAGATGGCACCGAGACAGCAAAGTGCGATGAAGAGCAGGCCCGATGTGTTTGGGTTCGCCTGACCTTCGATGTTGGTCCACTGACCTTCCAAGAGGGCGAGTATCAAATGGAATACTGTCAAGATCAGTGCAAACAGCAGGAGGTAATTCACGCCTTGCCTTAGCCAGCCGAAGAAGAACCCTCGCGTGGCGTCGAATACGAGACAGGCGATAAAGATCGGTCCGAGGGCCACGAGGATTGCAAGGGCGCACTTCGCCAGTAGAACGATGCCGAAGCCGAGCGCTGTCGACAGCGCTGTGACAAACCACACGGCCGTCCCGGTGATGTATCCAAGGGGCGCTGCGACGCTGGCCGATGAGTAGATCTTGTCGGCGAGATAGCCCCCGCGGTTGAAGAAACTGTCGAACGATCCACCCACGCCGCTCGCGGTGTGGCCACTGATGGCGCCGGCGAGCCAGTTCGGAAGTTCGGTGAAGAGAGGTTCGGTGACGTAGCTGTTGTACGCGACGGTCGTCGCGACGACGTAGATGAAGGCGAGCTTCACAAGGCGAACTACGCCGTCCAGGATCGGCTCGGAGATCGATCCTCTAAGAATCGCCCAGCCGTACAGGACCACGTAAAGAACGAGCGCTAGCCGCAGGGGACCTTCCACGGCTGAGATAATGTTGGCGAGCCCGTCGTGGAGAACGTCGTCTAGGCGGTTCTCGACGAAGGTGTACGCTGGCTCGTAAATCGTGGCCATATTGTCCTCAGCAGCTAGAAGCCGCGCTTGAACTCTTCCATGGATTGCTTGTGTTGCGCCTGAGCCCTGGCGGTCTCGGCATTGTTGCACTCTTCGCCGCGGTGAGTGCCCGCCTTGCAATCGGCGAGCACTTCGGCCCGCTCGGCGTCGTTTGTTTCGAAATAGGAGGTTGAGCGGGGCTCCGGAGAGCAGGCACCGAGGGCTACTATTCCAAAGGCTAAGGTGAAGCAGTGACGTTTGGTCTTCATTTGAATCCGGTCCTAAATTCTTTCATCGAACGCTGGAGTTGATCGGCGAGCTTTTCCTGATCTCGCTGCTCAGCGAGCCTGCGCTCGGCCTCCTGCATCATGGCGAGGCCCTGGAGCTGCATCTGGTCGTTGTTGATGAGGGCTTGTTCGGCTGCGATGCGCGCCTGAAGGTCCATGACCTCCTTGGCCGTCTTGGCGTTGTTCAGGGCCACGCGGAGCTCGTCGAGCCCACCCTGCCGTTCGGCAGCCGTGCGATAGGCGCTCTCACCAAGAGCAATGTCGCGCGCAGCGCGATCGCCGGCTTTGACCAGCGAGTCCTGATAGTACTGCCCGACAGGCGAGAGGCCCGTCTTGTCCGGCGTGAAGAGCCTGCCGGCGTCCCGGATTGAAGTCGCGCGAGATCCGATTGAGCCGAGATCGGAAAGCGAGCCGTTCAGCAGGCGCGAGGTGTCTTGGACCTCGGCTGGAAGATACCGCCGCAGTGTCGGGTTGTTCAGAGCGGCCGCGAGGCTGTTGACGTTCGTCAGCTTGTTGAAGTCGTCGTAGAGCTGCTTGCCTTGCGAGACCTGGGCCTTGAGCTCCACGAGTTGGTCGTACGCTCTGAGGTAGGCGTCAGCGTCAAAGACCGCGAGCTGGGCGCTCGCGGGCGCGGGGGGGGGGGGGGGAGTGGGGGACCGCGGCGCCCCCC
>CAYQPL010000001.1:0-62919 GCA_964419395.1 uncultured Phenylobacterium sp. | reverse complement strand
GTGGGGGCGGCCGGGGGGGGGGGCGGGGGCATGGGTGGGGGGGCCCCCCGCCGCCCCGAGGAGTCGGGTTCTCATAGGATTCTCCGTCGCTCTTGATGGAAGATCGGCCCCCAAACGGCCGGGTCATCGCCATGCTGGGCCCGGATGCGGTCCAGCAGCTCGACGGTCTCCGCCCGGCCGGACAGGACCGCCAACTCGTCTTCGAGGCCGCCCAGATTCAGCTCGACGACCACGGAGTTGTGCCCCTGCTTGACGAGGAACATCCGCGACTCCGGGGAAAGCTCCTCCCGGATCAGCCGGAATTCCTCACGGGTGAGGCCAACGCCCTCGACGTAGTCGCGGGCCTGGCCGTAGGGGTTCGGCAGGAAGATTTTGGTGGGGCACTGCTCCAGGATCGTGTGCGAGATCTCGGAGCGCAGGACGTCGGCCGGGCTTTGCGTGCCGAACACCATGAAGGCGTTCTTCTTCCGATAGGTCTTGAGCCCGTCCTGGGCGAGACCGCGGAAGCTCTCGTCGCCCAGCGCCTTCCAGAACTCGTCGATGTCGACGACGAGCCGACGTCCGTCCACCAGGGCTTCGAGGCGGTGGAAGAGGTACATCATGATCGGCGTGCGGACCTCGGCGTTGTCGAGGAAATCTGACATGTCGAAGCCGAGCAGGCGCCCATCGAGCGTGATCTGGTCGGCGTCGTTGTCGAGGACCCAGCCAAGAGCGCCGGCGCGGGTCCACTTCTCCAGGCGGGCCCCAATCCCTTCGGCGTCGCGCTGGCCTAGGAGCTGGCGCAGCGCGAGCAGCGACCTGTGGCGGGGCTCCATCGGCTGCAGGGCGGCGATGCCGTCGGCGATCAGCCGCTCCTCCTGCACGCTCAGCGGCCGATCGTGCGGGGTGACGAGCTTGCGGACCAGCTGCGACAGGAAGACGAGGTTGGCAGGATTGTATTCGAGCGCCTTGAACGGGGCGAAGCCCGTGGGCGCCCCGTTCTTCAGCGTCAGGTAGGCTCCGCCGGACGCACGGATGAAGATCTCGGCGCCGCGGTCCTTATCGATGAAGACCTGCTGCACGCCGAACTTCTCGAGCTGGGCGAGCATGAAGTTCTGGACGACGGTCTTACCCGACCCAGACGGGCCGCAGATGAAGGTGTGGCCGAGGTCGCCGGCGTGGAAGTTGAAATAGAACGGCGAGAGGGCCGAGGTCCGCAGGAGCGCGACCGCCGGACCCCAATGGTTCCCGCTCGACCGGCCTGACGGAAAGGTGTGGAACGGCGCCAGCGCCGCGAAATTGCGCGAGTTGATCGCCGCTGGACGGCTGCGCTTGGCGAAGTTGCCGGGAAACTGGGCCCAGAAGGCCGCCTCCAGCGCCAGGTCCTCGCGCGCCACGACGAGGCCGGAGTCGGCCAGGGTGGCGCGCGCGGCCGACATGTTGTCGGCCAGCTCCTTGGTGCTGGCGCCGTAGACCAGCATCGAGAACTGGTGCTCGCCCATGACGAAGCGGTTGCTCACCAGGTCGTCTATGGCGTCGTTGAGGCCGTCGACCTGGGAGTGCGCGCGGTCGTTGGCCTTGATGAGCTGGTTCTGCTTGCGCTCCATGATCGCGCGCGCCGAGGCCTTCGACAGGAAGGCGAACGACTGGGTCGCAACGAACGGGTACTTGGCGCGCAGAAGCCCGTCCCACAGCCCGGGCCGGGTGGCGGCCGGGTACTCCTTGACGCCGAAGATGCCGGCGAACTTCTCCTCGCCCGGTTCGCGGATCTCCAGCGCCTCGCGGCCGAAGATCACCCGGCAGGTGTAGAGCGCGTGCCCGAGATGACCGCGGACGAGCGGCATGCGCTGCGGGCGGCCGGTGAGGACCAGGTGCAGCAGCTCCGTGGGCTCGGAGAACCAAAGGCCGTTGTGCTCGTAGAGGCCCAGCGGCCGCACGCCGTACCGGGAGAGGTATTGAAGCAGGTCCCGGCCTTTGTCTTCGAGGGTGCGGATCGCGTCCTCGTCCACCTCGAGGCCCGCCTTGCTGCGGACCCGCAGGCGACTGAAGAAGGCCGCCGCGCGTTCGGCCGCGTCGCGACCCGGGTGCAGCACGAGGGTGACGTAGAGGTCGTTGGTGAAGAGCCGCGTCCCGGTGACCCGCTTGCGGTACTCGGCGTCAAGGCCGCGGGCGAAGTCGGAGCGGTACTTTCCCTCGGGATAGTCGCGATCCTCACGGCGCACGATGTGCGTCCAGATCGCCAGGCGTTCGTCGGCCAGATTGCGCCAGGCGTTGTTCAGCTTGGCGTGCCAGTCGTTGATGTCGCGCACGTCGGCGGTCTCAAAGGACGCGCCATCGAGCTTGAAGCAGATCATCAAGGCCCGGCTGTCCAGCGCGACGACATGGTCCGAGACGTGCCGCGCGTAGGGCAGGTTGCTCCCCAGCTCGGTCTCGCGCTTCAGGACGCCGGTAGGCGCGCGCGCCGTCGGGGCGACACGGAGGGCCGCGGCCTTACCCATTTGGGAAGTCCTTCTTGCTGTAGTGGCGCAGCACCTTCAGCGGCGAAGGCGAGCTTCCGCCCCACCAGCCGCGGTTGCGGGCTCGGCCCTTCGTCTCCAACCACATGAACAGCACCCGGAAGGCGTTGTGGTCGTGCTTGACGATGGCCCGGAAGATGAAGTGCAGCGCCACGCCAACGCTGAGGTAGAGCAGGCTGTGTCCGACCAGGTAGATGAAGCCGGTGACGATGACGTTCATCGCCATCGCTTCGACAGGGACGCCCAGGACCATGGCCGGCCGCGTGCAGGCCAGGAACAAGGTGTCTTCGGTGATGCGTTCGTCGTCTTCCATGACGGGGGGATCTCCACCCGCCGCACGCCAGCCCCCCCGAGCCGCGCGGCGAGACGGCGGGCCGTTAGGCCGCGCCGCCCGTCAGCAGGTTGACGATCTCCGCGGCGCCAAACACCACGACGATCCCGACGACGACGATGGCGATGCGGCGCCAGTCGAAAAGGCCGAACATGCAGGCGATCCCCAGGAGCACGACGGCGATGACGGCGAGCAGCCGGGCCGTATTGCCGGTGAGGAGGTCCAGGACGTTCTGAAGCAGCCCTTCGACGTTTTGGGCGAGGGCCGGTTCGACCAGGCCGAGGGTGAAGACGATGGTGGCGAACGCAATTGCGCCGACCCGGCGCGCGGTCGTTATCCGCGCGACCGGCGCCTGACTAGTGATGGCTTGTGAGCTCATCATGGGGGGGAGGCTCCTGCTTCTCAGTTTCGAGAATTATCGGGCCGTAGTATTTGTACGCATCCCGACAATGGGCGACCGCGGCGGCTAAGTGTTTGTACCGCTTTGGTTTCGTAGAGCCGTAGACGGAGACGAGGTATTCTCCGCTCTTCCAGCTCAACGTGACGTACATTGTCCATGTACTGTCGGTCGCCTCGACGATCCGCACGCCAACGACCCTGCCGCTTCTTGGCCGCAGGCTCGTCAGCATTCGCTCCCGGATCGTCGCCTCGGGCATACGCCACACCCCATGCTCACAAGGGATCCAGCATATGTCGCGTCGGCGGCCGTGGTCACGTTTGACGTCATGGAAGGCGAGCATCTCGGTCACCTTCCGAACACCAGGACGGGCGAGGCCTTCGTGCGGCCGAACACGTCCCACGTGGGCGGTTCGGGCTCGGCCAAAGGCACCTGCACGGAAAGGTTCTCCGCGGCGATCTCCTGGGCGAGCTGCGCAGGCGTCGGGGCGGGAGGAGGGGCGGGTTTGCCACCCCCGAGGGCCGGCACGACCCGGCTGGCGGCGGCCTCGACCTTGGCCACGTAGCCGTTGGCGAAGCCGCGGCGATGGTCTCCGGTGTTGTAGGCGGAAAAGGCCATCCGAAGCGCCTGCTGCTGAGGCGCCAGGCGGGCCGCGCTGAGATAGCCGGCTTCGAGGACCCTGGCCGCGCCGGCCAGGTTGCGGCACGGATCGAAGGCGTCGGCGACACTCATGCCGAGCCAATCAAGGTTCTTGCTGTTGATCTGCCCGAGGCCGAGATCGACGCTGCGGCCCTGGCGGATCAGCGCGTCAGCCGTGCGGATCGCTTCTTCGGCCGTGCGCGCCGGCGCCGGGTCGGCCGCGCCATTCACGTTGATGGCAAGCGGGTTATTGTGGCTCTCCACCTGAACGATGGACAGCATGGTCTCGGGGGCGACGGACGGAGCACACCGCTGGGCGAGCGCCAGGACTGCGGCGAACTCCAAGACCATCAGCCGGCGCTCCTCGTCACATGAGCGAGCGTTCCAGGCGCACAGCGTAGGCGCTTGCCTAACAAGGCTTCGGAACGCGTGACGCTCCTCTTGCACTGCAATCTCGACGCGAGCGCCATCATTCGTCGCGCAGCGCCAGCCGCGCGCCCTAAGCCGGTAATTGTCCGGAAAATGTCGTATTTCCTGACAAATCCGACAGTAAGCCCGTCGCGATTCGCTGATCAAGTGCTATTTTTGGGGGAGTCGGCTGAAAGCCTGGTGCAACCCTGCGGCGCACCGAACTTGAAGGCAAGCGGAGCCATTGTGTTTTTTGAGCGGAGTCCCGGATTGGAACATCGCAGCAACACGAATTCGGCGGGGGACCCCTCGACCGACTCGCAGCTTTGGGCCATCGTGGCCGCGTGGAGGCATCCACACGTCCACCGGCCCGCACTTGGAGAGCCCCTGTGAGCCGCGTCGGTGGGCTGCATCTGCCTCGAAGGGTGGGGTGCAGACCCAATGATGCGGTTCCTGAGATTGCCGCGACCCCGCGTGACGCTGAACACCGGTCTTTTCCTGGCGTTCGGCGCCGTGGCGCTCGGCTTGGCCGGTCCCCGCGTCGTCGGCGGGCTTAGGGACCAGGCCCCGCCACTTCCAGCCCTTCGACCGGTCGCCGGCCCGGTCACCCGTGTGGTTGACGGCGACACCTTCTGGATCGGCAAAGACAAGATCCGGCTATGGGGGATCGACGCGCCGGAAGCCTCGACGCCGAATGGCCCGGTGGCGACCCGCTACTTGGTCGCCGTGGTCGCCGACCATCCTCTGACCTGCCGCCAGGCGGGGCCGCCCTCGCACGATCGGATAGTGGCGCGCTGCCTCGACCCCTGGGGCCGCGATATTGCCGAGATCATGGTGGGCGCCGGCTGGGCGCTCGACTGGCCGGCATTCTCCCGCGGCCACTACCGGCTCGCGCAGGAACGCGCTGCGGCGGTTCGCGCTGGCGCTCACGCGCAGGATGCGCCTCTCTGGCGCTGAAGTTCTCCTCGCCGGCCTTTGCAGGCCTGTCCCGCAAAGGGACTAGGCTCGCGCCAATGAGCGGGTGAGCTCCGCAAGGGAGGTCGGCGCGCCCGCAGCGAAACGAGGCACGGACCCTTGCGGCGCAAGGGCGCAGCCCTCGCCAATTCGTCAACCTCGGCCCTTTACGCCCTCAGTCTTTGTTGCGTCCTGGTCTGCGCGCCTTTGGTCCAGGCCGATGCGCTCATCAATCAGTCGTCGGAGGGCGCTACGACAGCCACAGAGTGGGTTCAACCGACAGGAACTAGCCATTGTCGCCAATCGCGCGCCCTGTTTGGGAACGTCGCTCACCGACGTTCTGCAGTTGAACCGAATCTTGCGGTGTCGTTGCTGCCTGCTTACAACTGCGCCATTGGGAGTCTGCCGCCTCAGTGTTCAACCGCCGCAAGCCTCGGCTGCGATCGTTCCTCGCCATGTGCTGCCTGGCGTTGATGGCGGTGCTGACTCATCAGGGCGCCGTGGCCAGCGTCGATCGGGTCCAGCACGCGCTGGGCGTCGAACACGCGCCCAACGCCTTGGCCGGGGCGGTGTCCTTCGACCACGAGCATGACCACGGCGCCGACCATCAAGGCGATCACCACGCCGCAGCGGCTGACGACGACGATCATCGCCAACCGGACAGCGGCGACCAGGGCCCCGACGACGGAGTCCGCAGCCACCAACACGCGGGCGAGGCCTCGCAGTTCGCGGCGCTCGAGTCCGAGCGGCTGCCGGCGCTGATCGTGGCCACCGGGGCCGCCCTGGACCTGCCGCTCGCCGACGGGCCAGAGTCCTGGCTGAGCGCCCGGCTCGAACGACCTCCAAAGCCGCTCTCGATCTGAACGCCTGACCGCGCGAGGCCCCGCCACGCGCGCCGTTTCATCGTGCTTCGAGAGACCTCATGCCCATCTTCCGTCCGAGTTGCGCCCTGGCGCGGCTCCTCGCCGCGCCGTTTTTGGCGGCGCTGGCGCTCGCCTTCGGACCCGGCGCCGCCCTGGCCCAGGCGCCGGCGCCGTCCCTGACACTCACCGACGCGGTGACGCGCGCGCTGGCCGTCGATCCCTCGACCGCCGCCGCCGAGGCGCGGGTGGAGGCGGCGCGGGCGGCCCAGCGCCAGGCCGGCTTGCGGCCCAACCCGGCGCTGGGCGTGGAGCTGGAGAACTTCGCAGGCTCCGGCGCCTACTCGATCCTCGACCGCACCGAAGCCACGGTGACCTACCAGCAGACCTTCGAGCGCGGGGGCAAGCGCACCGCGCGCACCGCCGTGGCGGCCGCCGAGATCGAGTTGGTGCGCCGCCGCCAGGAGGTGCGACGGCTGGACCTCATCAAGGAGGTGCAGGTCGCCTACGCGGCGGCGCTCGCCGCCGAAGCCGACCTGCTGATCGCCGAGGCCCGGCTGATCGCCGCCCAACGCTCCCAGACCGACATCGCCCGGCGGGTCCGCAGCGCCCGGGACCCCCTGTTCGCCGGCGCCCGGGCCGAGACGCTGACGGCCCAGGCCGAGATCGCCCGCGACCAAGCCCGCGACACGGCGCGCAATGCGCGGGCGGCGCTCGCCGCGTTTTGGGGCGGCAGCCCGGACTTCAGCCTCGATCTGGAGACCTCCTTCTTCCGCACGGCGTCCACCACGGCGGCGGTGCCCGCGGAGACCGCCGACCTGGCGCTGCTGGGCGCCACCCGCGACGCCGCCCTGGCGCGAGTGGAGCTGGAGCGCGCCCGCCAAGTGGCTGATCCCACCCTGCGCGCCGGCGTTCGCTACTTCGGGCAAGGCTCGGACGTCGCCCTGATCGTTGGCGGCACCATCCCGCTGCAGCGCTACGACACCAACAAGGCCGGCGTGGAGCGGGCCCTGGCCGAGCGCAACGCCGCCGAGGCCGACATCGCCGCCGCCCGGGTCCTGCAGGCCCGGGAGATCGCCCGGCTGCGGGCCAAGCTCGCGGCCTCCGCGGCCGAGTCCGAGCGGATCCGCGCCGAGGTGATCCCGTCGGCGATCAAGACCGTCGAACTGGTGCGGGACGGCTTCAACCGCGGCGGCTTCCAGTACATCGACGTCACCGAGGCCGAACGCGCCCTGGCCGACGCCCGCGCGCGGCGGGTGACGGTCTTGCGCCAACACCACACCGACCAGGCCGCCCTCGACCGGCTCACCGGCCGCTTCGCCCATCTCGCATCCACGCCTTCCGCGGAGCCCCGCTGATGCTGTCCCGTCCTTCCTGGCGCGCCGTGCCGCTCGCCCTGGCGCTGGTCGCCGGCCTTCTCACCGCCTGCAGCGAGCGCAAGGCGCCCAAGCCGGAAGCCGGCCATGCGGCCGCCGCCGCCGAGTTCGAGCGCGGTCCACATCGCGGCCGCATGCTTCGGGCCGGCGACTTCGCCATCGAGATGACCATCTTCGAGGAAGGCGTGCCGCCGGAGTTCCACGTCTACGCCTACCGCGAGGACAAGCCGCTCGACCCTCGGCAGGTGCACCTCACCGTCGAACTCACCCGGCTCGGCGGCAAGGTGGACCGTTTCAGCTTTGCGCCCCAGCAGGACTACCTGCGCGGCGCTGGCGTGGTGACCGAGCCGCACTCCTTCGACGTGAAGGTGCGCGCGGTCGAGGGCGGCCGCACCCACCAGTGGGCCTACGCCTCCTACGAGGGCCGCACCACGATCAGCGCCGAGGCCGCCCAGGCCGGCGGCGTAAAGACGGAGCGGGCCGGCGGCGCCATCGTCGGCGAACTGCTCGACCTCTCCGGTCGCGTCGAGGTGACGCCGGAAGGGCAGGGGGAGGTTCGCGCCTGGTATCCCGGGCGGATCATGGCCATGACCGGCAACCTCGGCCAGCAGGTGCGCCGCGGCCAGCTGCTGGCGCGGGTGGAGTCTAGCAACAGCCTGCAGATCTATTCCATCCCCGCACCGCTCAGCGGCGTGATCGTCAAGAAGAACGCCAACGTCGGCGACGTGGCCTACGACCAGCCGCTCTACGTGATCGCCGACCCGACCAAGCTGCACGCCGAGTTCTTCGTCTATCCGCGCGACGCCGAGCGCATCCGCGCCGGCCAGCGGGTGGAGCTTCGCAGCCTCTCGGGCGACGGACGCGCGACGAGCCGCATCGAGACGGTGCTGCCGACCGCCGACCTCGCCAGCCAGACCCTGATCGCCCACGTGGAGATCCCGCCGAGCCTGGCCGGCAGCTTCCGGCCCGGCATGGGCGTGGAAGGCTCGGTGCAGGTCGCCGCCAAGTCCGTGCCGCTGGCGGTCCGCACCAAGGCGCTGCAGCGCTTCCGTGACTTCACTGTGGTCTTCGCCAAGGTCGGGAACACCTACGAAGTGCGGATGCTGGAACTCGGCGCTCAGACGCCCGAGTGGACCGAGGTGCTGGGCGGGCTGGAGCCCGGGACCGAGTACGTCACCGACGGCGCCTTCCTGATCCGCGCCGACATCGAGAAGTCGGGGGCCAGCCATGACCACTGACGCAGGCGCGCAGCGCCCGCCGCTGCTCGAGCGGATCATCGCGCTCTCCATCCACTACCGCTGGGCGGTGCTGGCCATGGCGCTGCTGAGCGTGGCCATCGGCGTCTGGAGCTTCCAGCGCCTGCCGATCGACGCCACGCCGGACATCACCAACGTCCAGGTGCAGATCAACACAGAGGCGCCGGGCTTCTCGCCCCTGGAGGCCGAGCAGCGGATCACCTTCCCCGTGGAGACTGCGATCGCGGGGCTTCCCGGGCTCGAATACACCCGCTCGGTCTCGCGCTACGGCCTGAGCCAGGTGACCGTGGTCTTCAAGGACGGCACGGACATCTACTTCGCCCGCCAACTGGTGAACGAGCGCCTTCAGAGCGCGCGCAGCCAACTGCCGCCCGGGCTCACGCCGGAGATGGGGCCCATCGCCACGGGGCTTGGCGAGATCTTCATGTACACAGTGGAGGCCAAGCCCGGCGCCCGGCGTCCCGACGGCAAAGCCTATACGCCGGAAGACCTGCGCACCTTGCAGGACTGGGTGATCCGGCCGCAGCTGCGCAACACGCCCGGCGTCACCGAGGTCAACACCATCGGCGGCTTCGAGCGGCAATACCACGTCACCCCCTTGCCCGAGCGGCTCTCGGCCTATGGCCTGACCTTGAGCGACGTGGTCTCCGCCCTGGAACGCAACAACGCTAACGTGGGCGCGGGCTACGTCGAACGCTTTGGCGAACAGTACCTGGTGCGCGTGCCGGGGCAGGCCAGCGGCTTGGCCGACCTCGGCGGAGTCATTGTCGCCAACCGCAGCGGGGCCCCGATCCGGGTGGCGGATGTCGCCGACCTCGGCATGGGCGAGGAGCTGCGCACGGGCGCGGCCACCGAGAACGGTCAGGAGGTGGTGCTGGGCACCGTCTTCATGCTGGTGGGCGAGAACAGCCGCACCGTGGCGCGGGCGGCGGCCGAGCGGCTGGAGGAGGCCGCCAAGGCGCTGCCGCCCGGTGTCATCGCCGAGCCGATCTACGACCGCACCGACCTGGTGGAGCGGACCATCCAAACGGTGGCGACCAACCTCCTGGAAGGCGCGCTGCTGGTCATCGTGGTGCTCTTTCTGCTGCTCGGCAACATTCGGGCCGCCCTGATCACCGCGGCCATCATCCCGCTTTCCATGCTGCTGACCATCACCGGCATGGTGCAGGGCCGGGTCTCCGGCAACCTGATGAGCCTGGGCGCCCTGGACTTCGGCCTGATCGTCGACGGCGCGGTGATCATCGTGGAGAACTGCCTGCGGCGCTTCGGCGAGGCCCAGCACCGGCTGGGCCGGCTGCTGACCCGCGACGAGCGCTTTGACCTCACCGCCCAGGCCACCGGCGAGGTGATCCGGCCGTCGCTGTTCGGGGTGCTGATCATCACCCTGGTCTATGTGCCGATCTTCGCCCTCACCGGTGTCGAGGGGAAGATGTTCCACCCCATGGCCATCACCGTGGTCATGGCCCTGACCGCGGCGCTGATCCTCTCGCTGACCTTCGTGCCGGCGGCGGTGGCGCTGTTCGTCACCGGCAAGGTGGAGGAGGGCGACAGCCGGGTGATGCGGGGCGCGCGACGGCTCTACGCCCCGGCGCTGGAGACCGCGCTTCGACTGCGCACCGCCTTCGTGGCGGGCGCGGCCATCCTGGTGCTGCTGGCCGGCTTCGCCGCCAGCCGCATGGGCTCGGAGTTCGTGCCGAACCTCGACGAGGGCGACATCGCCATGCACGCCCTGCGGATTCCCGGCACCAGCCTCAGCCAAGCTATAGCGATGCAAAGTTCGCTTGAGGCGCGGATCAAGTCCTTGCCCGAGGTTGAACGTGTCGTCTCCAAGATGGGCACCGCCGAGGTCGCCACCGACCCCATGCCACCGTCGGTGGCCGACACCTTCATCATGCTGAAGGACCGCAAGGACTGGCCCAGCCCGCGCAAGCCGCGCGCCCAGCTGCTCGCCGAGCTGCAGGCGACCGTGGCCCAGATTCCGGGCAACAACTACGAGTTCACCCAGCCGATCCAGATGCGGTTCAACGAGCTGCTATCCGGCGTGCGCGCCGATGTGGCCGTGAAGGTGTTCGGCGACGACCTCGACCAGCTGCTGGCGATCGGCCAGCAGCTGGAGACCGTCGTCTCCGGCGTCGATGGCGCCCAGGACGTCGGCGTCGAGCAGGTCACCGGCCTGCCGGTGCTGCAGATCACGCCCGACCGGGCCGCGCTCGCACGCCTGGGCCTCAACGTGCAGGACGTCCAGGAGGTGGTCGCCACCTCCCTCGGCGGAACGGTGGCGGGCCAGGTCTTCGAGGGTGATCGCCGCTTCGACGTGGTGGTGCGCCTGCCCGAAGCCATCCGCACCAACGTCGACGAGATCGGCCGGCTGCGGATCCCGCTGGCGGCGGGCGGGGAGGGGACGCGCGGGTTCGTGCCGCTGGCCGACGTGGCCAAGGTGGCGGTGGAGATCGGGCCCAACCAGATCAGCCGCGAGAACGGCAAGCGCCGCGTGGTGGTCACCGCCAACGTCCGTGGCCGGGACCTCGGCTCCTTCATCACGGAGGTGCAGGAGAAGGTCGGCGCCGAGGTGGAGATCCCAAGCGGCTACTGGGTCACCTACGGCGGCACCTTCGAGCAGCTGATCTCGGCGTCCAAGCGCCTGCAGCTGGTCGTGCCGGTGACGCTGCTGCTGATCCTCGGCCTGCTCTATGCGCTGTTCCGCTCCTTCAGGGACGCCGCGATCGTCTTCTCGGGCGTGCCGCTGGCGCTGACTGGCGGGGTGGCGGCCCTGCTGCTGCGCGGCCTGCCGCTCTCGATCTCGGCGGGCGTCGGCTTCATCGCGCTCTCGGGCGTCGCGGTGCTGAACGGGGTGGTGATGCTGAGCTTCATCCGCAGCCTGCGCGCCGAGGGGCGCGGTCTCGACGAGGCCATCCGGGAGGGGGCGCTCACCCGTCTGCGCCCGGTGCTGATGCCCGCCCTGGTGGCGAGCCTCGGCTTCGTGCCCATGGCCTTCAACGTCGGCGCCGGGGCCGAGGTGCAACGACCGCTGGCCACCGTGGTGATCGGCGGCGTCCTGTCCTCAACGCTGCTGACGCTGCTGGTGCTGCCGGCGCTCTACCGGCTGGTGCACGGTCGGGTGCGCCGCCGCACCGAGATCGCCGCGGAGGCTCCGGCGTGACCCGCGCCGGCCCGCTGACCCCGCTCCGGAGGCGAGCGCCATGCTGAGCGTGCTTGCCGACCGCACCTACCGGCGCCTGTTCCTGGCGCAGGTGATCGCGCTCGTGGGCACGGGTCTCGCCACGGTGGCGCTCGGCCTGCTGGCCTACGATCTCGCCGGCGCGGACGCCGGCGCGATCCTGGGCACGGCGCTCGCGATCAAGATGGTCGCCTACATCGGTGTGGGACCGATCGCCAACGCCTTCGCCGACCGGCTGCCGCGCCGGGCCTTCCTGGTCTCCATGGACCTGGTGCGAGCCGGGGTGGCGCTGATGCTGCCGTTCGTGACCGAGATCTGGCAGATCTACCTCTTGATCTTCCTGCTGCAGTCGGCCTCGGCCGCCTTCACGCCCACCTTCCAGGCCGCGATTCCGGACATCCTGCCGGACGAGGCCCGCTATACCCGGGCGCTGTCGCTCTCGCGGCTCGCCTACGACATGGAAAGCCTGGTCAGCCCGATGCTGGCCGCGGCGCTGCTCAGCCTCATCAGCTTCCACTGGCTGTTCGGCGGCACCGTGCTGGGCTTCCTCGCGTCCGCCGCCTTGGTGGTCTCCGTCGTCGTCCCGCAGCCAAAGCGACAACCACAGGCCGGCGGGATCTATGCCCGGACCACCCGCGGTTCGCGCATCTACCTGAAGACACCGCGCCTGCGCGGCCTGCTGGCGCTGAACCTCGCCGCCGCCGCGGGCGGCGCGATGGTCATCGTCAACACCGTCGTCTACGTCCGCTCGCTACTGGGCCGCTCGGAGAACGATGTCGCCCTGGCGCTGGCCGCCTTCGGCGCGGGCTCGATGCTCGCGGCGCTCGCCCTGCCGCGGCTGCTCGAGCGCCTGGACGACCGCAAGGTGATGACGGGCGCAGCCCTGCTCCTGGCGGCTACCCTGCTGGCGACAGCGGCGACGAGCCTTGCGCCGGGGGGCGATCGTTGGGTCGCGCTGCTGATCCTGTGGCCGATCATGGGCGTCGGCTACTCCGCGGTGCTCACCCCGTCCGGCCGGTTGCTGCGACGCTCCGCCAGCCCCGACGACCGCAGCGCCGTCTTCGCCGCCCAGTTCGCCCTGTCCCACGCCTGCTGGCTGCTGACCTATCTGGTGGCCGGCGCCGTGGGGGCGCGGATCGGCCTGGGCTGGACCTCCATCACCCTGGCTGTGCTGGCCGCCGTCGGCGTCGTGGCGGCCCTGGTCCTCTGGCCGGCCGAGGACCCGGACGTGGTGGTCCATCGGCACGACGACCTTCCACCGGCCCACCCGCATCTCCGGGAAGGGCGATCGGCAGGCGACGACCGGGCCCACGCTCATGACTTCGTCATCGACGACCTTCACCGCCAATGGCCTTCGGCAGGGATCTGACGCCATGACATCGAGCCGTTCCACAGCACCTTGGCCCGCCTGGCGCACGCTGCGCCTGGCCATCGCAGCCCTGATCCTCAGCCTTGTCGCCGGCGCCGCCTGGGCGCATGGCGTCGCCGAGGGCGACAAGGGCTACATCCAGGAGAGCTCCGGCGTGCTGTTCGCGCCCTTCGTCTACCTGGGCGCCAAGCACATGGTGACCGGCTATGATCACCTGCTGTTCCTGGCCGGGGTGATCTTCTTCCTCTACCGGCTGAAGGACATCAGCCTCTATGTGACGATGTTCGCGGTGGGCCACTCGGTGACCCTGCTGCTGGGCGTGCTCACCGGCATCAGCGTCAACGCCTACCTGATCGACGCGATCATCGGGCTTTCGGTGGTCTACAAGGCCCTCGACAACCTCGGCGCCTTCCAGCGCTGGTTCGGCGTGCAGCCGAACGCCCAGGCGGCCACCCTCATCTTCGGGCTCTTCCACGGCTTCGGCCTGGCAACGAAGCTGCAGGACTTCGAGCTCGCCCGCGACGGGCTGATCCCGAACCTGCTGGCCTTCAACATCGGTGTCGAACTCGGTCAGATCCTGGCGCTCAGCGTCATCCTCATCGCCATGGGCTTCTGGCGACGCACGCCGAGCTTCTGGAAGCACGCCTACGCCGCCAACGTCATGCTGATGACGGCGGGCTTCGTCCTCACCGGCTATCAGCTGGTCGGCTTCTTCGTCGCCTGACGGGAGATCCTCATGTCGAACATCCACAAACCCGATCCCGCCGAACTGCCGAGCACCGGTCGACTGCTGCGCTCCACCGCCATCGCGGCCGCAGTGGCCGCGGGGCTGCTCGTCACCGTGGTCGTGCCGGCCGAATACGCCATCGACCCCACAGGGGTCGGCCGCCTCATCGGCCTGACCCAGATGGGCGAGGTGAAGGTCGCCCTCGCGGCCGAAGCGGAGGTCGAAGCCACAGCGCCGACAGTCGCACCGCCGCTTGCGGTCGCCGCCGCGCCCCCGCCGTCGGCGTCCGCCCCAATCGCGGCCGCGGCGGCTGCGCCTGCGGGCAAGGTGGAGGAGGTCACCGTCACCCTGGCGCCCAACCAGGCCGTCGAGTTCAAGGCCGAGATGCGCAAGGGCGCCACCGTCGACTACCGCTGGAGCACCGACGGGCCGAAGCTGAACTTCGACACCCACGGAGATGGGCAGGGCATCAAGTACCATGGCTACGCCAAGGGCTCGGAGGCGGTTTCCGAAGGCGAGTTGACCGCCGCCTTCGACGGCGCCCACGGCTGGTTCTGGCGCAACCGCGCCGGCAAGCCGGTGACGCTCACCCTGCGGGTCTCAGGCGACTTCGCCCGTCTGAAGCGCGTCGTCTGAGCTTCGGGTCGACGCCTTGATTTCCGTCTAGCGTCCACCTCTTCCCAAGGGGCCGCCGACGGGGTATCCGAGGGTCATCGGGCTTCCGCGGATCGCCCGGTCAGACGGGTTCGCTCGTCCAAGATCCGCTCCTTCAGGCGTCCGTCTTGCGCGGGCCCTCGGGAGCGCTTGCCTTGGACTCTGAGACCGACCGTCGCCTTTCCGAGCTTTTTCCAGGCGGCCGCCCCACCCGCTGGGTGACCCGTGAACAGCCGAAGATCGACCGCCTGGCCTGTCCGTGGCTGATCCGCCGGTTCCTCGAGCCCGAAGCGGAGATCCTCTACGTCCCGACGCCCGCCGTGTTCGAGGCGGCCGAGCGGGAAGGGGCCATCGTCTTCGACCTCCCAGGCGCGCCGTTCTCCCACGTCGGCGACCTCTGCAGCTTCGACGCCTTCCTCACGCACTTCGGGCTCGTCGACCCCGGACTTGAGAGGCTCGCCCTCATCGTGCGGGGCGCGGACACCGACCGCCACGACCTGGCGCCGGAGGCCGCCGGCCTGCACGCGGTCTCGCTGGGGCTATCGCTCACCCACTCGGATGACCAGGCTCTGCTGGCCCAAGGCCTGGTCCTCTACGACGCCCTCTACGCCTGGAGCCTCAACCCCGACCGCGAGCGCCACGCCTGGCGTCCCGCCGACCTCTGAAGGAGAGACCGATGACCGATCCCGATCGCCGCACCCTGCTGGCCGCCGCCGCCGGCCTCGCCGCCGCCGCGCCCGTCGCCGCCGCACAAACCGCTGGAGGGACGCCTGCCGCGGCGGCGGCCTTCACGCCCAAGCCGCTGGCATTCGATCCCGCCAAGGTTCCGGGCCTGTCGGAGAAGCTCATCCGCAGCCACTATGACAACAACTACGCCGGCGCCGTGAGGCGCCTGGGCGCCATCAAGACGGACTTCGCCAAGCTCGACATGGCCGCCGCGCCGACCTTCCTGGTGAACGGGCTGAAGCGCGAGGAACTGCTCGCCTGGAACTCCATGGTCCTGCACGAGGTCCACTTCGAGGGGTTCGGGGAACGGGACGCCCCCTCGGCGCCGCTGGCGCGCGCCCTCGAGCGGGATTTCGGCAGCCATGAGCGGTGGGCGGCCGAGTTCGCCGGCATGGGCAAGGCCCTGGGCGGCGGCTCGGGCTGGGTGCTGCTCACCTGGAGCGAACGCGACCAGCGGCTTGTCAACCAATGGGCCTCCGACCACACCCAGACCCTCGCCGACGGCCGCCCGCTCCTGGCGCTCGATATGTACGAGCACGCCTACCACATGGACTATGGCGCCAGGGCCGCGGCCTACGTCGACGCCTACATGAAGGCGTTCGCCTGGAAGGGCGCCAACGCCCGCTTCGCCCGGGCGAGCGCCGCATGACCACGGCCGCCGAAGTCGCGTCTCCATCCCACGGTCACGGCGTGTCCTTCGCCGAGGCGATGAAGGTCTGGGCTCGGGTCGCCGCCCTCAGCTTCGGCGGTCCCGCGGGACAGATCGCGATGATGCATCGCATCCTCGTGGAGGAGAAGCGCTGGCTCGGCGAGCGGCGGTTCCTGCATGCCTTGAACTACTGCATGCTCCTGCCGGGCCCCGAGGCGCAGCAGCTCGCCATCTACATCGGCTGGCTGATGCACGGCACCGCCGGCGGCCTGCTGGCCGGGGTGCTCTTCGTCCTGCCCGGCTTCCTGGCCATCATGGCGCTCAGCGTCCTCTATGCGCTGCTGGGCGGCGTCGGCATGGTCGCGGCCCTGTTCTTCGGCCTGAAGGCCGCCGTGCTCGCCATCGTCCTGCAGGCGGTGGTGCGCGTCGGTAGTCGCTCGCTGAAGAATGCGGTGATAATCGGCATCGCGGCCGCCGCCTTCGTGGCCATCTTCGCCTTCGACGTGCCGTTTCCCTTGATCATCCTCGCGGCGGCGCTGGTCGGCTTCATCGGCGGGCGCGCCGGCGTCCCGGCCTTCCTCGTGGGCGGCGGCCATGGCGCGGTGGTGGCCAAGGAGGTGCTCGACGCCGACAGTCTCCTCGGCGAAGGGACGCCCGCTCACGCCCGGCCGAATCTCCTCTGGTCGCTGAAGATTTCGGGGCTGCTGGCGGCGCTGTGGGCGGCGCCGGTGCTGGGGCTGGGGTTGCTGGTCGGCTGGGACAACATCTTCTCCCAGATCGCGGTCTTCTTCTCCAAGATGGCGGTGGTCACCTTCGGCGGGGCCTACGCCGTGCTGGCCTACGTCGCCCAGGAGGCGGTGGAGACCTATGGGTGGCTGCGGCCCGGCGAGATGCTCGACGGCCTCGGCATGGCCGAGACCACGCCGGGCCCGCTGATCATCGTCACCCAGTTCGTCGGCTTCATGGGCGCCTTCCGCGGCGCCGAGGGCCTGTCGCCCTTGCTGGCCGGCGTGCTTGGCGGGGTGCTCACCACCTGGGTCACCTTCACCCCCTGCTTTCTCTGGATCTTCCTGGGCGCCCCCTTCGTCGAGGCGCTCCGCGGGGCCAGGGCGCTCAACGCCGCCCTGGCCGCCATCACGGCGGCCGTGGTGGGCGTGATCCTTAACCTGGCGATCTGGTTCGGGCTGCACGTGCTCTTCCGGGAGGTGCGGGAGGTGGCCGGCTGGGGGCTTCGCATGGACGTGCCGGTGCTGTCGACGATCAACTGGGCCTCGCTCGTCCTCACCCTGGCCGCGGCGCTCGCCGTCTTCCGCTTCAAGATGGGCGTGATCCCGGTGCTGCTCGGCTGCGCCGCCGTCGGTATGGCGTTCCACCTATTAGACTTGGCTGTGGTCTGAGACCGCGTGACCGCAGCCGTCTTGGCGTGGTGTCAGGAAGAGGAAGGTCCCGAAACTCCTAAGTTCGTGCCGCGCAAACAAGTCGTCTCAGAAGGATCTCGAATGTCACTGGGTTGCGGGACTTTTAGCCGAGCGGAATGACCTCGCCATCCTCCTTTCTAAAGCTGTCGGGCTTGCGATCGAGCAAATCGAGGACAGCCTCTGAAGGCCGGCTGAGTTTCACGCCCTTCGGGGTGACGACGATCGGGCGATTCACCAGGATCGGGTGCGCCACCATGGCGTCGAGGATGGCCTCGTCGCTGGCCTCCGCACCGTGCAGCCCCAGCTCGACCGCTGGCGTGCCCTTGTCGCGCAGGATGTCGCGCGGCTTGGCGCCCATGGCCGCGAGCAGCTCCTGCAGCTGCGGCTTGGTCCATCCGGTCTGCAGGTACTCGACGACCTCGGGCTCATAGCCAGCGGCCCTTACGAGGGCGACCGTGTTGCGCGAGGTGCCGCACGCCGGATTGTGGAAGATGGTGATCGAGAAGGCGGACATGCAGGTCACCTCGTGATTGGTGAGGCGCAACGCGCCGCCACCCGTTGAACGGCCGCGCCGCGCTCGTACCAACCCTTCGACCGGTTCACGATAGCGACGATGGTCAGCATGACCGGCACTTCGATCAACACGCCGACCACGGTAGCCAGCGCCGCGCCGGAGGAGAAGCCGAACAGGCTGATGGCGGCGGCGACGGCCAACTCGAAGAAGTTGCTGGCCCCGATCAGCGCGGACGGTCCGGCGACGCAGTGGGCTTCACCCGTGGCGCGGTTGAGCAGATAGGCGACGGCCGAGTTGGCGTAGACCTGGATCAGGATCGGCACGGCCAGCATGGCGATGATCGCCGGCTGGGTGAAGATCTGCTCGCCCTGGAAGCCGAACAGCAGCACCAGGGTCGCGAGCAGGGCCGTGAGCGAGAGCGGCCCGATGCGTCCGAGGACGCGCTGAAGCTCAGCCTCGCCGCCGCGCCTGATGAACGCGCCTCGCAGAAGCTGCGCCAGGACGACGGGCACTATAATGTAGAGCCCGACCGAGAGCAGCAACGTGTCCCACGGCACGGTGATAGCCGACAGGCCCAGCAGCAGGCCGACAATCGGGGCGAACGCTACCACCATGATGGCGTCGTTGACCGCCACTTGGCTCAAGGTGAAGTGCGGCTCGCCTCGGGTCAGATTGCTCCAGACGAACACCATGGCCGTGCAGGGCGCCGCGGCAAGCAGGATGAGGCCGGCGATGTAGCTGTTGATCTCGCCGGCCGGCAGGTAAGGGCGGAACAGGTAGCCGATGAAGAAGGCGCCCAGCGCCGCCATCGAAAACGGCTTCACCGCCCAGTTGACGAACAGGGTCACGCCGATGCCTCGCCAGTGCTGGCCAACCTGGCGCATGGCGCCGAAATCGACCTTCATGAGCATCGGAATGATCATCAGCCAGATCAGCACCGCCACCGGCAGGTTCACCTTGGCGACCTCGGCGCCACCGATAGCCTGGAAAACGCTTGGGAAGAGGTGGCCCAACCCAACGCCGACGATGATGCAGAGCGCCACCCACAGGGTCAGGAAACGCTCGAAGCGGGACAGGGCCTTGGGCCCTTCGGCCAGGGCCGGCGGCTCGATCGTGGTCATTGGGTGGATTGGATCTCGTCGGCGGACTGGCCGATCTCGCGCAGCTTGGCCTGCAGGGACATGCGGTCGATGGAAGCCAGCGGCAGGTTGAGGAAGATGCGGATGCGGTTGCCCAGCATCCGCGCCGTCTCGGAGAAGGCCGCGGCGATCTCGGCCTCGGAGCCCTCGACCGCAGCCGGGTCCGGCACGCCCCAATGGGCGGTCATCGGCTGGCCCGGCCACACAGGGCAGACCTCGCCGGCGGCGTTGTCACAGACAGTGATGATGAAATCGAGCGGCGGGGCGCCCGGCTTTGCGAACTCGTCCCAGGACTTGGAGCGGAACGCCATGTCCTCGAAGCCGAGGGCACGGGTGATCGACAGGGCGTGTGGATTGACACGTCCCGTGGGCATGGAGCCCGCCGAGTAAGCCTTGAAGCGTCCTTGGCCCTCCTTGTTCATCAGCGCCTCGGCAATGACGGACCGGGCCGAGTTGCCGGTGCACAGGAAGAGGATGTTGTAGGTCTTGTCGCTCACGGGCGGCTCCTCAGGCACGCGCGCCTTCGGCCACGCAGCATTGGCTGACGATGGCGGCCAGGGGCGCGCAGATCTCCGGCGAACCGCCGCAGCAGTCCTCCATCAGAAAGGCCAACAGCTCGCGCATGGCGTCGTAGTTGGCGCTGTAGATGATTGAGCGGCCCTCTCGACGTGAGTCGATCAGGCCCGCATGGCTGAGCACATTGAGGCTCGCCGACAGGGTGTTGGGCAGCACGCCCAGGCGACGGGCCACTTCGCCGGCCGGCAGGCCCTCAGGTCCGGCCTGAACCAGGAGGCGGAAAGCGGAGAGGCGAACCTCGTGAGCGAGGGCGGACAGGCTTGCAAGGGCAGGCTTTGTTTCCATATTTCGACAATATAGGAAGTCTACGACAGTTTGAAGTCGCGTCCGACGTTCGAGGTTCCGAATGACCGAATTTCCCGCCCTGCAGCCGCAGTTCCTCGAGACGCCGAGCCTGGAGAAGCTGAACGCCATATCGACTGCGACCCACCCGCCGCGGATCCTGCTGCTCTACGGTTCGCTTCGCGAACGCTCGTACAGCCGGCTGCTGACGGAGGAGGCCGCCCGCATCCTGCAGCGCTTCGGCGCCGAGACGCGCATCTTCGATCCGCGAGACCTGCCCTTGCCCGACGCCGTGTCACCGGACCATCCTAAGGTGCAGGAGCTGCGGGCGCTTTCACAGTGGTCCGAAGGCCAGGTCTGGTGCAGCCCGGAACGCCACGGGGCGATCTCCGGGATCATGAAGGCGCAGATCGACTGGATTCCCCTGGAGATCGGCAGTGTGCGGCCGACCCAGGGCCGCACCTTGGCGGTCATGCAGGTGTCCGGAGGCTCGCAATCGTTCAATGCCGTGAACACCCTGCGCTTCCTCGGACGCTGGATGCGGATGATCACCATCCCCAACCAATCCTCGGTGGCCAAGGCCTACCAAGAGTTCGACGAAGCTGGGCGCATGAAGCCGTCCGCCTACTACGACCGCGTGGGCGACGTGATGGAGGAGCTTTACAAGTTCACCCTGTTGACGCGGGACCGCGCCGACTACCTCGTGGACCGCTACAGCGAGCGGAAAGCGGAAGGTCGAGTGCTGCGTGGAGCTGAGCTCGCAGCGGCGGCCATGGAACATGAAGCCCTAGGTCTGGTGTCCTAAAACTCCTAAGTTTCGAGACTCGGCGGAGAATGGGGACTGCGCCCGCGGCGGCGTGTCTCAAAAGTCAGTCTCGAAAGCATTGACTATCGACACGAGTTTTGGGACTCTTCCGCATGCTGCTCGGCTACGCCCGCGTTTCGACCGATGATCAGGACCTCGCGCTGCAACGCGCGTCGCTGAAAGATGCGGGTTGCCGGAAAATCTTCGAGGAAAAGGTATCGGGAGCGAAGCGGGCGCGCGCGGAGCTCGATCGCCTGTTGGAGCACCTGCGAGAAGGCGATGTCGTCATCGTGTCGCGGCTGGACCGGCTGGCGCGCTCGACGCGCGACCTGCTGACCTTGGCGGAAGAGATCGCCGAACGCGGTGCGGGTCTGCGGTCGTTGGCTGAGCCGTGGGCCGACACCACGTCGGCGGCAGGCAAGATGGTGCTTACCGTGTTTGCCGGCATCGCGGAGTTCGAGCGCAGCTTGATCCTTCAACGGACGGGCGCGGGGCGGACGGCCGCTCAGGCGCGCGGCGTGAGATTTGGCCGGCCGGCCAAGATCAGCGACGACCAGTGGGCCCATTACGGACCCTTGCTGCGCAGCGGCTCGCTCAGCGTGCCATCGGCTGCGAAGTTGATCGGCTGCGGGCGCGCGACCCTCTATCGGCGGCTGGCGCGCGACGAAGCCGAAGGTGCGGAAGCTGGGTCATGCTGAGGCTCAAATGGGGGAGCTTCTCGCCCCGTCAACCATTTCGGGGCATGGATACGCCATGACCCACGTCAACCCGGCCATTCTGACCTGGGCGCGCGAGACCGCCGGTCTCGCGTTGCCGGAGGCTGCCCAGAAGGTCGGCCTGCGGGACACGCGCCAAGGGCCCGGTGCGGAGCGGCTGGCTGCGCTCGAGGCCGGGGAGGGCGAGGTCAGCCGACCCACCTTGCTGAAGATGGCGCAGGTGTATCGGCGGCCGCTGATCACCTTCTACCTTGCCAAGCCGCCGCCGAAAGCCGATCGGGGCGAGGACTTCCGAACGCTTCCGGATGACCAGCGCGCGGGCGCAGCGGGGGCGGTAGATGCGCTCGTTCGGGATATCCGCGCACGCCAAGGGGTGGTGCGCGCGCTGCTGGAGGACGAGGACGCCTCGCCGCTCGGCTTCGTCGCGTCGCGGACCTTGAACGCCGGCGTCGCCGGCGTTGCGCGCGCCGTGAGCGGGGCGATCAGCTTCAGCCTGGCCGAGTTTCGTGCTCAGCGCACGACCGAGCTGGCGTTCAACTATTTACGACGCCAGGTCGAAGCCGCCGGGGTTTTCGTTCTGCTCATCGGCAATCTCGGCTCGCACCACAGCGCGATCGACGTGGAGGCCTTCAGGGGCTTCGCCCTGGCTGACGAGATTGCGCCGTTCATCGTGATCAACGACCAGGACGCCAAATCGGCCTGGGCGTTCACCCTGCTGCATGAGCTTGCGCACATAATCTTGGGCCAGACTGGCATCAGCGGCGGGTCGATGGAGGCGCGCATGGAGCGCTTCTGCAACGATGTCGCCAGCGCCCTGCTGCTCCCCGCCGAAGAGCTTGCCGGCCTCGATGTGCGCAATGCGGACCTCGCGGCCGTGCAGCAGCGGATCACCGAGTTTTCGAACGGGCGCCACATCAGTCGCGCCCTCGTGGCGTATAGACTTAGCCTATCGGGCGCCCTGACAGAGGATCGCTGGCGGACGGTCAGCGGGGCGTTCCGCGACGAGTATCTCAGGGATCGTGACGAGCGGCGCCAGCGAGAACGCGCCTCGGAGGGCGGTCCCAACTACTACGTCGTGCGTCGTCATAAGCTTGGCGGGGCGCTGCTTCAGCTTGTCCGCCGGACGCTGGATGAAGGCACTCTCACGCCAACGAAGGCCGGCAAGGTCCTTGGGGTCCGTCCGCGCAACGTGGAGCCGCTGGTCGCCGGGGGCGCCGGCTAGTGCTCTACCTGCTCGACGCGAATGTTCTGATCACCGCCCACAACAACTACTACCCCATCAACCGGGTGCCGGAGTTCTGGGAGTGGCTGCTGCACCAGGCGGAGCAGGGGCGGGTCTGCATGCCCCTCGAAATCTTCGAGGAAGTGCGGGACGGGACGGGTGATGCGGAGAAGGACCTCCTTTACGGCTGGCTGCAGCGCGTGGAGGTGAAACGCGCGCTGGTGCTCGACGAAGTGATCGCGCCTGAGGACGTCCAGCGCGTCATCGACGACGGATACGCGGCCGACTTGAACGATGTGGAACTGGAGCGGGTCGGTCGCGACCCTTTCCTGATCGCCTACGCGCTGCGCGCGCCTCAAGAGCGCTGCGTCGTCAGCAACGAGACCTCAAGCCCGAACCGCCAAAGGGCAAACCGCAAGGTTCCAGACGTCTGCCGCACGCTCGGTACGTCCAGCTGCAACACCTTCGCGCTGCTGCGGACTCTCGACTTTACGACTGGCTGGCGGCGCTAGCTGGGGGGGCCGCGGTCGGCTGCGCGCCTAGCTGGAGCCGGTCCCCTCTAGGCGCATCATCTCGAAGACAGCGACGATCTGAGGCGGGATCGCGGTCCCAATCGTCAGGACCGCGAAGCTCTCGCCGTAAGCCTCGGCGGACGCGAGATTGAAGAGCGACCGCTCGTCGAGCCATCGCAACCCGGCAGCGAGCGGCACGTCTTCGCACCGTTGGGTCCTGGCCGCCTGCAAGGCTCGGCTGTAGAGGTCCGCGTCCTCAAAGAGCATCCGCCAGATCTCGTCATCGGTGCAACCTGGCTCGATCGCGAGCTGCAGGCGCCGAACCTCTTGGTGCATCTGTTGGAGGAAGGCGCTCATGAAGGCCTTCGGCTTGACGCCTTGTAACTGGCGTCGCGCCAGTTCGGCGTCCGCCGCGATCCAGGCGACGGCCGTGAAATATCGCGTGACGCCCGCTATCAGTCGGGCTTCGGCCGGGTCGCTCATGGGACCCATCACGACCTCATCCCGAGTACGCGCGACGATCTCGAACAGCCTGTCGCCAATTGCTTCCAATCGTCGTTTCCCGTTCAGCTCAGGCCTTTTGAGATCGACGGCCTCTGATGGCGTATACGCACCCGCAGGCGCGCTCCCCGCACCCGTCGCTGTCGGCCTCAAGTCGCCGCTGGTGGTGTCCTGAGCGAGGACCGGCATTCCTGCTCAGCCTCTGTGCGTGTTGAGGGCGTTCCGTGGGCTGGCGCGTATCTGTTTAGAGCTGCGAGGTCGGATGGCTGCGGAATGACCTGCCCAGCCGGCCATGGCGGAGCCTGCTGCTTGGGTCAGGTCCCAGGCTGCTAAGGAGGCAACCTGTTGGCAAACTGGTCTCTTCGCGAACCGCGCACACACCTCTTCGCGCTCACCGTGCTTGCGGTCGCCGCGCTGTTGATCGCGATCGTCGCCGGCGCGGTCATAGCCCTGGGTGTTTACAACATTGGCGCCGATGCGCCCCACACCCGACCCGTCTACGCCCTGATCGAAGCCGTCCGGGAGCGCTCGATCAAGGCTCGGGCCAGTCGCATCCAGGCGCCAGGGGATCTCGACAGTCCGGCACGCATCGCGTCCGGCGCCGGCCTCTACGCCGAAATGTGCTCCGGCTGTCACCTCGCACCGGGAATGGCGCCGTCAGAATTGAGTCAGGGTCTCTATCCCCAGGCGCCGGAGCTGGCGCGCCACTATCACGGCGACGACGCCGAAGCCTTCTGGACCATCAAGCACGGCGTCAAGATGACGGCGATGCCGGCTTGGGGACGTACCCATAGTGACGAGCTGATCTGGGACATGGTCGCGTTCCTGCGCAAGCTGCCGGCCCTTTCGCCGGACGCCTACAGGACGATGACCGAGGCGGCGCCGCGTGGACACGACGAGCTCATGAATGAAGGCGGGGTGGCCGGCATGACCATGGCTCCCGAGGCGGCCGAGGAACATCCTGGACACGACCATTGAGCCCGACATCGGCCGCGCTCTGCCTGCGACCAAAGGATCTTGGCTCAGCAGGAACGGCCCTCATGTGGGACAGGCAGGCGTGTTCAGAAGATCCAGTCAGATCCAGCGTCGCTGATTCCTGCGACAAAGCCGGGCGCGTCGATGAACATGAAGTCACTCTGGCGCAAATCAGCCTTGAAGACCCCCTGAAGGAGAACGCCGCCTTCTGGCTCAGCGTCCTGGTCCGTATTCCAGGAGACGAACGCGCCCTCCGTCCGGTCGACGACCGTCACCTGGTCCGGCCGGATGTCTCGCAGCGCCAAATGGTCGAAGGCGCCCTCGGCTTCACCCCGCACCTCCATGTCGGCGATCACGTCGAAGCCACTGTCGGGATCGACGATGAAGGCGTCAGCGCCGGTTCCGCCGGTAATGGTGTCGGCGCCCATCCCGCCTTCGATCATGTCGTGGCCGGCGCCGGCGTCGATGGAGTCGGCGCCGTCCATGCCCATGACGTCGTCGACCATGGCTCCGCCGACGAGGGTGTCTGCGCCCATGCCGCCGTCGAGGCGATCCATGCCGTCGCCGCCATCGAGTCGGTCATCTCCGGCGTCGCCCTGAAGGACGTCGTCGCCGCCTAAGCCGACCAAAGTGTCTGCGCCGTCGCGGCCGAAGACATTGTCGACGCTGGCGGCGCCGGTCAGGGCGTCTCCCTGGCGCTCGCCGATGATCACCTGGTAGGCCTCGTCACCGACGAAGGCGAGACTGACCTGTCCGTTGCGAAGGGCGGCGTCCGCTGCATGATCGAAGCGTTCGCCGGGCAGTTCGTGACGTCCGAAGGAGGGGCCTTCCTCGCTCGGGGTTGCGCGTTCCGGAGCGGCGCCGGCCGCATCGCGCGACGCCGGCGGTAGATCGGGCGCGTCGGCAAACATGAAGTCGTCCTGGGCGAGTTGCGACTTCGCCACGCCTTCCAACAGCACTGAACCGCCCTGCCAACTGACGCGGACGCCGGCGGCCGTATCCTCGAAACTCAGGTCCTCCCAACGAAGGTCGCGCAGCGCCAGATGGTCGAACATGCCGGGGCCGGCCGTGAAGTCCCGGATCACGTCATTTCCGCTGGTCGGGTCCACCGCAAAGGCGTCGGGTCCGGCCCCGCCGACGAGGGTGTCATCCCCCATGCCGCCCTCGAGATCGCCGTGCCCTGCGCCCTCGTCGAGATAGTCGGCCCCGTCCCCGCCCATCAAAGCGTCGGCGTCTCGGCCGCCATAGAGATGATCGCCGCCGCCGCCGCCGGTAAGACGATCTGCGCCGCCGCCGCCGCTGAGCGTGTCGCGACCGTGGTCGCCATAGAGCACGTCGTTCTGGCGCGTGCCGGACAGCTGGTCATCGCCGCCGAGGCCCCAAAAGTGGTCGCGGTCGCCACGCCCGCCCAGAACATCGCGACCTCCATCTCCCACGGAAACTTGGTAGTCGTACCGCTCTCGGCCCGCGTTGAAATCAAAGGTAAAGCCGTCCGCGGCCATGTACTGATCGGCCAAGTGCTGGAGGGGCGCATCCCTCCAATCGTGGGAGAGCTTGTGTGACATCGGCGGCCCCTCGGTGAAGATTGCTACGATGGGAATGTTTGCTGCCGTTTCATTGCGGGGTGGCAACATGAGTGCGCAACTCTTCTTCAGACGGGAAGTTCCGCGTGCATCTCCATTTGCGTCTGAGCGGCTATTCTAGGACTGGTGATTGAAGGAGGGCCGCCGTCGAGCAGGCTCGGATGGCTCCGCGCCTTCCGTTAGATCTGCGAGGATCGGGCAGTCGGGGCGGTCGTCGCCGGCGCAGCAGTGGGACAGGTGGCGCAGCGTGTCGGCCATGGCCTGCATCTCGGCGATGCGTGCGTCGAGGTCGGCCACGTGCCGGTCCGCGATCGCCTTCACATCCCGGCTGGGCCGGGCGCGGTCCCGCCATAGCGACAGCAACTGGGTGATCTCTTCCATAGAGAAGCCCAGGCTGCGAGCGCGCTTGATGAAGCGAAGTTCGTTGATCTGGCGATCGTCGTATTCGCGGTAGTTCGAGCCCGTCCGGCTCGCCGGCCGCACCAGGTCGATCTCGTCGTAGTAGCGGATCATCTTGGCAGTCACGCCGGAGGCCTTCGACGCCTGACCGATGTTCATTTGACGGCTCCTTTGAGAAGATCGGCGCGTGGCCCGACGAACGCAGCGTCGGCTTTGAAGGCGCGCAAGCGCAGGGCGTTGGCGAGCACGCTCACACTGGACAGGGCCATGGCGCCGGCGGCGACCATCGGCGAGAGCAGCCATCCCAGGATGGGATAGAGCAGCCCAGCGGCCAGGGGGATGAGCACTACGTTGTAGCCGAACGCCCAGGCCAGGTTCTGGCGGATGTTCCGAAGGACGGCCCGGCTCAGGCGGATGGCGGTGACCACGCTGCGCAGGTCGCTCCGCATCAGCACGACATCAGCGCTTTCAATGGCGATGTCCGTGCCCGCGCCCATGGCGACGCCGACGTCGGCGGCGGCGAGCGCCGGCGCATCGTTGACTCCGTCGCCGACGAAGGCGACGCGGCCATAGCGGCGCTGAAGGTCCTGGACGGCGGCGACCTTGCCGTCGGGAAGCACCTCCGCGACGACATCGTCGACGCCCAGAATCCCCGCAACGGCGCGGGCGGTGCGGCCATTGTCGCCGGTGATCATCACCACCTTCAGACCGGCGGCGTGCAGCGCCGCGAGCGCCTCCGGCGTCGTCGGCTTGATCGGATCTGAAACCGCCAGGATGGCGGCGAGCTCGCCGTCGATCGCCGCGTACAGCGGGGTTTCGGCCGCGGCCGCGAGGCGCTCGGCGTCGTCGGCGAAGGGCGCGATGGAGACGCCCAGCTTCGTCATGAACCGGTCGGCGCCGACTTGGACTCGGCGGCCATCCACCCGCGCGTTCACACCGAAGCCTGGCGTTGCATCGAACGCCGACGGCGCCGGAACGTCGAGGCCGCGCTCGAGCGCCGCTTCGACGATGGCCTGGGCGATCGGGTGCTCTGAGCGGCTTTCCGCGCCCGCTACCAGCCGCAGCAGCTCGGCGTCGCTCCATGGCGCGACTGTCTGCAAACGCGTCAACGCCGGTCGACCGAGGGTGAGCGTGCCGGTCTTGTCGAAGGCGATCGCCTGGACGTCGCGCAGGCTTTGCAGGGCCTCGCCGCGCCGGAAGAGAATCCCGAGCTCGGCGGCCTTCCCCGTCCCCACCATGATCGAGGTGGGCGTGGCCAATCCCATGGCGCAGGGGCAGGCGATGATCAGCACGGCCACGGCGTTGACCAGGGCGAAGCTGAGCGCCGGGCTCGGGCCGAAGACCAGCCAAACGGCGAAAGTTGTGGCCGCTACCGCGATCACCGCCGGCACGAACCAGGACGTCACCTTGTCGACCAGCGCCTGGATCGGCAGCTTTGCGCCTTGGGCGGTTTCGACCATCCGCACGATCTGCGCGAGCATGGTGGCCGAGCCCACCTTGGTGGCGCGGAAGCGGAAGGCGCCGGTCTTGTTGACCGTCCCGCCGACCACCTCGGCGCCCGGTCCCTTCTCGACCGGAAGCGGCTCGCCCGTGATCATCGATTCGTCGACGAAGGAGGCGCCGTCCAGGACCTCACCGTCCACGGGGACGCGATCGCCGGGCCGGACGAGCACGACGTCGCCCACGACGACGTCGGCGATCGGAACCTCGCGGGCCTCGCCGTTCCGCTCGCCGCGCGCCGTCTTCGCCTGAAGGGTCATCAGGCGCTTGATCGCCTCGCTGGTCCGGCCCTTCGCCTGGGCTTCGAACAGCCGGCCCAGCAGGATCAGGGTGACGATGACCGCCGCCGCCTCGAAGTAGATGTGGTTGGCGCTGGCGGGCAGCAGGCCGGGCGCCAGGGTGGCGACCGCCGAGTAGGCGAACGCCGCCGTCGTGCCGAGCACGACGAGGGAGTTCATGTCCGGCGTCCGCCGCAGCAGGTTCGGCACGCCCTTGCGATAGAACCGCAGGCCGGGCCCGAAGAGCACCAGGGCGGCGAGAGCGAAGCTGATCAGCCGCCAGGGCTGCTCGCCCAGGGTGCTGGCGAGAAGATGATGGGCGCCCGGCAGGAAGTGGCGCGCCATCTCGACCAGGAAGAGCGGCGCGGTGGCGAGCGACGCGACGAGGACCGCTCGCTTCAAGCCGCCGATTTCGGCCTCGCGCGCCGCCCGTTCCCGGTCGGCTAAGTCCGGCGTTTGCTCCGCAATCGGCGCGGCGCGGTAGCCAGCTTTCTCTACGGCCAGGACGAGGGCGGCGGGATCGGCGCCCTCAAGCACGGTCAGGCTGGCTCGCTCGGTGGCGAGGTTGACCTCGGCCGAAAGGACGCCCGGCGCCCCGCGGAGCGCGCGCTCGACGCGACCGACGCAGCTTGCGCAGGTCATGCCTTCGACCTTCAGCGTCAGCGTGCGCTCGAGCGGCTCGTAGCCGGCCTTGCGGATCGCCTCGATGACCGCCTGGGTGTGCCCTTCCGGCGTGAGCTCCACATGCGCGCGCTCGGCGGCAAGATTGACTGTGGCGCGTGCGACGCCGGGGACAGCGGAGATCGCTTTCTCCACCCGGCCGACGCAGCTCGCGCAGGTCATCCCAAGGACCGGAATCTCCAGGGGCGGAAGGATTTGTTCGGGCATTGACGGCTCCTAACGGCGATGCCCAGCTCAGATAGAGTTTCCCATGATAGGAAGGTCAAGCGCGCCCAGAATGATCGGCCACAAGCCGAGTCTCCGATCGGTCTTGTCTGGGGATACGCGCGCCCAAGGACGCGCCCCTCGACAAGCGGCAATCGACAAGCACATTACAATGCGCAGTTCAGGGAAGCGGCAGGCCTGCCTAAGCGGCGGGGCGTCCGCAACGATCGCGCCGTGCGCGTGATGGGGCCTCGAGGAGCGGCGTGGTTGCGGCCCTCAGTCGGTTGAGGGGTGCGGCAGCCGGGCGGCTAGTCCATCGGTCGAGTCAGCCTACCAGCCTCGATAGGAGTCGCCGTAGCGATAGTAGCCGTAATCGGGGGCGGCGTCATAGCTGCGATAGCTTCGCCGGTGATCGTGTCGAGTGCCTGGATGGTCGTCGTGGAAGTCACGATGGTCGGCCCGATTGTCGCGATGGTAAGCGCGATGTTCGCGGCGGCTATAGAAGCCTTCGCGGTGCGCCTCGCGGTGATCGCGATTCAAGTCGCGATGGTACTGGCGGTGTTCCCGATGGTCGCTGCGATGACTGCGCCAGCGATAGTCGCCATCGTCCGCGAAAGCCGCGGCGGCGGGCGCCGACAGGGCCAGCACGGCGGCGGCGAGGAGGAGCTTCTTCATCCGGATCTCCGGCTCATAATGGCGGGCCGCATTGCGGCCGCAGGCGCCCCTCGCCACCAGCATCCGTCTGCCGCCTGAACCCGCCCTGAACGCGTCCAATATGGGCGTCCGGCTGAAGCGGCTCGCGCGGCGCGGCTTCTAGAGGCGCGCCCCACGAAGCCGGAGGGCGTTGCCTACGACGCTCACGCTCGACAACGCCATGGCCGCCGCAGCGATCGCCGGCGAAAGGAGCCAGCCCGTAAACGGGTAGAGGACACCGGCCGCGATTGGGATGCCGGCGACGTTGTAGGCAAAGGCGAAGAACAGGTTCTCGCGGATATTGCGCATGACGGCGCGCGACAATCGCCTCGCCTTGACGATGCCGTCCAGATCACCCTTCAGGAGGGTGACGCCCGCGCTCTCGATCGCGACGTCAGCGCCCGCGCCCATGGCTACGCCGACCTCGGCGGCGGCAAGCGCAGGCGCGTCGTTCACGCCATCGCCGGCCATGGCCACCTTGCGGCCTTCGCTCCTGAGCTTCTCGACGACGGCTGCCTTGTCCTGCGGTAGGACCTCGGCTTCGACCTCGTCTATCCCGAGCTTACGTGCGACCGCCTGGGCGGTCGTGCGGTTGTCGCCGGTCATCATGACGAGGCGAACGCCCTCGGCCTTCAGTCCCTGGACGGCGGAGGGCGTCGTGGCCTTGATCGGGTCGGCGATCGCAAAGATGGCGGCGGCCTGCCCGTCCAGCGCCATGAAGATGGCTGTGGCGCCCTCCGCTCGGAGCGCATCGGCCGCCGCCTCCAGGGCGCGGGTGTCGACCCCCTGTTCGTCGAGGAACTTTCCGGAGCCGATCGCCAGCCGTCGACCATCGACGACGCCCAGCACCCCCTTGCCGACGGGTGAGTCGAAGTCGGCCGGTTGCGACAGAGATAGCTCGCGCTCCGTCGCCGCCCGCACAAGGGCGTCGGCGAGCGGGTGCTCGCTCGCCCGCTCCAGGCTGGCCGCGAGGCGCAGCACTTCGGTTTCATCATGGCCCTGGGCCGGTCGAATGGCCGTAACCGCCGGCCGGCCCTCGGTGAGCGTCCCCGTCTTGTCGATCACGAGGGTGTCGATCTTTTCGAAGCGCTCGAGCGCCTCGGCGTTCTTGATGAGAACGCCGGCGCGCGCGCCTTGGCCGACACCGACCATGATGGACATCGGCGTGGCGAGCCCGAGCGCGCAGGGACAGGCGATGATCAGCACCGAGACGGCCGCGACCAGGCCGAACGCAAAACGCGGATCCGGACCGATGAGCGCCCAGACGGCGAACGCAACGAGGGCGATCCCGATCACACTCGGAACGAACCAGCCGGACACCTGATCGGCCATCCGTTGGATGGGGGCGCGGCTGCGCTGGGCCTGGGCCACCATCTGCACGATCTGCGAGAGCAGGGTGTCCGCGCCAATCTTCTCGGCGCGCATGATGAACGAGCCAGTCTTGTTGATCGACCCGCCGACGACCTTTGCGCCGGGCGCCTTGGTCACCGGCATGGATTCGCCGGTCACCATGGATTCGTCGATCGAGACCCGACCCTCTATCACCTCGCCGTCGACCGGCACCTTTTCGCCCGGCCGCACGCGCAGGCGATCGCCCGCGGCGATCAAGTCCAGTGTCACCTCCTCGTCCGATCCGTCCTCGCGCAGCCTGCGAGCGGTCTTCGGCGCCAGGTCGAGGAGCGCCTTGATGGCGCCCGAGGTGCGCTCCCTCGCGCGCAGCTCCAGGACCTGGCCCAGAAGCACGAGCACCGTGATGACGGCCGCCGCTTCGAAGTAGATCGGAACCGAGCCGTCCGGGCGGCGGAAGGCCGGCGGGAAGAAGTGCGGCGCCAAGGTCGCGACGACGCTGTAGAGCCAGGCCACGCCGACACCCATGGCGATCAGCGTGAACATGTTCAGGCTGCGGGTCGCGACCGAGCGCGCGCCGCGTTCAAAGAACGGCCAGCCCGACCAGAGCACCACGGGCGTCGCGAGCGCAAACTGGATCCAGGCGGAGGTCTGCCCGCCCAACCGCATCGTCAGGCCGGTGAGATGGCCGCCCATCTCGAGCGCTAGAACGGGCAGGGCGAGGACGCGGCCCACCCAAAAGCGCCGGGTCATATCTTTGAGCACGGGGCTGGGGCCCGTCTCGGAGGTCATCACCTCCGGTTCCAGCGCCATTCCGCAGATCGGGCAGGCTCCAGGCCCGACCTGACGGATTTGGGGGTGCATTGGGCAGGTGTAGATCGTGCCGACGGGGGCCGCGGGCGTGGGCCGTGGCGCGCTTGGCGTATAGCGGGAAGGCTCCTTCTGGAATTTCGCCTGACAGCCCGCGGAGCAGAAGAAGTACTCCTGGCCTTCAAAGCTCGCCTTGTGCGGTGTTGTGCGCGGATCGACGTCCATGCCGCAGACCGGATCCTTCACGGTCTCGGCGCCGTCCGCTCCCAGGCGTTGGTCGTCGTGATGCTCATGGCCACGATGGTGGTGGGCGTGTTTTTCGGGGTCATCGGCCATGCGTGTGGCTCCCATCGGCGGAGCAGCCGCCGTCATCAATCGCTACGCAGCCGCTGGTGCGGAACCCTTGATCCGGGCTCGAGATCCTGCGGATTTCGCACCGTCGCAAGACGCGCCGCAGACGGCGAGGCGTCACTGTCGACAAGCTGCATCCCTATAGATGAACCTGCACTTTCCTATCGTGGGAAGGTCAAGGCGCCATTGAAGCGTAGAGCGCGGTCAGCGTCTTGAATACGCAGCATGACGATCGCCCCCTCACCGGAGGCCGAACTTTTGTGGTTTATTTCCATCTCCGGAACTGGCGCTTCGAGAAGGTGTTGAGCGGCCATCCACCTACACTCGGAGGCCGGCTATGCACGCCCATGAAATGATCAGTACGCACCCCCAGGTGCGCGGAAACACCAATGACAGCCTGATCCGCTGCATTGAGGAATGCTTCGACTGTGCGCAGAGCTGCACGTCGTGCGCCGACGCCTGCCTGGGCGAACAGATGGTGGCGCAACTGACCCAGTGCATTCGCCTGAACCTCGACTGCGCCGACATCTGCTCGGCCTCGGGCCATATCGCCTCCCGTCGCACCGGGTCGAACGAGCCGATCATCCAAAGCGTATTGCGCGCGTGCGAGGAAGCCTGCCGCCTGTGCGCCGAGGAATGCGAACGCCACGCCAGCATGCATGAGCATTGCCGCGTGTGCGCCGAGTCTTGCCGGCGGTGCGAACAGGCCTGTCAGGCGGCCCTGCAGACCTTCCATTGATCACAGGGGACCGAGGATGAAGACGATCGCCATACTCGCGGCTGCGGCCACGCTGCTCGCCGCGCCTGCGCTCGCCCAACAGGCCGGCATGCAGCACGGCCAAATGGCGCAGCAGGACATGATGAAGGGCATGCAGGACATGCATCAGAAGATGATGTCCGCCAACGACGCCGATCCCGATCGGGCTTGGGCGCTCAAGATGATCGAGCACCATAGGGGCGGGGTCGCCATGTCGGAAGCTGTGCTGAAACACGGCGACAACGCCGAGATCAAGAAAATGGCGCAGGAGACCGCGGCTGAGCAGCGCCGCGAGATCGCCGAGCTGCAGGCGTGGCTCGACAAGAACGGCGGGCGCGCGCCAAAGCGTTGAACGGCGCGAGATCGCCCGCGGATTTGGAGTTAGACATCGGGCGGCTGTGAGCCAGGTCGCATCTGGGCCCGCGCCTCGGGCGGCGGCCAAAGACGATCAGCTCGGCCCCGGATCCAGGCTCGAGCCGGTCCCTCGACCCAAAGGTGGAGAGCGACCGCCGCTGCGAGCGAGATCGCCAGAAGGCAGGCGACCTCCCACCAGGCGAGCACGTAGTGGCTGTCGCGGCCTTGGACGGCGGACCAGACGCCCTTCCAGGCGATCAGGATGGGCATGTGGACGAGATAAAGCGCGTAGGAGGCTTCGCCGCCAAGACGCGGCCACCGCGCCTTTAGGCACCCCTCGGCTCGGACTTTGGACAGCAGAGCCAGGGCGAGCATGAGCGGGCCCGCCGCGGCGACCACCCATCGGTCATCGGCCTTCAGGTGCATCAAGCCGACAAGAAGGATCGCCGCCGCCCAGGCGAGCAGGATGGCGACGGGTCGAGCCAGCAGCAGGCGTTCACCCAATCGGTAGAGGGCCACGCCGTAGAGGAATTCGGGGATGATGCGCAGGATCCCCATGTTCGCCTCCGCATGCACCAGGATGCGACCGAAGAGGGCTTGATAGATCTGATCGAGGGCGAGGAAGAGCAGGGCGGTTAAGGCGAGGAGCAGGATCGGCCGGCGGCGAAGCCTTAAGCCGGCCCAGGCGAAGGCGGGGAAGGACAGGTAGGCGAACCACTCGGCCGACAGCGACCAGGACGGACCGTTCCACTCCGCTTTCACCACCTCGGGAAGCCAGGCGTGGACGAGGAGCAGTGTCGTGACGAGGCCGGCGGGATTGTAAAGATTGCGGTCGAACTGAGCGCCGACCAGGCTCGCCGTGGCGACCATCACCAGTACGAACGCGAGCACAGCCAGGTGCGCCGGGTAGATTCGGGCGAAGCGAGCGACCAGGAACCTGCCGTAGTTCAGGCGGTTCCCGGCGATCGCATCGCGATAGGCGTGGGTCAGGACAAAGCCGGAGAGGATGAAGAAGGCGTCCACGCCGAGCCGCGCCCGGTCGAAGAACCCGGTCGACGACATGGCGTCCCACGGCCACTGCAGCTGGTAGTGGAAGAGCACCACCCCCAAGGCCAGGACGAAGCGGACGCTGGTGAGGGCCGGGAGATCGGCTGGGAACGCGCCTTCAGCCTCGCGCGCCTCGATCTCGCGACGAACCATTGCAGCGCCCCCATATCCCGACCTCTATGCGGGATACGCAGGGCGCCGGCGCGGCCCTCAGTTGAGGGGCGCGCCGCAGCGCATGCGTATAGATTCATGCAGATTGGTCGGGGTGTTTGCCATGAACGACAGACTTGATGACGAACTGAGAGCGCTTCGATCCGAGCCAACGCCCGCCGGCTATCAGCAGCTGGAGTCGAGGGTCTGGCAGGGCGTCGAGCGCGTGCGCCAGGCGCGGGCGGCCGCCCCCACGCTCTTAGCGGTGCGGGCCGCAGCCGTCGGCGGCGCCCTCGGATTGGGCGTGGCGAGCGGCGGCGCGACCGCGGCCGCCGTCGCCTCGCAATCCCAGGAGGTGTCCGCCTTTTCCATTCAGGCGGAACTGGCGCCTTCGACGCTGTTGGATCACCACGGATGAGCTCCTTCGGCCGAGGGCTTATTCTCACGTTGGTCCTGACCGTCATCGCCGCCGCCGGCGGGACGTGGATCGGCGCGCGCTACATCTACGATCAGCGTCACCAACCTTCGCTTCATGAATTCGTCCATGAAGAACTGAAGCTGTCGGCCGAGCAGCGGAAGCGGCTGGACGTGCTCGAGCAGGATTTCGCCGTCCGGCGCCGCGCGCGAGAGGCCGAACTGAGAGCGGCGAACGCCGAGCTCGCCCGGGCCATCCAGGTCCGCCACGAGTACTCGCCGGAGGTGAAGGCCGCCGTGGATCGCTTCCACGACGCCATGGGGGCGCTTCAGAACGAAACCATCCTGCACGTCCTGGCGATGCGCACCGTGTTGACGCCGGACCAGGCTGCGCAATTCGACAAACGCGTCGCCGAGGCCCTCACCGAACAGACCCCGTGACGGTTGGTGAGGAATCGGACGCCGATCTCGTCCTGCGCGCCCTGGGCGGGGAGGATCGGGCGTTCACCACGCTCATGCGGCGGCACAAGCCTGCGCTGTACGGCTTCGTGCGCCGTTATGTGGGCGACGCCGACGCGGCCGTCGACGTCGTGCAGGAGACCTTCGTAGCGGCGTGGAAGGCGCTCGCGCGTTTCGACGATCGGCGGGCGTTCCCGGTTTGGCTGCGCGCCATCGCCCTCAACAAGTGCCGTGATCGCGCCCGCCGCCTGGCGGTTCGCCGGTTCATCCTGGGCGAGAAGGACGACCAATCGAGCGAGGCGCAGGCGCAAGCGGATCCGGCGCCCGACGGGGAGGAGTCCGTCGTCTCGGCGCAGCGCCGGGCCGCCGTTCAGAAGGCCATCGACCGCCTGCCGACCAAGCTCAAGGAGCCGCTGCTCCTGACCTATTTCGACGAGCTCACCCAGCAGGAGGCGGCCTTGCTTTTGGGGGTGAGCGTCAAGACCGTAGAGACGCGCGTCTACCGTGCCCGCCAGCAGCTTGCGGAGCTTCTCGACCGCTCGGCGATTTAAGCCTCAGAAGTTCAGGGGCGAGGACCCCGAGCTGCGTAGAGCTTGTGTGGGCGGGGCGCTTGACCTTCCCACAGTGGGAAGCCCCATCACCTCGTCTGTTGTTCCGATCGTAGGATTTCGAATGTCCAGGCCACGACCTGACCTTGACCGCCGCGCCCTGATCAAAGGGGCGGCCATCCTCGGGGGCGGAGCGGCGATCAGTACGCTGCTGCCCGCGTGGGCGCAGAGCGCGACGCCGGGCCTGACCTCGACCCTGCCGACCCTTTCGGGCGACGACATCAAGCTGACGATCGGCCACACGCCGATCACGATCGACGGCCAGCGCCGCCACGCGGTGACGATCAATGGGACCGTCCCCGGGCCGCTCATTCGTCTGAAGGAAGGTCAGCGGGTCCGGATCGCAGTGACGAACACCCTCGACGAAGACACGTCGATCCATTGGCACGGCATCTTGGTGCCGTTCCAGATGGATGGTGTTCCGGGGGTCAGCTTTCCTGGGATCCGCCCCGGCGAGACCTTCGTCTACGAGTTCCCGGTCATCCAGTCGGGCACCTACTGGTACCACAGCCACTCGGGTCTGCAGGAGGCGGAAGGGCACTACGCCCCCATCGTCATCGAGCCGGCCGGGCCCGATCCAGTCGCTTACGACCGCGAGCACGTCCTGGTGCTGGCCGACCATAGCGAGATGCACCCGCACCTGATCTTCAAGCGGCTGAAGCAGCAGGGCGGGGTCTTCAACTATCAGCGCCAGACGATCGCCGGCCTGCTTGCGGGCAAGGACCAGACGCTGGCCGAACGGATCGAATGGGCCAAGATGCTCATGGACCCGACGGACATCTCGGACGTCACCGGCGCGGTGATGACCTTCCTCGTCAACGGTCATGGCCCCAAGGACAACTGGACGGGGCTCTTCAAACCCGGCGAGCGGGTGCGCTTGCGCTTCATCAACAGCGCGGCGCAGATGGTCTTCAACGTCCGCATTCCGGGCCTGAAGCTCACGGTCGTGGCGGCCGACGGCCAGAACGTGCGTCCCGTCGAGGTGGACGAGTTCCAGATCGGCAACGCCGAGACCTACGACGTGATCGTCCAGCCGACCGAGGATCGCGCCTACACGATTGTTTCGGAGGCGATCGACCGCTCCGGCATGGGCCGGGCGACCCTGGCGCCCCGCGCCGGGATGAGCGCGGCCGTGCCGCCGCTACGTGAGCGGCCCATCCTGACCATGAAGGACATGGGCATGGACATGTCCGCGCACGGGGCCATGTCCGGGATGGACCATTCGCAGATGCCTGGGATGGACCACTCCAGCATGCCGGGGATGGATCACGGCGCGATGCCGGGCATGGCGGCGGCCGCGCCGCCGCCCGGCATGGCTCCGCCGCGCCAGCGTGGCTCGGATGTGATGGGCGACATGGGCGGCATGGAAATGAACATGCTGGACTGGTCAAAGGCTCCTCAAATCAAGAAGGGGCCAGGCGTGCAGATGATCGCGCCCATGCCGATGGATCGCACCGGCGATCCCGGCCTTGGGCTGGAAAGCGTCGGCCATCGGGTGCTGGTCTACAAGGACCTCATCGCCCTGGACCCCAACCCCGACCCGAGGCCGCCGGATCGCGCGATGGACATCCATCTCACCGGCAACATGGAGCGGTTCATCTGGGGCTTCGACGGGTGGAAATTCAGCGAGAATCCGCCGGCCTATTCCTTCCGAGCCGGTGAGCGCGTGCGCGTCACCCTCATCAACGACTCGATGATGACGCACCCCATCCACTTGCACGGCCATTTCTTCGAGCTGGTGCATGGGCCGGTCGGCCATCTGCCGCGGAAACATACGGTGAACGTGATGCCGGGCGGCAAGGTATCGTTCGATTTCACCGCCGAGGGCGGTGACTGGGCCTTCCACTGCCACATGCTCTACCACATGCACGCGGGCATGTTCCAAGTCTTCAAGGTGCGTCCGGTCGAAGGAGCGGCGGCATGATCCGGACCTCCCTCCTAGCGCTGGCGCTGGCCAGCTCGGCCACAGCCGCCGTCGCCCAGGCCGCTGATCCTCACGCCGCTCACGCGATGCCGGCGCAGCCCGCGGGGCCCACGGATCCGCACGCAGGCCACGCCATGCCCGCCGCGCCGAAGCCGTCGGCCGACCCCCATGCCGGCCACGCGATGCCGGAGCCGAAGGCCTCGAGCCCATCGCAGCCGACCCAAGGCTCCGAAGCCTCAGCAGCGCCCGCGGACCCCCATGCCGGGCACGCCATGCCGGCCCCAGCGGATCCCCACGCGGGACACACGATGGCGCCGATGGAAGGCGGCCAGACTGCGGCCGACTTGCCCGTCGGCAATGCGCCGGCGCCGGCCGTGATCACCGACAATGTGGCCGATCAGGTCTTCGGGTCGGGGCGGATGCAGCGCGCCCGAGGGATTCTCGCGGACGAGCACGGGGGCTCGCGCGTCTCCAAGCTCCAGGCGGATCTCCTGGAGTGGGCGCCGAACGGCGACCGCTACAGCTGGGAGGTCGAAGGCTGGTACGGCGGCGACATCAATCGGTTCGTCTTCAAGACCGAGGGCGAAGGTCAATCACGCGAAGGGGTGGAAGCTGCGGAGGTGCAGTTCCTCTATTCTCGCGCGGTCGCCCGCTACACGGACGTGCAGGCCGGCATCCGTTACGACCTGGAGCCGCGCTCGCGCGCCTACGCGACGCTCGCTGTGGACGCGATGTTCCCGTACTGGTTCGAGGCCGAAGGTTCGCTGTTCCTGTCCGAGAAGGGCGATCTGCTCGCTCGCGTCGAGGGCAGCTACGATTTCCGCCTGACGCAGCGGCTCATCCTGCAGCCGCGGGCGGAACTCGAGTTTGCGGCCCAGGACATTCCTGAAAGCCAGATCGGTTCGGGCCTGTCGACTGGCGAACTCGGCGTGCGGCTTCGCTACGAGATCCGCCGGGAGTTCGCCCCTTACATCGGGGTCTCCTACGAGCGCGCGTTCGGCGACACCGCGGACTTCGTGCGCGCCCACGGGGAAGACGCGGAGAGCACGCGTTTCGTCGTCGGCCTGCGCGCATGGTTTTAGGTCGTGGACAGGATGAGCGTCCGGCGCGCCGCGGCGTCGCGCCAGGGCGTGGTCATGTCTGAGCTCAAGCGTTCCCCGACGTTGGACGCTGGGCCTGCAGTCGTCGGGGGGCGAAATCTCTCAGGAGGCTGACATGAAAGACGCAGACCACGCCGTGTCCGGCATGAGCGCGAAGGAGGGGCGGCGTCACTATGTGATGCTTGCCATCAATCTCGCTCTGAGCCTGGCGATCATGTATTTCGCCATGTTCACGATGATATTCAGTTGGGGCGAATTCATCCAGAACATCAACTTCTTCTACATGGCGCTCGTGATGTGGGCTCCTATGGCCATCATCATGTTGTTGACGATGAAGTCCATGTACATGAACGCCAAGCTGAACGCGGCCTTGCACGTCGCCTTCGCCGCAATCTTCTTGCTCTCGTTGATCGGCATCCGGGCGCAGGGCCTGGTCGGCGACCGCCAGTTCGTGCAGTCGATGATCCCGCACCATTCGGGGGCCTTGCTGATGTGCAAGGAAGCCTCGCTTAGGGATCCCGAGCTGCGCGCCCTCTGCTACGGCCCCGGCGGCATCATCGAGTCGCAGACCCGGGAAATAAATCAGATGAAGGCGATCCTCGAGCGCCTTTAGGCTCGCCGGCGTCTTGACCTTCCCATCGTTGGAAGCCCCACCTGTCGAGGCGAGGCTTTGACCAGGAGGTTTCCATGCTTCGCTATCAAGTGGACGACATGAGCTGCGGCCATTGCGTGCAGGCGATCACCGCGGCGGTGAAGGGCGTCGACCCGGCCGCCCAGATCGCCATAGATCTGCCGAGCAAGTCGCTGGAGGTCGCGACGACCGCCGCCGACTTGGCTGTGCGCGATGCTATTCGGGAGGCGGGCTACACCCCGCAGGAGGCTGGGAAGGCTGCGCCGGCCGCGAATGCGACCTGTTGCGGCGGTCGGCGCTGACCCTTGGAGGCTGATATTCGATGATCCTTCGCCGCAACCTGCTTGCCGCCACAGCGGCCGTCCTGGCGGCGCCGCACGCCTGGGCGGCCGCGCCGCCACCCTTGACCGTGTACAAGACCGCGTCGTGTGGATGCTGCAGGGGATGGATCACGATCATGACCCGGGCGGGCTATCGGCCGAAGGTGGTCAACGTCGAAGACATCACGCCGATCGGAAAGCGTCATGGCGTTCCGTTCGAGCTCTCATCCTGTCACCTCGCCACGGTCGGCGGCTACGTGGTCGTGGGCCACGTCCCGGCCGCTGATGTCGGTCGCCTTCTGAAAGAGCGGCCGAAGGCGCTGGGCATCACCGTGCCGGGCATGCCGCTGGGCTCCCCCGGCATGGAGATGCCTGACGGACGCAAGGAGCCCTACCAGACGCTGCTTCTGCTGCCGGGCGGCAAGACGCGGGTGTTCGCCCGCCACGGCTGAGGCGGGGAGCCGTCGCATGTGAGAGGCTCCTGAGAGAGAGGCGGTCCCCAAGTTTGACCCGACTCGAGCTCGATCGACGGCCCGATTGTCCGGCGGCTCGTCTTACATGACGTTGCCCGCCACCCATCCCAGGAAGAAAGCGGCAAGCAGCAAGACTGTGGCGAAGGCTATGCGAACAACCCGGGGATCAAAGGCCGCCACGCGGGACTTGGCCGTCTGGCCGAACCGGCCGCGCGGGCCTCGATCCTCTGATATCGGACCGAACAGGATGTCAGGTCCAGTGGCGCTCGTTTCCTTGGCGATTTGCGGATCGTAGGCGGTTCTGGCGAGATACTGATCCAGCGAGTTCGGCACGATCATACCGCCCAGGATCGCCTGGATGGTGGTCCACCCGAGCCATATCTCGCGCGTGCGGGAGGTCGCCGCACGCACGATCTTCTCGGCAACGGCCTCGGGTTGATAGACTTGGCCAACCGGCCGGTGGCGGTGGAGCATGTGCGTTCGCGACCAGTCGAACTGCGGGGTGTTGACGGCCGGCAGCTGGACCATGGCTAGGCTGACGCGGCTGCCTTGCCGGCGGAGTTCGCAGCGAAGAGAATCGGTGAAGCCCCGCACGGCGAACTTGGCGCCGCAGTAGGGCGCCTGAAGTGGGATGGCCCGGTAGGCCAGGGCCGATCCCACCTGCACGATGACGCCGTGATCGGCGCTGCGCATGTGCTTCAGCGCAGCGAGCGAGCCATGGACGGCGCCGAGATAGGTGACCTGTGTCACCCGGAGGAACTCCTCCGACGGAATCTCGTCGGCCGGCCCGAATACTGTGGCCATCGCGTTGTTCACCCAGACGTCAATCCGGCCCCAACTTTCGACGACCTGATCGGCGGCATGCGCCACTGCGGCGGCATCGGCGACGTCGACAGTGATCACCAGGGCCTCGCCGCCGGCGGTCTCAACATCCTGTCGCGCGCCCTCAAGGCCCGGCCCACTTCGGGCCAGCAGCGCGACGGCCCATCCGCGGAGCGCAAAGGCGATCGCCGTGGCGCGCCCGACGCCGGCGGAGGCGCCCGTTACGACCACGACGGGGCGGCCTGGCTGCAGTGAGGTTTTGGAGAATGCAGGCAATATCGTCTTGTCTGATCGAACGCGGCTGAAGCAGAGGCGCAGGCTGAATAACTGCAACGTCGAACGGTCTTCACTTGATCCCGTCGAAGGGAACCTCAGCGGGGGTGGTGAGTTGCGCAGGTAGAGTCGCGACGGCGGCGGTGGAACGCCGTCGTCGCATCTGCGTGCTGGACGCGAGGTCTCACAGCTTAGCTCGACGGGCTGCCATAACGTCACCGGAGAAGCCGGCGTATCCGAGGGAGTGACGGCCGCCCGATGCGCGTGATGGGGATATGAACGGCTAGGGCGCAATGTGGTGGAGATCGGGAGCTTCGTCGGTCGTGAAGGGGGCCTGTGCACGCCGGAGCGCCCGATGAAAGATCCGCGATGGCCGTCTAGATGAGCCTTGCCGCCGGCAAACCAGCAATCTCCCCGAGAGACGTCGTGATCGTCACAGGGTCGAGTGGCTTCATCGGCTCTGCGCTCGTCGAGCGGCTTGCCGAGCGCTATTGCGTGGTCGGCTTCGATCGCGACGTGCCACCGCACCCTCCAGCGGAGGCCGAGTGCATCTGCATCGACCTCACCGACGACGCGAGCGTGCGTGCGGCGTTCCGACGGGTTCGCATGGCCTATGGCGACAAGATCGCTTCGGTGATTCACCTGGCCGCCTACTTCGACCTTACCGGGGAGCCGAACGAAAAGTACGAGACCGTCACCGTCGAAGGCACGGAACGGCTGCTGACGGAGCTCAAGACCTTTCAACTGGAGCAATTCGTCTTCGCCAGCACCATGCTGGTCCATGCTCCGACGACGCCAGGACGGCCGATCGACGAGGACGCGCCGATCGAGCCGTCCTTACCCTACCGCGACTCCAAGATCCGCACCGAACAGCTGACCCGAGACCAGCGCGGCGCAATTCCGGCGGTGTTGTTGAGGCCGGCGGGCGTTTACGACGACGGGGGCCACTCGGCGTTTCTCGCGCAACAGATCGCGCGCATTTGCGAGAAGCGGTTCTCCGCCAAGGTCTACCCGGGCGATCTTTCGACCGGGCAGCCCTTCCTGCATCTCGAGGATCTGACCGACGCCGTTCTGAGGATCGTCGATCGCCGCGCAGCCCTGCCGCCGGTGGCGCCGCTCCTCCTCGGCGAGACCGATGTCATGAGCTACGACGAGATCCAGCGCACGCTCGGTCGGCTCATCCACCATGAAATCTGGGAAACCCGTTCCATTCCCAAACCCGCCGCCAAGGCTGGCGCCTGGGTCGAGAACGAGGTTCTGGGGGAGGACGCCTTCATCCGCCCCTGGATGGTCGAGATCTCCGACGATCACTATGAGCTCGACCTGTCGCGGGCGCGGACGCTGCTTGGCTGGGAGCCGCAACACAGCTTGCGCGAGCAGCTGCCGGGCATGGTGGAGCGCCTCAAGGCCGATCCCTACGCCTGGTACAAGGCCAACAAGCTGAACGCAGCTCGAATTGCGGGGGACAAGGTCGAGAAGGCCGCAGCGGAGCCGCACGGCATGTCGACGGCGGAGCATCAGACGATGATGCGCGAGCACGCGGAGGGCATGCGCGGCATGCACTTCCAGATGCTGTGGGTGCACTGGCTCACCATGGGCCTGGGCCTCTGGCTGGCCACCGCGCCCTTCGTCTTCGGAACCTTCGGGCAATCCGAATTCTCCAGCGCCGTGACCAGGGTGACGGCCGACCGGAACCTCTGGGATCCGGCGGCGCGCAGCCTCCTGACCGCCTGGAACGACGTGATCTGCGGCGGCCTGATCATGCTGTTCGCGGCCTTCTCAATCTCGCCGCGGAACGGCTGGGCCCAATGGGTCAACGCCTGCCTCGGCGTCTGGCTGCTGGCCGCGCCGCTGGTCTTCTGGACTCCCAGCACCGCGGTGTACGCTAACGACACCCTCGTCGGCGCCCTGGTCATCGCCTTGACCCTGCTCGTGCCCATGATGCCGGGGATGAGCATGGAAGGGATGATGGACGAGACCGACGTCCCTCCCGGCTGGAGCTACTGCCCGTCCACCTATGTCCAGCGCATGCCGATCATCGTCCTCGGCGCGGTCGGTTTCGTGCTCGCGCGCATTTTGACGGCCTACCAGCTGGGTCATGTCGACGCGGTTTGGGAACCGTTCTTCGCCGGCGACGCCACGCGCAACGGAACGGAGTTCATCATCACCTCCGACGTGTCCAAGGCCTGGCCCGTGGCGGACGGCGGCGTCGGCGCCATGAGCTACATGGCCGAGATTCTGATGGGGGTCATGGGCGGGCGAGCGCGATGGCGCACCATGCCCTGGATGGTGCTGCTGTTCGGCATCGTCGTCGTGCCGCTCGGTGTGATCAGCATTTACTTCATCATCATCCAGCCGATCGCTATCGGCACCTACTGCACAATTTGTCTTGCGGCGGCTCTGGCCATGCTGATCATGATCCCGTTCGCGCTCGACGAACTCGTCGCCATGGGACAGTTCCTGGTCCTCAACACCCGTCGGGGTCGGCCGTTCTGGCGCGCCTTCTTCCGCGGCGACGCCCTGCCGGGCGGCGGCGTCGACAAGCATCCGGGCTTCGGCGGCGCATTCGCAGCAACCCTGGCGTCCGCGGCCCGCGGCGTAAACCTTCCATGGACCCTGTTGGCCAGTGCTCTGATCGGGCTCTGGCTGATGTTGTCGCGCGTCACCCTCGGAACTGTTCCGCCTCTGGCCGACAGCGACCATCTCGTCGGCGCCCTGGTGGTCACGACGGCGGTGATCGCGATGGCAGAGGTGGCTCGCCCGCTGCGCTTCGTCAATGCGGCCTTCGGGGCGTGGTTGGTGATCGCCCCCTGGATTCTCGCGGGCGGCGAAACCGCGGCGAACGTCGCCGGCGTCATTGCAGGCCTGGCGCTTGTCGGATTGAGCCTTCCCCGCGGCCCGCGCAGTCGCGAGCACTACGGGACCTGGGACCGCTACATTGTCTGATCGGCTCGGCAGCGCCTCTTCCCGGATTGAGGACTACGCGCTGATCGGAGACTGCCACTCCGCGGCCCTGGTTTCGCGGACTGGCTCCATCGATTGGCTCTGCTGGCCGCGGTTCGACTCCGGGGCCGTCTTCGCCGCCCTGCTGGGGAGACCAGAGCACGGTCGCTGGCTGATCGCGCCGGACGATCCGCGCCCCCGTATCCAGCGGCGTTACCGCGACGGGACGCTGATTCTGGAAACCGATTACGAGACGCAGGACGGGGCAGTGACGCTGGTTGACTTCATGCCCTTCCAGGGGGGCCGCCCGGACCTGACGCGCTTGGTGGTCGGGCGGCATGGTCAAGTCGCGATGCACGCCGAGCTGGTGATGCGCTTCGACTATGGCGTCACCGCTCCCTGGGTCACCCGTCTGGAGGATGGGCGAGGGCTGCGCGCAGTGGCCGGTCCAGATATGGTCGTCCTGCGCACCGGTATACCGCTGAAAGGCGAAGACCTCAGGACCGTCAGCAATTTCACCGTGCAAGCCGGCGAGACGGTGGCCTTCACTCTGTCGCACGGCGCTTCGCACTTGGAGCCGCCGCCTGCGCTCGAACCGACGCAAGCGCTCGCCGAGACGGAGCGCGCTTGGCGCCAATGGTCCTCGAGGTGCCAGTACGAGGGCGAGTGGTCCGCAGCTGTCCTAGGATCGCATATCGTCTTGAAGGCCCTGACCTACGCGCCGACGGGCGGCATTGTCGCTGCGCCGACGACATCGCTGCCGGAGAAGATCGGCGGTCCCCGGAATTGGGATTATCGCTACTGCTGGCTGAGAGACGCGACCTTCGCCCTGTTGTCGCTGCTGGACGCCGGATACCTCGATGAGGCGCGAGCTTGGCGCGAGTGGTTGTTGCGCGCCGTCGCCGGCAGCCCTGCTCAAGCTCAGATCATGTATGGCCTCGGCGGTGAACGCCGGCTGCCGGAACTCGAGCTCGACTGGCTGCCGGGATATGAGCGTTCCCGTCCCGTGCGCATCGGCAATGCGGCGGCCGGTCAGTTACAGCTGGATGTCTATGGTGAGGTGATGGACGCGTTCTACCAGGCGCGTTGCGCGAACCTCGACCACAACCATGAAGCTTGGGCGCTCCAGAGGGTGTTGCTGGACCACCTGGAGACGATCTGGGACCAACCTGACGAGGGAATCTGGGAGACCCGCGGCGGCCGTCAGCATTTCACCCATTCCAAGGTGATGGCTTGGGTCGCGTTCGACCGCGCCGTGCGCAGCGTGGCTGCCTATGGCCTCCCTGGACCGGCGGATCGTTGGCGGCGGCTGCGGCGCGACCTGCACGAGGACATCTGCCGCAACGGCTTCGACGAGGAGCTGAACAGCTTCGTGCAGGCCTATGGATCCAAGCGGCTCGACGCGAGCCTCTTGTTGCTGCCGCTGGTAGGTTTCCTGCCGCCGGAGGACCCGCGGGTCCGCGGCACGGTTGCCGCCGTCGAGCAGCGTTTGCTCAGCGATGGCCTGGTGCTGCGCTACGACACCGCAGAGACGCACGATGGCTTGCCGCCAGGCGAGGGCGCCTTCCTCGCCTGCAGCTTCTGGCTGGCTGACAATCTCGTCTTGCAGGGACGCCGCTCAGCGGCTCGGAACCTTTTTGAGCGGCTACTCGATTTGCGGAACGACGTGGGCCTGCTCGCCGAGCAGTATGACCTGATCGCCCGGCGTCAGCTCGGCAACTTCCCGCAAGCCTTCTCCCACCTGGCCTTGGCGGACACGGCCCGTAATCTCTCGCTGTCGCAGCGTCCGGCGGATCAGCGGGGCCGCCAGCGACACCACTCCATCTGATGGAAGATGTCACACAAGCGCCTTTCGCGCTTCGGCGGGTTCGGACGCGAGGGAACGAGCTTCAGCAGCAGCCGACGCGCGACGCCTCTTCGGTGGGGCGCGAAATGTCCCGCACCAGGCTCGCGGTGGCGTCTTCCGACGCGTGGCGGGCAATGTCGGCCTGGGAGACCATCCCGCAGCACCTTCCGGTCTCGTCCACGACCGGGATTCGGCGGATCTGGTTCTCCTCCAGCGTCCGGCAGCAGTCGTCCAGGTCCGCGTCCGGCGTGGTGGTCACGGCCGGTCGCGACATCACCTCGCGGACCGAGGCGTCCGGCCCCTTCTCCTGGGCCATGCCGCGGCAGCAGATGTCGCGATCGGTGACCACGCCGATCGGGCGTCCGCCCTCGTCGAGAACTGGCAACTCGCCGCAATCGTGCTCCGCCATCAGCCTGGCTGCGTCGCTCAGCCGGGTTTCCGGCGCACAGCACACCGGATTGCGCGTCATCACCTCTTGCACCTGCATCGCTCGATCCTTCTCGCCTTTCGGAGTCCCAGCCCCAACACAAGCGACCTGGATGCGGTTCCCCTCGCGGTGACCCGGTCGTCAGGGGGTCACCGCGAGGGGGTGCGAAGGTACTTCACGAGCGCCGCGATGCCGAGGACGGCAAGCGCAACGAGCAGCAGCCACTGGGCGCCCATGGCGAGCATCATCATCCCGCCCATGGCGCCCATCCCGTCCATCATGTTCATACAGTTCATATCGATATCTCCGACTGGCGTTTGCTGCTCACGCGGCAGAGGGCGGCGGGCGCGCGACGCGCGTTCGCCCGCCGCCGAAGTGAGACCTACTGCTTCTGGATGGCGGTGATTTCCCCGCCGCCATTCTCGAGCTTCAGATCGAAGGCCACCTTGTCACCGACCGCGACCCTCTGGGCCACGGCCGGACTGGCCTTGAAGCCCATGGTCATCGCCGGCCAGTTGGCCTCCGGGATGGGCGCATGGTCGATCGTCACCGTGCCCGCCGCCGGATCCACCGCGGTCACGGTCCCCGTGCTTCGGACCGTCTGGGCGCTTCCCGCCGGGGCCATGTTCATGCCGTCCATGGCGGTGTTCCCCGCCGGCGCCGCCGGCTCGGCCGCCGCTGGGGCTTCAGCCGTCTCAGTGTCGGCTTGGCCGCCGCAGGCCGCCAGGGCCACAGTCAGGCCGAGCGCGGCCGCAGTCGTCAGAAGACGCTTCATTGGGGTTCTCCTTGGGTTGAAGCGTGGGAACGTCGATCGGCCTGCCGCCGGCGGAGCAGCAGGTAGCCGGCGGGGATGACCAGCATGGAGAGCAGCGGGGCGCTCAGCATGCCGCCGATCATGGGCGCCGCGATGCGGCTCATGACCTCCGAGCCTGCCCCGTGGCCGATCAGGATCGGTGCAAGGCCGGCGAGGATCACGGCCACGGTCATGGCCTTCGGCCGCACCCGTTGGAGCGCCCCTTCGCGGACGGCGGCGTCCACGTCGGCCCGGCTGGGGTTGGGGCCGCGTTCCGCCAGGGCGTGCTTGAGGTAGATCAGCATGACGACGCCGAATTCTGCCGCCACGCCGGCCAAGGCAATGAAGCCGACGCCGGTCGCGACCGACTGGTTGTAGCCCAGCAGGTAGAGCATCCAGAACCCGCCAGTGAGAGCAAAGGGCAGGGTGGCCATGATCAGCGCGGCTTCGTCGAACCGGCCGAAGGTGACGTAGAGCAACACGAAGATGATCGCGAGCGTGGCTGGCACGACGAGCTTCAGGCGGTCGGCTGCGCGCTCAAGATACTCGAACTGTCCGGAATAGGCGATCGAGACGCCCGGCGGCAGCTTGATTTCTTCGGTGACCGCCGCCTGAAGGTCCGAGACGACAGAGCTCAGGTCTCGGTCCCGCACATCCACATAGACCCAGGTCGAGGGCCGGGCATTCTCGGTCTTCAGCATCGGCGGGCCGTCGGTGACTGCCACCTGCGCCACTGAGCCGAGGGTGATCTGCTGGCCCGAGGGGGTGAGGATCGGCAGGGCCCGCAGACCTTCGAGGCTGTCACGAAGCTCGCGCGGGTAGCGCACGTTGATCGGATAGCGCGCGACCCCTTCCACCGTCTCGCCGATGGTCTCGCCGCCGACCGCGCCGGAGACGATGGCCTGGACGTCGGCGATGTTCAGCCCGTAGCGGCCGGCCAGCGCCCGGTCGATGTCGACCTGGACATAGCGCCCGCCGGTCAGTCGCTCGGCTAGCGCCGAGCTCACGCCCGGGACGCCTTTGGCGACCGCCTCCACCTGGGCCGCGACCCGGTCGATCCGGGCCAGGTCGGAGCCCGAGACCTTCACGCCGATCGGGCTCTTGATCCCCGTGGCCAGCATGTCGATGCGGTTGCGGATCGGCGGCACCCAGACGTTGGCGAGGCCTGGGACCTGCACGACACGGTCCAGCTCCTCGATCAGCTTCTCCGGCGTCATGCCCGGCCGCCATTCGCTGCGCGGCTTGAACTGGATTGTGGTCTCGAACATCTCCAGCGGCGCAGGGTCGGTGGCGGTCTCCGCCCGTCCGGCCTTGCCAAAGACGGTCTCTACTTCCGGGACGGTCTTGATGAGCCGATCCGTCTGCTGAAGCAGCTCGGCGGCCTTGGCCGCGGAGATGCCGGGCAGGGCCGAGGGCATGTAGAGCAGGTCGCCCTCGTCCATCGGCGGAATGAACTCCCCGCCCAGCCGGCTCAGGGGCCACGCGGTCGTGGCAAAGACGACGAGCGCCAGCAGCAGGATCGTCCTGGGCTTGCGCAGCACCCAGTCGATGGCCGGCCGGTAGGCCCGGGTCAGCCAGCGGTTGATGGGGTTGGCGTCCTCGGCGGGGATGCGTCCGCGGATCAGATAGCCCATCAGGACCGGCACGAGGGTGACTGACAGGATCGCCGCCCCCGCCATGGCGTAGCTCTTGGTGAACGCTAGCGGTGAGAAGAGGCGGCCTTCCTGCGCCTGCAGCGCGAAGATCGGCACGAAGGAGAGGGTGATGATCACTAGGCTCAGGAAAAGGGCGGGGCCGACCTCGACCGCCGCGTCGGCGATGAGCCGCCAGCGGGTGGGCTCGTCCATCCGCCGTTCAGGGTTTTTGTGGGCCCAGGATTCGAGGTGCTTGTGGGCGTTCTCGATCATGACGATGGCGGCGTCGACCATGGCGCCCACGGCGATCGCGATGCCGCCCAGGGACATGATGTTTGCGTTCACGCCCTGCACCCGCATGATGAGGAAGGCGAACAGCACGCCCAGCGGCAAGGTGACGATCGCCACCAGCGCCGACCTAGCGTGCCAGAGAAAGAGGGCGCAGACCACGGCGACGACAACGAACTCCTCCGCGAGCTTCTGCGTCAGGTTCGAGATCGCGCGGTCGATCAGCTGCGAACGGTCGTAGGTGGGGACCACCTCCACGCCGGGGGGCAGGCTGCGCTTTAGCTCTTCCAACTTGTCCTTGACGGCGGCGATGGTGGCGCGGGCGTTCTCGCCGGATCTGAGGATGACCACGCCGCCGGCCACTTCGCCCTGGCCGTTGAGCTCGGCGATGCCGCGCCGCATCTCCGGGCCGATCTGCACGAAGGCCACGTCGCCGAGCCGGACGGGCACGCCGCCGGCGGCCGTGCGCAAGGGAATGGCCCGAAAGTCTTCGAGATCATTCAGATAGCCGCCGGCGCGGACCATGTACTCGGCTTCGCCGAGTTCCAACACCGAGCCGCCCGCCTCCTGGTTGGCGCGCTGGATCGCCTCCACCACCTCCTGATGGGTGACGCCGTAGCTCGCCAGCTTCACCGGATCGAGCACCACCTGGTACTGGCGCACCATGCCGCCGATGGCGGCGACCTCGGCCACGCCCGGCACGGTCTTCAGCTCGTAGCGAAGAAACCAGTCCTGCAGGCTCCGAAGCTGGGCGAGGTCGTTGCGGCCGCTGCGATCGACGAGGGCGTATTCGTAGATCCAGCCGACGCCGGTGGCGTCGGGCCCGAGGGAGGACTCGGCGCCCTGCGGCAGGCGCGCCTGAACCTGGTTGAGGTACTCCAGCACCCGTGAGCGGGCCCAGTAGAGGTCGGTGCCGTCTTCGAAGAGGACGTAGACGAAGCTGTCGCCGAAGAAGGAGTACCCGCGGACCATGCGGGCGCCGGGCACCGAGAGCATGGTCGTGGTCAGCGGATAGGTGACCTGGTTTTCGACGATCTGCGGCGCCTGTCCAGGATAGGTGGTGCGGATCACCACCTGCACGTCCGAGAGGTCGGGCAGGGCGTCCACCGGCGTGGTTCGCACGGCCCAGACGCCGGCCACAGTGAAGGCGAGCGCGGCCAAGAGGACGAAGAAGCGGCCCCGGACCGAGGCGCGGATGAGAGCGCCGATCATTGCGCGCCCGCCTTGGTCATCTCGCGAACGACCGGGCCGGCCGGGGTCTGCGCGAAGGCGAAGCTCACGCGGTCACCGGTCTTGACCCCGGTCGCCAGCCGCGGGGAGGCGAGCTTGAACGCCATGGTCATGGCCGGCCATTGCAACGCCGGGACGGGATCGTGAGAGAGGGTGACCGAGGTGGGCGAGATCTGCTCGACGCGGCCGTGGGAGCGGTGCAGCGCCGGGGCGGCGGCCGCCTTCGCCTGCGTGTCGGCGCCGGTGATCGGACGCGCATGCAGCCCGGCGAGGCTGGCCTCCGAGTCCAGCAGGAACTGGCCCGAGGCGACCACCTTCTCCCCGGCGGCGAGGCCGGCCAGGATCTCAGTCTTGCCGCCGGCCTCGCGGCCGACCTGCACTTCCGCGGGGACGTACCGGCCCCCGTCCTTGGCCACCATGACCAGCGCCCGCCGGCCGGTTCGGATCACCGCTTCGGAGGGGACCAGCAGGGCGGGCCGGGACTGGCCGCCGAACTCGACGGTGGCGAACATGCCCGGACGCAGGCGACCGCCACGGTTGGCGAGCTCGATGCGTGCGGTCAGGGTGCGGCTGGCCGCCTCGGTCTGCGGCAGGATGGCGGTGACCTGGCCGCTGAAGGTCTCTCCGGGATAGGCGGCGAGGTTCGCCGTCACGGTCTCGCCGACACGCACCTGCGAGGCCTGCGCCTCCGGGACGGCGGCGTTCAGCCAGACCCGGGCCAGGCCGTTCACCTCTGCGAGGGTCTCGCCCGCCATCACGGTCATGCCGTTGCGCACGGCCAGGGTCTTGATCATTCCGCCGCTCGGCGTGGTCACCGTCACCACGTTGCGGACCCGGCCGCTCCGTTCCACGGCGGCGATCAGCTCAGGCGACATCCCGAGCAGGCGCAGGCGATTTCGCGCGGCGCGGATCAGGGCTGGATCGCGCGTGCGGACAACCGCGAGGAACTCGCCCTGGGCTCCGGCCCACTCCGGGACAAGCAGGTCGGCCAGCGGGGCGCCGGCAGGCACCACATCGGCCGGAGCCCGGCCGTAAACCCGCTGGACGAAGCCGCCGGCCTTCGCCTGGACGACGGCCACGTCGCGTTCGTTAAACTCCACCACGCCCGTGGCGGTCAGGCCGCTTGGCAGAGATCCGGTCTCGACCGTCGCCAGCCGCACCCCGAGGTTCTGGGCGACGGCCGGGTCGATCTGCACCCCGCCGCCGCCAGCGACCTCGTCGGCGTACTTGGGCACGAGCTGCATGTCCATGAACGGCGACTTGCCGGGCTTGTCGAACCGCTGGCTCGGCACCATCGGATCGTACCAGTAGAGGACCTTGCGCTCGCCGGAGGCGGCTTGGTCCGCCGCCGGCGCCGCGCCGACGTGTCCATCGAGGAGGCGGCCTGCGCCGAAGCCGAGGCCCAGGAGGACGGCGGCCGCAGCGGCGCCTAGGCCCAGACGGGCCCTGTTAGATTTCGGAAGGGTCACGGATTGTCGCTCCCGTAGGTGAGCAGGATGCGGGCGCCGTCGCGGGCGACCATCGCCTCGCGGGCAAGCGCATCGAGTTTGGCGTCGGCGAGGCCGGTGAAGGCCTCGACGAGGTCGGCGTAGTCCGCGCGGGCGGCGGCGTAGCTGGCGACTTCCAGGTGCGCCTTCTGCTCCGCCGTGGGGACCAGGATCTCCTTGGCCCGCAGCCACTGTTCGTGGTGGGCGGCGTGGGCGGCCAGATCCGCTTCGAGGGATGCGGCGAGTTCGCGCCGCATCTCCTCTTCGAGCACGCGGGCGCGGCCGGCCTCGGCCGTCCGAGCTGCGATCAGCGGATCCTGGCGTCGGCTGGCGAACAACGGCAGGCTCACCGTGACCCCTGCGGAGACCATGTCCCCGAACATCGGGTCGCGGCGGCCATACATCACCTCAAAGCTCCAGTCGGGACGCTTGGCCGCGCGTGCGCCGGCGACCTCGGCGTCGGCGCGGTCCGTCGAAGCTGCAAGGACGGCAAGCGCGGGATGGTCCGTCACCTCGGTCCGCAGGACGGCGGGTTCGATTTCCAGGTGTGGCGGCGCGCCGACCGTCGTCGGGTTTGGGTCTCCCGTCCAGCGGGTGAGTTCGGCCCGAGCCTTGGCGGCTTCGGCGACGAGCTCGCTGCGCCGGTTTGCAAACTCGGCTTTGAGCCGGATCGGCTCGATGCCCGTCGCCGGACGCGCCGCGCCGGACGCGACACCCGCCGGCTGGCCTTCCCAGAGCTCTCGGAGCCCCCCGACGAGCTGATCGAGTTCCGCGACCCGACGCTCCGCATAAGCCAGATCGATCCAGGCTAGGGCGACCGCGGCACGGAGCTTGCGCCGCTGCAGGTCCGTGTCGGCGAGAGCTATCTGCGTCTCGGCGCGGGCTGTCGCGGTGGCGGCCCGTCGCCGCCCTGCATTCGGGAATTCCTGCATGATCCCGATCCGCGCCATCGTCATCTCGTTAGAGCCGAGGCGACCAGCGTTCGGGCCGGAGATCGGAAAGTTGTCGACACCGAACGTGAGCTTCGGATCTGGCAGTTGGCCGGCCGCACGTTCCGCCGCCCTGGCGGCGTCGGCCTGAAGCGCGCTGGCCTGGAGGCTCGGCGCTGTCCTGGCCAACTCCAGAGCGGCTGAATAGGTGAGGGGGGCGGCCTGAGCGGCGCTCGACAAAAGCGCTGCGCCCAGCATCAGCCATAGGGGCCGCATGAGGATTTCCTCCGGAAAGAACAGGAGATGACGCGTAAGCGCCGGCGGCCAGGTTAACCGGCCGCCGACGCCCTCGCTCACCGCGCGCCCAAGGGGATAGGGGGCGCGCGGCGGTCGCGATCAACGGGCCGGGCCGCTCTTGGGCGCGGGTGGCGCATGCTCCGGCATCATGGTCATGCACTGCTCGCGCATGGCCTGGTCGCCCTTCATCATCGGACAGTCGCAGTCCCGCGCGGGGCGGGCTTCGGCCGCCGGCGGCTTTTGGGCCTGCGCCATGCTGTAATTGCCGCCCTTGCCGTAGGGCTGGGCGGCGGCGGCGCCTGCGGCCGCGACGAGACCGAGGGCCAGCGCCGCTACGGTCAGGTGAATGCGATAGGTCATGGGAAACTCTCCCGAGTGGGATCGATCATCGTGGCCGGACGGAATCCGGCCGGGTTCTGCACGCGATGCGCCGCCGTAGAGGCGGCGCAGGGTTCAGGAGATCGGTCTGGGAGGTCGTTCGAGGCGTTCCGGGTCATGAGGCGTCAAAGACGCCATCCGCCCGGGCGGCGGCGCGCCATGGTCAGGTTTCGCGAGGCTGACAGGTGCGGCGCTGGGGAGCGCTGCGGTCACGCCGCACATGGCCATGCAGGCGAGAAGGCAGGGCATGGCGTCGTGGTGGGAGGGCGCCTTGTCGCTGGCGGGGTCGCAGCAGGGGTCGGCCTTGCCGTCGGCGTGGTCCATTCCCGGCATGTCCGGCATCGCCATGGGCATCATCGCCTCGCCATGGCCCAGGCAAACCGCCTGGGCCGCCGCGGCGGACGCCGGGCTGGCCAGGAGGCCGATCACCGCCAGCAGGGCGAGCAGGAAGCGCATCGTCCACGAGGGTAGCGCCCCGGCGCCCGTTGTCATCCGATTTCGCGTGTCGCGGCGGGGCGTCATGACTTCACATCGAGGCCGGCGGCGCCAGCGTGCCGAACCAGGCCACGAGGGCCACGACGCCGAGCGCCGCGGCGGTCTCCAGCGCGATGCTGCGGCGCAGATCAGCGAGCGCCTCGCCCTGCCGCGATGGCTCGTCCAAGCCATGGGCGAGGGCAGGCGTCAGTCGGAAGCGGTTGGCGGCCGCGAGACCCAGCATCGCCATGAACAGGAGCAACTTCAGGCTCAGGAGCCGCCCGTAGGGCGTGGTCCAAAGGCTTGTGATCCGATCCGGTTCGACCAGAAACCAGCTGTTGGCGAGCCCGCTCGCCACCAGGACCGCCACCAGCAGCGTGCCGACGCCTGAAAAGCCGTGCAGTGCTCGGTGCAGGGCAAGCAGGCCTGCGGGCGTAGGGCTGCGGGTGCGCAAGATCAGCGCGAACGCCACGAGCGCGCCGATCCAGACTGCGCCCGCCCAGCTGTGAAAGATGTCCGAGACGAGGTGGATCAATCCGCCCGGCCCCTCGGTCGCCGCCCCATGACCCATCCAGGCGAAGGTGGCCGTCGCAATGGCCCCCAATCCGGCCGCCATGAACCAGCTGGTCGGCGCCGGCTTCAGCATAAGCGCGAGGATCGTCGCGAGGACGGCGACCCCGGCCCGAAGGACGCCCGCCTTGCCGAGGTCCATGGTCGTCACCACGGCGCCGAGCGTCTCGGGTTTGAGGCCCTCCGCCACGGATCCGGCCAGCACGCTGGCCTGGGCGGCGATCCAGAGCAAGGTGGCGAGCCCCAAGAGCGCGCCCGCGCCGGCCAAGAGCCGGCGGGCCCAGGGCGCTTCTGCGGCCGAGCCGGCGCCGGCGGGGGGCAGGGCATAGATGAAGAAGAGCGATGATCCCATGAGGACCATCGCTCCGGCATACTGCAGCAGCCTGAGGATGATGACCGCAGGCTCGAGCACGTCAGCCAACCTTGAAAGCCACTTCGCCCGTCATCTTGTGGCCGTCGGACGAGGCCGCCGTCCACACGACCTTGTAGGCGCCTTTGCCGAGTGCGGTTTGAGGCGTGCCGGTGATGGACTTGCCGTCGGCGGAGACGGTCGTCTTCACGGGGACCTTCATGCCGCCATGCTCGGGCATGGTGATCTCGAACTTGGAGAAGGCCGGCGCGAGCTTCTCGTTGAAGGTGAGCGTGATCGTCTTCGGCGCGGCCGCAACGGTCGCGTTGGCGGCCGGGTTGGAACTCACCAGTTGGGCGTGGGCCGACGCCTGGGTCGCCACAAGAGCGGCCGCGATACCGACTGCGGCGAAGATGGAAGTACGATTGCGGTTGAACATAGGTTTCCCCGAGCTTGGTGTACCTGTCTTCCCATACGCGCGGCGCGGGATGCGCCCCTCAGATTCTCCGCAGGTCGCGCGCAAGGCCCGGCCAAAGGGCGGATCGCGTCGAGCGCCCAGGACGCGACAATGCGGGGAAACACATTTCGCGCCGAATATATCTTATCGGAAATTACCGAATTATATCAATAACTTAAGTCGAGACGAATCTGCGGCCATTTGGGTTGAAGCGCCAGACGCTGGCTGGCGCGGAATCGATCCGGCCGCATCGGAGCCCCGAACACCTGGCCGCGTCGTTGGCGACGGTTCGACGCGCACACGAGCCGCTTGATCCTCTAGCGGCTTGAGGTCGTAGGCTACCCAGCCTTCGGAGGCCGATCTGATGGCTGAGAGCACCCTGAGCATCTTGCTCGATACGCGCAGAGCCGCCAAAGGCGATCAGGCGGGCATTGAGCGCCGCCAGCGCGCCCGCCTCGGCGACATGGTCACCTATGCGCGCGCCAACTCGACCTACTATCGCGATCTCTACAAAGACCTCCCGGATCGCGTCTCGGACGCAAGCCTGCTTCCGGTGACCGACAAGAAGACGCTGATGGCGCGCTTCGACGACTGGGTGACCGACGCTGAGGCGACGCTGGACAAGGCGCGCGCCTTTGCGGCTGACCCGGCGCGGATCGGCGACCAATTCCTCGACCGCTACGTCCTGGCCACCACCTCCGGCACGACGGGCACGCCGGGCGTCTTCCTGATCGACGACCGCGCCTTAGCCGTCACCAATGCGATGATGCTGCGCATGCTGGGCGCATGGCTTCGCCCACGAGACGTCCTGCGGATCGTCAGGGGTGGTGCGCGGACGTCGCTGGTGCTGGCGACCGGCGGGCACTTCGCATCGGCCGTTGCGGCCGCGCGGCTGCAGAAGTCCGGCCGCGTCAGCGAGCGGCTCCAGGTCCTCTCGGTGCACATGCCGCTGGACGAGATCGTGGCGGCACTCAACCGCTTCCAGCCGGCGGTTGTCGCGCCCTACGCGAGCGTGGCGGCGCTGCTCGCCGACGAGCAGGCCGCAGGCCGGCTGAACATCCGGCCGGTCCTGCTGGTCTTGGCCGCCGAAGGGCTGCCGCAGCCCGAGTACGCCCGGATCGCGCAGGTCTTCGCAGCCAAGGTGGGCAACAGCTACGCCTGCACCGAGTGCATGCACCTCAGTCAGTGCTGCTCCGAAGGCTGGCTGCACGTCAACAGCGACTGGGCGGTGCTTGAGCCCGTCGACGCCGACCATCGGCCCGTCCCGGCCGGGGAGCCCTCGCACACGGTGCTGCTCAGCAACCTCGCCAACCGGGTGCAACCGATCCTGCGCTATGACCTCGGCGACCGCATCACGGTGCGGCCCGATCCCTGTCCCTGCGGCAGCCCATTGCCGGCGATCCGGGTGGAAGGTCGAACCGGAGAGGCGATCCGGTTCCCGCGTCCCGACGGCCGCACGGTGTCGCTCTCGCCGCTCACCTTCGCCGCCCTGGAGGACCGCGTGCCCGGCCTCCGGACTTTCCAGATCGTCCAGCGCGCGCCCGACGCGGTCGCGGTGCGGGCCCAGGCGGAGCCAGGGGCCGATCCGGAGCAGGTGCGCGCCGCTGCGCTGCGCGAAACCGCACGCCTGCTGGCCGAACATGGACTGGAGCAGGTCGTCGCCGTCGAACGGGACGATCAGCCGCCGGAGAAGACCAAGGGCGGCAAGTTCCGGGCGGTCGTTCCGCTCGAGGACTGATCCTGTCCGGAGGCTCGGCTCACACCGCCACGTCCGACGCCATGTCGATGAGCGCCCAGCCATAGGCGCCGACTGCCGGAAGCGCCGTGGTGGCGATGCCGAAGGCGCGGCCGCCGGCCCCATGCGGATAGCCGCGCAGGAAGGTCGCCCGCCCGAGGCTGAAGAGGACGACGGTCGCGACGATATAGGCGAGCGCCGCGTCTCCGCCGACAGTCGCGAGAGCGAGGATGGCGACGCTTGTGATGAACGCCTGTTCGAGGGTGTTCTGCAGGAAGGCCTTCGGTATCGCCAGGCGGGGGCTCGGCTGGCTGTAGGCCGAACCGGCGTTGTCCTCGGCGGACTCAAATCGCACCTTCGCCACCATCCGGACGCCCAGCACGAACCACAGCGCGATCACGAGGTCGGCCCGCAACGCAAAGGCGAGGCGCTCCGCAAGGGCCTCCGGGAAGGTGAAGATCTTGGGGAGGCCCAGGCTGGCGAGCGCGAGGGTCGGTCCGCAGACAGCGAAGGCCAGGAGCGATCGCCGAAGGACGGCCCGCTGCTCCTTCGGGAGATCAACATGCGGCGGGGTGAGCGGCTGGGTCACCGGGATGGCCTCTTCCGACGGGCCCAGAGCCGGTAGGTGTCCCCGAAGATCTCCGGGTGCTCGAGCTCGTGGCGGTGCAGGTTCTGAAGATCACGCAGCGCGCTGGAGCGGGCGTTCTGCGCCAGATAGCGCGTCCGGTCGGCGGGATGGCCGAATTGCACGCCCAGGAACTCAAGGCCGGCTGTGCTCATCATTTCGCCGATCTGCGGTAGGGTGAAGCGGTGCTCGTTCACGTGGAACAGGAGGTCGCGACAGTCCGAAAGGGTCCAGAAGTCCGATGCCGGGCTCATCACGCCGTCCAAGGCAGAGGGCGTTCCGTCGAGCATCAGCGATCGGCGCAGCGCCCGAATGCCGTCCGGGTCGTCCCGGTAACCGGCGCGGGCGATATGGGCGCGAGCCTCGACGACCGCACGTCGGCCGATTTCGCTGTAGAGCCCGACGAAGAGAAGTCCCTCTGGTCTCAGCAGTCCGGCAAGGATCTGAAGGCCCTGCGCTGGATTGGCCATGTGATGCAGCACGCCGAAGCTGTCGATCAGGTCAAACCGTTGCTCTAGCGTCGGCAGGTCCAGGATGTCGGCCTGCAGATGTTCCACCTCAGCGAGTCCGTAAGCGCGAGCCTTGCGCATGGCGTAGCCGAGACTGGCGGAGCTGAGATCGATCGCCAGGATGGAGGCGCCGCGGTAGGTGGTCGCCACGCGCAGGGTCTCGAGGCCCGTGCCGCAGCCGGCGATCAGCACACGGGGGCGGTCGAGATCGGGGATCTCGCCGGCCGGAAGGTCAGGCAACGCGCTCTGGATCGCCCTTCGGAAGGGGAGCGGCTCGGCGAAGCTGCAGCGGGTCCAGCGAGGATAAGGGCTCTGCTCGTACTGTTGCTGGACAGCGCGCGAGATGATGTCGGTGGGAGCTTTCAGCATTGGCAGCTGCGCGCGCAGTTCGGCTTCCTCCGCGGGTTCGCCGAGCTGCTCGCCAAGTAGTTCGGCAAGCGCCGGCAGGGCGGCGCCCTCGAGCCGCGCAGCGAGCGGCGTCGCGGCCAGCGGGCGATAGGCGGCGACGATCGCGATCCTGGTGAGATCTCCGGCCTGCCCTCCGAGGTCGTCTCGATCGAGGGCCGTGATCAGGTTGGCGACACGGGCCTGCTCCTCAGGCGCGGCGAACAGAACGTATTCGTTGAGGAACGCCTGGCGGGCGAGCGCGACCGCAATCTCGAGCTCCTCTTCAAGGGGCTGGGCCGCACCATTCGACAGATTCAGAAGATCGGCCCGCAGCTGGACGAGCGTCAGTTCGATCGCCACGTCCGGCACGGGTGCTGAGGCGAGCAAAGTCTGGAACAGGCGATCCTGAATGAGCCGTGAGGCGGTCGCCGCCTCGCGCTCCAGCGTCTGCACGAGCCCGCCGGGGGCCCGCGCGATCGACTCCAGAAGCTGGTTGATCTCTGGATCTTGCCGCAGCACGGCGAGGGCCGCGGTCGCCAGGTTGCGCGGATTGACGTCGGGCCGATCGAACAGCTGCCGCAGGAGGTCCCGGAAGCGGGCCGTCGCGGGCGCCACCCGCGTGTGGCGAAGCGCGCCGGCCAGTCGCCGCCAGGCCTCGGCGTCCCCCGGCGCGGCCTCGACGGCTTGGGCAAGCAGGGCCAGCCCATCCGGGCCTTGACCGAGCTGCAGGCGCGCCAGCCCGAGGTTCGCCAGCAGGATCGCCCGCAGGGGATGGCCCGCCGGCGCGGCCTTGCAGCCGGCTTCGAAGCGCTCCGCAGCCGCGGCGGCGTCGCCCTTCTGGAGGCGCAACAGGCCCAGACCGTTGAGCGCGGCCAACATTGCGGGCGCCCGTTGCAACGCGGCGCGGTAGCAGCGCTCGGCCTGCGTCCCCTGCCCCATCAGACGATAAGCGTCGCCGCCAGAGGCATGGGCCTCGGCGAAGTCGGGTTTCAGGGCCGCGGCCTGCCGGAAGAACTTCGCCGCCGCCTCGTAGGCCTGCAGCCGGCGATGGGCTTCGCCCAGATTGAATTGGATGAACGGATTCCTCGGCTGGCCGTCTGCCGCCTGTTGAAACCATGCGATCGCCTCGGCCGAGCGCCCGGTGCTCATGGCGACGGTGCCGAGGACGTTCAGCGCCGAGGGGTCCAGCGGCTGGGCCGCAAGAATCCTTCGGGCATGGAGCTCGGCCTCGGTCCATCGACCGGCGTTCGCGTGCGCGACCGCCTGCTGCAAGTCGGCCAGGACCTGCGGTGGCGGACCGTCTGGCGCCCGGGCCCGCACTGGAGGCGGAAGCTGTCTCATCCGACGTTCACGCGGCGCTCAGCGACCGCGCCTCCCGCAGGTCCGTGCGGGCGTCGCGAATGATCGACCAGGCGGACTGGAGGAAGAGCCCCGAGATGATCACCGCCACCACGAGATCGGGCCAAGCGGTCTTGGTCCAGAACACCAGGCCGGCGGCGATCACGACGGCGAGGTTGCCCAGGGCGTCGTTGCGCGAGAAGAGCCAGACGGCGCGAACATTGGCGTCGCCGGCGCGGTGTGGGATCAGGACGAGCGCCGCTGCGACATTGGCCACGAGCGCGATGACCCCGAACACCCCCATGAGCTCGGCTTCCGGCTGGTTCAGGACGAGGATGCGGTAGGCCGTGTTCAGCAGCACGCCCACGCCCAGCGCCGCCAGGAAGAGTCCTTGGATCAACGCCGAGCGGGCCCGCCAGACGAGCGACCAGCCGATCGCCAGCAGACCTAAGAACGTGATCAGCCCGTCGCCCATGAAATCGAGGGCGTCGGCCTTCAGCGCCTGGGAACGGGCGACAAAGCCCGCGACGATCTCCACCAGGCCGTAGCCGACGTTGATCAGCACCACGATCCAGAGGGCCCGCCGATAGGCGGGCGTGATATGGCTAAGGTCCTTCGGAAGCTCGTCCGGGTCGGCCGTCGCCGAACTTCCTTCGCGATCGAGATGGTAGCCGAGTTCCGTCACCGTCGCCTCCAGCGCCGGCGAGCGCCTGGCCGCGTCATCGACCTTCACGGTCATCATCGACGAGGCGATGGAAACACGCGCCTCTTCCACACCCGGCAGTTTGGCCACGGCGGACTGGATCTTTTCAGCGCAGCTCGAGCAGTCCATGCCGGTGACCCGGTAGCGGAGCGACCCTGTGGCGGCTGTCGTACTCGACATGCGAATTCCTCCTGAGCCGGCCACCCTACTTGCTCTAGCCGCTAGAGGATCAAGCCGTTTCGGCGCGCTTTTTCGTAGGCTTGAGGCGGCGCCTCTTGATCCTCTAGCGGCTTGAGCATGTATCCTGTTGTTGAGACCTATTCTCAGTCGCACTCAGGACGCTTCGATGCCGGCGCTCGCTCGCCTCTTCCTTGCGGTCGCCCTCGTGGCGCTCGCCCATTTGCCCCAGGCCGCCAGGGCCCAAGACACGGCCCCTTCGGCGGAGGTCGCTTGGCGCCTCCTGGACTATATCGCCGTCGACTACCCGGGCGCCGTCTCCAAGGGCCGCATCATCAGCGAGGCCGAGTATGCGGAGATGCGGGAATTCTCCGCCTCCGTGCGCAGCCGTATCGGCGCCCTGCCGGCCAGTTCCGCCAAGCCGCAGCTCCTTGCGGAGGTCAACGCGCTCATCGCATCGGTGGATCAGCGCGCGGAGCCAGCGGACGTGGCGCGACAGGCCCGGACCCTCGCAACCGATCTGCTTAAGGCCTACCCCGTGCCTCTGGCTCCGCGGCAGGCGCCGGACCTCGCCCGGGGCGCGGCCCTCTATGCCGAACAGTGCGCGTCCTGCCATGGCGCAGCCGGCAAGGGCGACGGTCCGAACGCCAAAGGGCTGGAGCCGCCGCCGATCGCCTTCACCGACGTGGCGCGCGCAAGGGAACGCAGCCTCTTCGGTCTCTATCAGGTGATCGGTCAGGGGCTCGACGGCACGGCGATGGCGAGCTTCGCCCATCTGCCCTCCGACGATCGTTGGTCGCTCGCCTTCTATGTGGGGACCCTCGCCTATTCGCGGGAGGCCGAGCGCGCCGGCGAGCAGGCTTGGCGCGCAGGGCCGCAGATGCACGGCGTCGTGCCCGACTTGCAGGTCCTGACCCAGACCACGCCCGCGAGCCTCGCCGCGCGCGTGGGCGAACCGCAAGCGACCCAACTCATGGCCTATCTGCGCGGTCATCCCGAGGCCGTGGCGACCCCGTCATCCGGCGGTTTGGATGTCGCGCGCCGAAAGCTCGCCGAGAGCCTCGCGGCCTACCAGGCCGGCGAGCGCAAGCGGGCCGAGGAACTGGCGCTGTCAGCCTATCTCGACGGGTTCGAGCCTGTCGAACCCCTGCTCCGGGCGCGCGACGGCGCGCTGATGGCCAGGATCGAGGGCGCCATGGGCGCGCTGCGGGCGAGCCTCGGCCGCGGCGCACCGCCAACCGAAGTCTCCGCCCAAGTCGCCCGGCTGCAAAGTCTATTCGATCAGGCGGGCCAGGCGCTCGCCCCAGAGCAGGCTAGCGCCGCCTCGAGCTTCCTCGGCGCCTTCACCATTCTCCTGCGCGAGGGCGTCGAGGCGCTGCTGATCGTGATCGCCATGATCGCCTTCCTGCGGAAGGCCGAGCGCGGAGACGTGCTGGCCTATGTTCATGGCGGCTGGATCGCCGCGCTCGTGGCGGGCGGGCTCACC